>CALARU010000281.1 GCA_937888715.1 uncultured Planctomycetaceae bacterium | reverse complement strand
TATAATACTACTTGCATTAAGAGTCAGCTCATTTCTTGGGCTGCAGCAACCTGGTTGAGATAGCCAAGGTGCTTGGAGATTTCCGATGCGCGGCATAGGCCGAATGAAGTATCTCGGTTCGCATCCCTTTCCCTCTTTTTGCTGGCTTGGCAGGTTTTTCAAGTGACTTTCACTTGAATCGTTTCGTTGTTTGAAAGGAGTTATTTCAACGCGGTTGGTTACTGCCAAAGCTGAATTGTTTGTATTTCCCCGGTTTTGATATTCATTACTAAACGAGGAGTCGCAATCATGCAAAATGTAGAACAGTTTTATCAGCTTATCGATAATGGCCAGATTTCCGAAGCAAATGCGTTTTTCACAGGAATTTACAACCACCTCAAACCGGCTCTTGAAAAGCGAATCATCGATAGGGTTGGCATAAAAGCCTTCACCAACATCGGTGATGATATTTTACAGACGGTGTTTACGAATATTCACAAGCAGCTCTCCAATCCTAAAAGGCGATGGATCAGAGGAAAAGTAATCAATGGGCGAATTGCTACCTTTGAATCTTGGGCAAGCAGCTTTGTGAAATTTAAATCGATTGATGTTAGCAGAAAAGAAAAGCGGCATCATCGCAAGCGGAAAGAATTTGAATTTGCAAAAGTGGATAAAGCGTCCTCTGATCTAGGGCCTTTAGATATTCTTGCTTATGAAGATTTCAAAAACAGGGTCTTTGGCCAAATCGGTAAATTGCCTGAGCTTCCTAAGAATACGATGGTTCGATCCATCGAAGGTTATAATGGCGTAGAGATTGCAAGAGATCTTAACATCACTGGTGTGGAAGTTAGCAGAAACCTGCAAAGAGCCCGAATCCTACTTCTTGAAACCAAAACCTTCTAACCAAAATAAAAGGGCCCATACATCGCATGGGCCCTTTTTCATATTTTTGAAATTTCTTTTGAGTTAGCTCGAATAAAAATATTACAGAATATATTTAATAATTTTTAAAAGGAGATTACATGCTTGAATTAGTAATGTCAGGTGGTCAAACGGGTGCTGATCAGGCAGGCCTTCGAATTGCGAAACAATTCGGAATCCCCACCGGTGGCTGGATGCCATCAGACTGGCAAACCGAGGCTGGATCACGCCCAGAATTTCAACAACTCTATGGCATGAAATGCCTTCACACTGGTGGATATAAAGAACGCACGGAAGCAAATGTTAGGCTTTCCGATGGTACGATCCGTTTTGCTGCAGATTTTAATTCGATGGGTGAAAAATGTACCCTCAATGCAATTAATGACAACAATAAACCTTACATGGATATCGATATTAGCAACCCCTTGAGCACTCCGATCGTTGTTGCCACCTGGATCCGTAAAATAAACATCAAGAAGCTTAACATTGCTGGAAATAAACAACCTGCTAACCGAAACGCTAAGG
>CALARU010000280.1 GCA_937888715.1 uncultured Planctomycetaceae bacterium | reverse complement strand
TGAGGATGCAAAATTGTGAGCGGCATTAAAAAATGATAGGATGTTGGCCAATTGTACTTTAAGGCCTTAGGGGGCTTAAAGTTATTAAAGCCCGATAAGCCAAGGATTATAATTTGGTGCTGGTTAGCATAGCGGAAGTCTTGCTAACCAGCACCAAATTATTGTAGATAGCTCAAAGAATGAGCAACCTTAAGGTATGCCAGAATATATCTGCAAAACCTAACTCTTGTGCTTTTTAATAAAATCATCAACGTCTTGTCGTTCAAATCGCACGGTACCGCTAACCTTCAAACATTTAAGCCTGTTGGTTTTACGATTCCTAAAGCGGTCAACAGTCTTCTCTGAGACCCCAATAATTTTTGCAACATCCTTCTTGGTTAATAGCACTTCCATGATTACTCCTTGGGCTTATTTTGGGTTGCTAAGACAACATAATTTGTCAAATGTTCAAGTACTAAATTCTCGAGAACATCCCGAGGATCAATCTGCTTTACAGCGGCTTCGATTTTCAAAGCAGCAATTATTTCCATCTTCAGATCAAACTTAATCGTAGATCGGTCTTTAGACTTAACCATAAATCCCCCTTAGATATTGAACTTTAGGACACTTACAGGCCCTAATGCACCCATACTAGCATATGGCTTTAAGGTGTACAAGGATCATTCTTGGTTTTTACGAAATATTCGAAAACTCCAATAATATCATCAATTTCTAAGGGTTTCCCTAATTAAGGACAACTTTGGACCCTCGGCTGGATCTACCAACACTTATTTTCATCTTCGGCAATAATCGAAATATGGGGATCAAATTAAAAACTTTTACAACCCAATAGATCCCTTACTTGCAACCACATGGAGGTTTAGCAATGACAGCAAATTTACAGCCATCACTTTTGGCTAGAAACGGACACACCCTAAAAGTGCTTGGCATCGCCCGCATTTCCACGGTTCATCAAGACGCCAAGAGCCTTGAAGACCAAGAGCAACTCTACCGCAAATGGCTTAACGAAAACGCTGGTCTGCCTTATAAGCTCACCATGATTGCTAGCAGGGGCAGTGGCGAGGTTTTAGATCGAAAGGAATACTTGCTTGCTCTCGAATACATAGAAGCCAACAACTACGATCTAGCACTAACCGAAGACCTTGCCCGCATTTCTCGCAGAATTCACTCCCAAATATTTTGTGAACTCTGCGAAGATTTTGAAACCCGCTTCATTGCAATTAATGACCATATCGACACCGGCATTGATAATTGGCGGCTTAATGCCGGCTTCGCATCTATGCGCCACGAAATGTACAACTCCGACACATCAAAACGAATTCGCAGATCCTTGAGGAATCGTTTTGAAAATGGCGGGGTTCTGGGAGTTCAAGTTTTTGGGATCATCAAACC
Source organism: uncultured Planctomycetaceae bacterium (assembly GCA_937888715.1). Classification (GTDB taxonomy): domain Bacteria; phylum Planctomycetota; class Planctomycetia; order Gemmatales; family Gemmataceae; genus UBA969. The sequence goes on along the minus strand of CALARU010000280.1, from coordinate 1,685 downwards.
TCTGGGAGCAAAAAAAGATTCCGAATTATCCAAGGATCCAGAGGCCCAACCGATCTACGATGAAATGTTCCGCCTTCTGGAAAACGGGGCAAGTTACTCTGAAGTTGCTGATTGGCTTAACGATACCAAGGTGAAAATGCCACCCCACGCCCGGTCAAAAAAGTGGACATGCAGTTTGGTAACGCAACTAATCCATAACCCCATTCTCAAAGGTTTACGGGTTCGCAATCGAAAAATAAGCAAGCGAGTCAATAAAACAGGGCGACATAAATCAGTAGCTGCACCGCCCGAAGAATTGCTGGAACGCCATTGCCCCCATCTCGCTTTTATTGAACCCGCAAGATACGACTTGCTCATCAAGAAGTTGGATGAAAAAAATGCAAAGTATCGCCGTAAAGGCACCGGGGGGATAGATCCGAGAAAAAATGTTTCCAAAAAAAGAACCATTTGGCCGGGGCAACACATTGAGTGCGCAGTCTGTGGAAGGCTTTTAGTTTATGGCGCCCATGGCCAGAAAAACAGTCTGGCTTGCAGTGGCGCACTTAAATACCAATGCTGGAATGGCACCTCAATTAATTCCGACAAGGCAGGTAATAAAATCATTACTGCCATTGAAAAAGAAATTTCATCACTCAAGGATTTCGATGAAGTTCTCTTAAAGGAAATCGAGAAGGAGCTTAAGAATTCCAAAAGCAGTGCCTCTCAACGGCAACGAAAACTACAAACCCAACAGGATGCTAACACCAAGCAGATGAAAAACATCATGGCTGCAATTCGAGAGACAGGCCATAGCGCAAGTTTAATAGCTGAATTAAAAACTCTTGAAGCCACGAACACTCAACTGGCATACGAGTTGAGTTCGATCCTAACAACTTCCACCTCGATCCCAAAAATGCCTTCCATGCAAGAAATCAAAGCCATGGTTTTGAAGAATATGCAATCTCTGGCAAAAAACTCCCAGGAGTTTGGCAGGCTTTTAAGACAACTGATTGACCGAATAGTTGTTCGCCCTTTCCAGCATTGTGATGGTGGTTCACCCGTCCTAAAGGCTTACTTCGAACTTAACCTAGCAAGCCTTTACCCCCATATCCCTGGCATGGAGGTTCTTTCAGCCGCACTTAGGAAAACCATGGTTGTAGATCTATTTGATCTGCCGCAAAGGGAGGCTTTCCGTATAGAAGCAACCAACCTGATTGCATCTGGGATGAATCAACGCGAAGCTGCCAAAGTACTTGGTATCACTTCAACTGCTGTTCAACGGGCTTTGGCATTGGATAAAAAGATGAAGGAATTAGGAATCACTGATCCATACATCCAGTTAAATGAACCGCCTCCGGAAAACAGCAAGATCAAAAGACACAAGCACCCCAGATATAAGTTCAATCCTATTGAACGCCCAGACCAGCCAAACCCAGAATCTTAAATCACCTGCTGATTTAAAACCAAAAGCCCCCGCCACTAATCAATGGCGGGGGCCTTTTTTTATTGACCCTTGCAATTTCAAATAACCTTTAACAAAGGAGCCTCATGAATTCCGAAACTTCAGACAATAGCCCAAACCAAAACCTTGAATCCACTCAAGCCAAACAAACAGAAATCCAAACTATTTTGCACCAATTAATTCGAATGCTTGCAATTGAAATTGCAACCAAGATCAAGGCCACCAAAACTTAAAACCAATTAGA
>CALARU010000279.1 GCA_937888715.1 uncultured Planctomycetaceae bacterium | reverse complement strand
AAGAATATTCCGACCTTGATGGCGGGGGGCTCGAAGCTTGGCTTCAAGCATGGCAGGCACCTTGCGTTTGATGCGGATAAGCACCCGCCTATGTCGAATGTGTTGCTGACGATGCTGCAAAAGATGGGCGTTGAAACTTCGAAATTCGCAGACGCCACGGGCACCCTCACTGGCCTGGTTTAAAGTTAGGGCCCTAACTTTAAAGAGACCGGAAACCTTTTGCTTCCCGCATAGATATATCAGATTCCCGGGAAGGATCTTCGTCGCTTTTTACTTGTTCACCAAACATATTGCCTGTGAAATGCTATGTAAAGTGCTTGCGTTGTGGATCCTAGCTAAAGGCGTGTGCAAATTCAAAAGTGCCTTTTGTGCCACTTGCGTAAGCTTTACAATTGCTGAAATTGCTATGCCCTTCTTGGTTTGAAAATTATAATGCATCTGGTGTCCTATTTTCTTCTTATTAGATTCTAAATAGGTTATACTTGCATTCTGAGTTTATGATTTGCAAAATTCACCCGCCTATTTACAAAGCAGGCTGGAGAGATCTTTGCGTTTTTAGATGTTAGATTTACCTATGTTTGTCAATTGGAGCCCACATATGACTTACAGTGCTAATCGTGCTTTAGAACTTTTGAAAAAAGGTACAGGCCAGCCACATTCTGCTTTTAGAGAAGACCAAGAAAAAGCAATTAAAATAGTGGTGGAAGGTGGCAAAAGGCTCTTAGTTGTGCAAAAAACAGGCTGGGGCAAAAGTTTCGTTTATTTTATAGCAACAAAACTTCTTCGAGAAATGGGATCTGGGCCAGCTTTACTAGTATCTCCCTTACTTTCTCTGATGAGAAACCAAATCGATGCAGCCAAGCGAATGGGGTTGCGTGCAGTTAAAGTGACTTCTGATAACAGGGCCGAATGGGGCGATGTATTCGAGAAAATCGCACGCAAAGAAATTGATATTTTATTAATATCGCCGGAAAGGCTCTCTAATGAAGAATTTAAAGAGCAGGTGTTATCAAAAATTGCTGCTACGATTTCCTTGCTGATAGTTGATGAAGCTCATTGCATTTCTGATTGGGGACATGATTTTCGTCCTGATTACCGCTATCTTGAAAGAATTGTAAAGAGCCTGCCACCTAATCTTAGAATTCTTGCCACTACTGCTACAGCTAACAACCGTGTAATGCGAGATTTGGCCGAGGTTTTAGGGCCCAATTTGGAAGTGTTAAAAGGCGATCTTAACCGTAATTCTCTTACCTTGCAAACCATTGAAATTCCAGGTCAAGCTCAACGCCTTGATTGGCTTGCAAAGACCCTGCCAAACTTGCAAGGGACTGGCATTATTTATGCCATAACGGTCAAGGATGCTGAACTCATCGCGTATTGGCTGAAATCGCGTGGCCTGAAGGTGGAGTCTTACACGGGTCAATTAGATACGGAGCGTAGAGAGGAACTTGAAATTGCATTACTTGAAAATAAAGTTAAAGCTCTTGTAGCCACCGTGGCATTAGGGATGGGGTATGATAAACCAGACATAAGTTTTGTGATTCATTTTCAAATGCCCGGTTCAGCAGTTGGTTATTATCAACAGGTTGGAAGAGGGGGCAGGGCAATTAAATCCGCTTATGGAATTTTGTTAAAGGGTGGAGAAGATTACAGAATCAATGAATGGTTTATTAAAAGCGCATTCCCAACACCCAATGAAGTAGTTGAAATATTAACTGCGTTTGAAGATGAACCAGACGGGCTTTCAACTTCTGAACTTTGTGGTAAGGTAAATTTAAGTCTTGGTCGCATTAAAACCACGATAGATATTCTTTCGCTTGAATCACCGGCACCCATTTTAAAAACAGATGGGAAATGGCAGCTAACCTCATCAGCTTTGAGCATAAATTTTTGGTCTAGGGCAAAGCGGCTGACAGATTTGCGCTATAAGGAGCTTAACCAAATGTTAGAATATGTTAAGTTGCCCTTTGGAGCGCACATGAACTTTCTTATTAAAGAATTAGATGGCGACCCAAGTACAATAAAACCACAAAATTTACCCGCCTTACCGGAGACCGTAGACAAAAGTCTTGAAGGTTTTGGGCTTAAATTCTTGTATGGATTTCATCGCTCGTTAGAGCCTCGGAAAAAGTGGCCCAACGAAGGGATGCAAGCATATAGATTGAAGGGTTTAATCAAAGCGGAGCATCGAGCAGAAGTAGGTCGATCCTTATGTTATTTTAATGACGACGGTTGGGGGAAACTTGTCCAGGAAGGTAAATACAAAACAAATAATTTTAGCGATCCATTAGTCGATGCTTGTTTTGAGATGATAAAAAAATGGAATCCGAAACCTTTTCCTACTTGGGTTACCTGTTTGCCTTCACTTAGAAACCCCACTTTAGTTCCCGATTTCGCAAAGAAACTGGCTAAGACTCTAAATTTGCCTTTTGTCATGGCCATCACAAAAACTATGGAAAGGCCCCCTCAAAAAGAAATGGCAAACAGCGTCAAGCAAGCTAGAAATATTGATGGCTCCTTGGATGTGAAAAACCTTCCATTTAATAAGGGGCCGGTATTCCTCATTGATGATACGGTTGATTCAAAGTGGACTTTCACTGTGGCATCGTGGATATTACGCAATAATGGCAGCGGCCAAGTTTGGCCTTTAGCCCTTGCAATAACTGGACAAGGCGAATGACTCAAAAGCTTTCATTAAATACCCAGGCAATTCTTTTGCTTACCGCGCCACTTCTATTATCTAAAAATAGTGTTTCAAGCGATTTGTTGACTAATGCCGATTATAAAATGGTCGTTAGGCATTTGCTAGACCTAGGAAAGAAGCCAGCCGATTTATTATCGACTAATGCAAATCAATTATTGGATGATTGCAAATCAATTATTGAAAAGCCCCGTATGGAGCGCCTTTTAGCAAGAGGGTTTCTTTTAGGCCAGGTTGTGGAATATTGGAAGGAACGATCGATCTGGGTTTTAAGCCGTGCTGACGAAAATTATCCCTCCCGCCTTAAATCGCAACTTAAGGAAAATGCACCTCCTGTAATTTACGGTTGCGGGAATATGAAATTGCTTGAAACCGGCGGGTTAGCTGTGGTTGGTTCAAGAAATGTCAACGATGATTTAATTGAATACTCAAAGGAAATAGGTCGATTGGCCGCCCGTTCAAAAATAACCATAGTTTCAGGCGGTGCAAAAGGTGTAGATATCTCTTCCATGCAAGGATCATTGGAAGAAGGAGGTAACGCTTGCGGGTTCCTCTCTGATAGCCTTGAAAAAGCAGCACTGACTCGCACCAACCGTGAACCACTAATGAACAATCAGCTTGTTTTAATTACTGCAAATGATCCACGGGCTAATTTTACTGTTGGTTTTGCCATGCAAAGAAACAAATACATTTATGCTTTAGCTGATGCCTCGTTGGTCGTAAATTCTGATCTGGAAAAAGGAGGCACTTGGGCCGGGGCTCAAGAACAACTTGAAAAATTTCACATGGTTCCTGTTTATGTACGATCCACGGGTGAAAGATCTTCCGGGATTGATGGGCTTATTAAAAAAGGGGCCATGCTTTGGCCCAATCCCACCACGCCTTCAGACTTCACCGCTCTTTTAAATAAGACTGGTATAAATAAAGATTTTCGCATGGCTGTTAATGTTGAAGAGAAAACCCAAGCAGACATCACCCAACCCGCTATTTCCATTGAACAAAATCCAACCCCGGTAAGCTTATTTCAGGCGGGCCCATTTCAAAGTGACAGTATTAAGCAATTGGATTCCAAATCAATTACTTTAACAAATACTGCAGAAGAACTCCATTCTGCCCTTGCTGAAGAATTATTTTTATATGTTTCTAATCTTATTTCCAAGCTTTTGATATCGCCTATGAAAGATACGCAAATAGCGTCCGAACTTGAGGTTTCATTACCTCAAACTAAAGCATGGCTAAATCGTCTTGTCGCAGAAGATAAAATAATAAAAATCAATAAAGGGGGCAACTACACTAATGCGCCTCAAAGCATTCCATTTGGGAATGGACTTTCCGATTCGGAAATATCCGTCCGCTGATTCCTTATTACAACACCAAGAAGTTGGTGAAATTTCGGGCTCTAGAATAAGAGCCTCGGAAAAGCTCTGCATCCCCTTTTACTTCTCCCCGTAACCCTACGACTTCTTCTTACCTTTGCCCTTTTCCTCGGGGATTTTGGAAAGGTCGATCTTCAAAGGCAGGGGCTTCTCTGATTTCAATTCCTGTTT
>CALARU010000278.1 GCA_937888715.1 uncultured Planctomycetaceae bacterium | reverse complement strand
CGTGGTCCAATAGGAGCTAGCTTGATGCTTGCAATCGCTATTAGCGGTGTGTATGCAGCAGAGCCCCTTAAATCTGGGCTTGAGGTTGGTAGCAAAAAAATCAGTCCATTCCATCCGTTGAATGTGACTGGCTCTGCTGCAGGTAAACCCCAGTGCCTTGTCTGAGTTAATGGTGGCAACCCGGTAGCTATGATATTCGCACGCAATATTGATAGTTCCCTGACCAGTTTGGTCAAAAAAATTGATGCAGCTACTAAAGCAAACTCCGCCGCTAAAATGGGCAGCTTTGTTGTCTTCCTCGCTAGCGATGAAGATGCAAAGAAAATGGAAGTTTCCTTGCCAGAATATGCTAAAAAAGAAAACCTTAAATCTGTTGTACTTGCCATTGATAATGTTGCAGGCCCACAAGCTTATAACATTGCCAAGGATGCGGAAGTAACTGTTGTGCTATACAACAAGCGTACCGTGAAGGCTAATTATGCTTTTCGTAAGGGTGAATTGAACGAGAAGGCTGTTGAAGCCATCGTTAAGGACATCCCCAAGATTCTTGAAAAAGATGAAAAGAAGTAATCTAGGGCTTTAAGTTGAATATTTAACCAGACTTACGCCGTTATCTTTTTGGTAACGGCGTTTTTTATTTAATTTTCAATAATAATCCCCCTGCTTTTACGAATTGAATACAGAGCCATTATTGTTTAGGTGTGTTTTATGCAATCCGCTTGTGATTTGATAAAAAATGATTTGATCGAAGCCATTAGGCTGCGCGGGAAATCCGATTCTTACATCGATAGAAGTGAAGAACGGGAAATCTTGCAGTTTGCTTTGCAAAAAGGCTTGATGTTGGATCAAGGTCACCAAATCCTTCTCGAAGTGTGCGGGCAAAGCAATTACATTATGGAGAGTCATTTACTCGAAGATCTTTTGGAGCAAATTAAAAGCTTTGCCAAAGGTGGTAATGGTCTCACCGAAAAGTTCTTTCTTGAACTTACCAAAATGCTTCTTTCCAACTCCAAAGGTTATTTACAACCTCAGAATGCCCAAGAAATGATCGTTGCCTTGATCGAGGATAATGGATTTGAAATCGAAACTGGATTCTTTGGCAACAACTGGTTTTTGAAAATAAAGAAGAGCCTGAATCTCGCCTAGTTTTTTTGCAGTCTTCATTTAAATCTTCCCGCCGGCCCTAATAATTATTTGAAGTTGAGATGCTGTATAATATTTGCTAGAATAATTTAGCTGCCTAATTCTTCTGAATATGCCTTTTTCTCGGAATCTTTAACCGGGTTTTTATGAAAATCAAACTGCTAATGTTCATTAATGCGATTGTTGTTTTTGCATCACAAGCTTATGCATTCGAACCAACCAAAGTTGATTATGCCTCTCAGATCAAACCCATTTTGGTGAAGAACTGTATTTCTTGCCATGGGGTCGAAAAGCAAAAAGGTGGATTGAGGTTGGATGCTGGTGCTTCAATTATAAGGGGAGGGAACAGCGGCCCGATTTTGATTCCCGGTAAATCCAACGAAAGTAAAATTCTTCATGCGGTCGAGGGGAAAGATCCTGAAACCAGAATGCCCCCCGTGCCCAAAGCTTTGATTTCTAAAGAGCAAGCAGTTTTGATTGCAACCTGGGTTGATCAGGGTGCCTTTATTGCTAAGCAGGATCTGGTTGCAAGTTCTGTTGTAAAAAAAACACCTAGCACTCATTGGTCTTTTCAGCCGCTTGTAAAACCTATCGTTCCTTCTGATAATTCTGCTGGCTGGGCTAGGGCACCAATTGATGTTTTTATTTATGAGCAGATGCGTAAAGAAGGATTGAGCCCCGCTAAAGAAGCTGATTCTCTGACTTTGTTGAGGCGGGTTTATTTAGACCTTACCGGTATCCCGCCTAGCCAGCTTGAAGTTGATACTTTCTTAAATGATAAGCTTTCTGGTGCATATGAGCGCGCAGTAGACCGTGCTTTAGCATCTCCAAGATATGGCGAAAAATGGGGCCGTTTCTGGCTCGACCTCGCCCGTTATGCCGATAGCGATGGTTATGAAAAAGATACGGGAAGGCCCTTCGCTTGGCGTTATAGGCAATGGGTGATTGATGCCTTGAATGCAGATATGCCATTCGATCAGTTTACGATTGAACAGCTTGCGGGCGACTTGTTAAAAAACGCATCTGCAGAGCAAAAAGCTGCGACTGGTTTTCATCGAAACACGCTTACGAATAAAGAGGGCGGTGCGGATCAAGAGCAATTTCGCGTAGAAGCTGTTGTTGATAGGGCAAACACAACTGCAAAGGTATTCTTAGGTTTAACTTTGGGTTGCGCCCAATGCCATGACCATAAATACGACCCCATAAGCCAACGCGAGTATTATCAATTCTTTGCGTTTTTTAATAGCGATACCGAAGTAAATATTCCGGCAGCACCATTGCCAGGCGAGCAGGATATGTTCGCAAAAAAGATGCAAGAGCATCAATCCAAAGTTGCTGTGATCAAGGCGACTTTAGAGGCAAGAAAAAAAGACCTAGAGAAAGATTTGGACCAGTGGGTTGCGAAATTAAAACCGGAAGGTGTGCCTGCGAAATTAAAACCCGTGATTAGTGTAGAGGCATCCAAGCGAACTAATATTCAAAAAAACGATCTAGTAAATCACAGAGCTTCTTTAGATGAAAAAGCAAAGGGTATCCAAAAGCAAATTGCAGATCTTGAAAAAGCTGCACCAGCACCAACCATGGCACAAGCCTTGGCGCTGGGTAAAGAGAGAAAAACCAATATTCATATTCGTGGAGATTTTCTGCGTAAAGGAGTTGAAGTTGATCCCGAAACCCCTGCAGTGCTTCCCTCACCCATAACAAAAGAAAAACTCAGCAGGTTGGAACTAGCCCAATGGATTACCGATAAAGAGAACCCCCTGACCCGAAGGGTTATTGCGAACTGGGTTTGGCATAAGTTTTTTGGCAGGGGAATAGTTACCACCCTTGAGGATTTTGGCACGCAAGGGGAAAAGCCTTCCAACCCACAACTACTCGATTATCTTGCATTTAGCTTGGGTGAAAACAATTGGAGTTTGAAATCCCTGCACCGATTAATTGTTACCTCTGCGGTATATCGGCAGTCCTCGATTGTCGAACCTGCGAATTTAAAGAAGGACCCTTACAATGTTTTTCTTTCAAGGCAGCCGCGGGTTAGGCTTGATGCAGAAGGGGTCCGGGATGTATTTCTTTCAGTGAGTGGGTTGGTTGATCAGCGGATTGGCGGGCAAAGTGTTAAGCCTCCGCAACCGCCAGGCATTTCCGAATTAACTTATGCCAATGCGGTTAAATGGAATGAAAGCACAGGATTAGATCGGTATCGCAGAGGTTTGTATATTTGGTTTCAGCGAACCAGCCCCTATCCAACTCTGATGCTTTTCGATGCGCCAGATTCAAACATCGCTTGCGTGCGCAGAGAGCGATCTAATACGCCTCTTCAAGCGCTTGCATTGATGAATGATACTGCGTTTTATGAATGCTCCAAATCGTTGGGGTTAAGTTTGGCGACATCGGGGCTTTCGGTTGAAAGAACTATTCGTAAAGCCTTCGTTGATTGTTTGTCGCGGTTTCCCAGCGAGAGTGAAATGCTGCAAATGAAAAGTCTTTTTGACGAATTTAAAAAGCATTATGAGTCTAACCCTGATCAGGCTAAGAAGGTTTTGGGGAATGGTACGGAATTAAAAGGTGATGTGGTTTTGAGTGCGGCATGGGTTGCGTTTGCCCGGGTACTCTTAAACCTTGATGAAATTATTGTTCGTGATTAATCCAGATGAAAGACGAAACTGCGATGATACGATCTCAAAAATTATTCGATGAATATTGCCTGCAAGGTAGAAGGTCTTTTCTTACTAATCAGGCAAGCGGCCTTGGTTTGCTCGCAGCAGCAAGCTTGTTAGCAGAAAACAAAGTACAAGCAGCGGGTTCAGATTTATCACCCTTTGCAATCAGGGCGCCCCACTTCGCACCCAAGGCGAAATCTGCTATCTGCATCTACCTTGAAGGTGCGCCTAGTCAGATGGATTTGTTCGATCCTAAGCCAAAGCTAAAAGAATTAAACGGCCAGAAGTTGCCAGATTCGATGACTAAGAATGTTCGGTTTGCATTCATTCAGAAAGAGGGCGCTCGAATTTTGGGCTCTCCCAGGAAGTTTGCAAAGTATGGCGAATGTGGCATGGAATTAAGCGATTTTCTTCCTCATATCGCAACTTGTGCGGATGATATCGCCCTTGTTCGTTCGATGCATACGGAAGCGTTTAATCATCATCCCGGGCAATTGATGATGAATACGGGAACGCCCAATTTTGGTAGACCTAGCTTGGGCAGTTGGGTGAATTATGGACTTGGTAGCCCTTCGCAGAATTTGCCAGGCTATGTGGTGCTGAGTGCGGGTAGGGGAACAAGCGGTGGCACTTCTAATTGGTCGAGTGGTTTTTTACCAACCCCTTACACCGGTGTTCTTTTTCGTAACCAAGGCGAACCCGTTCTTAATTTAAATAACCCTTCGGGGTTCGATAGAAGCATTCAGCAAGCTAGCATCGAGGGTATAAAAAACCTTAATGCACTACGCAACGAAATGGTGGGAGACCCAGAAATCAATAGCCGTATTGCCAGTTATGAACTTGCGTTTCGTATGCAATCTGCAGCCCCCGAATTGATTGATTTAAAAAGCGAAACAAAACAAACTCTTGATGCCTATGGGCTAGATCGTGATGAACCAGAACTTAAAGCAAGTAGGGGCGGTGGCAAAGGCCAGTTCCAATCCTTTGCGAGTAACTGCCTTTTGGCTCGAAGGTTGGTCGAGCGAGGGGTTCGATTTGTCAGTTTGTTTCATGCCTCCTGGGATCATCACAGCAATCTTAATGCTGAGTTGAAGCAAAATTGTTTGATGGCAGATCAACCCGTTGCGGCATTGATCAAGGATTTGAAGCAGCGGGGGTTATTGGATTCAACTTTGGTGATATGGTTGTCTGAGTTTGGGCGAACGCCCTTGGGCGAAAACCGGGGCGGTTCCGCTAATGTCACTGGGCGCGATCATCATCCCTTTGCCTTTACTATTTGGATGGCGGGTGGTGGTATCAAGGGTGGGCAGGTGATTGGTAAAACCGATGAACTGGGCTGGAATATTGTAGAAGAGCCTATTCATATCAATGATCTTCATGCGACATTGCTACACCTTTTTGGCATGGATCACTTGAAGCTATCTTATAAATTTCAGGGCAGGGATTTTCGACTTACTGATGTTGCAGGCAAGGTTGTAAACAAACTACTTGCGTAATCAATTGCATAACTATTTAAGGTAGAACATGAAGAAGATCATTCGCGAAGATGCTCGTAAATTTGCTTTCGATTACAATGATAAGCCGCTTATCCATGTGAAGGCTGGCGAGAGATTAGAAATCGAAACTTGGGATGCGGGCAGTGGTTTTTTTAAAAGCGCTGCTGATAAAGCTATCCCGGGAAATCGCCCGGGTTTTGATCGGGTTCCACCTCTTGCCAACCCTATTGCGGGCCCTGTTTTTATAGAGGGCCTAGAGCGTGGTGATACCCTTGTTGTAAATATCCATGAAATAGAAGTTGAAAAAACTTCGTGGGTTGCGATTGGGCCAAGAAGGGGGCCTTTGGGAGAATCCACTCGCTGGCCTGAACTTTCGAGCGAATACACCACCATGGTTTTTAAACATTCAGTTGGCCCAAGTGGCACAACCATGGATGGCACCCTTCATTTCAACGATAAAATTTCTTGGCCTATTACTCCTTTTGTTGGAACCTTAGGCGTTGCACCTGATCGCGAAGTTGCAACCAGTATTGATGGGCAGGGCGATTGGGGCGGGAATGTGGATATCCGCGATTGCAAGCCGGGGAACAAGGTTTTTCTTCCTGTTTATCATCCGGGTGGGCTCTTCTATCTAGGCGATGTTCATGCCAGCCAGGGCGACACCGAATACACGGGCACTGCTGCAGAAACGCAATCAACGGTGCGACTTTCCTTCGATATCATCAAAGGGAAAAGGCCCCCTGGTATGCGCATTGAAACTCCCAGTTCGATCATTGCGATTCATGCTTACAGACCCTTGGAAGAAGCTGTGCACCAAGCGACAGTTTTTCTCATGGATTGGTTGATTTCGACCTATGGGTTTTCCCCAACCGATGCCTATTGCCTTGTTAGTACATGCCCGGATTTTCGAATCAATGTTTATCAGATGTGCAAAATCGGCAAACTAAGTTATGTTGCAGGGGCGGAACTTCCCAAACGCTATCTTCCCAAAAGTTGAAGTAGGTTTTCCAGCGATTGGCCTTCCTTGATTTCGAAAGTTTGCATCCCCAATTCTTTTGCTGGGTGAATGTCGTTTTCTGGGCTATCACCCACCATCAGAATTTTATCAAATGAAATTCTCGATGATGTTTTCAGATGTTCAAAGAAATGATTGGAAGGCTTTTTATAACCAACCAGCGAACTGATGATGAGCCATTTGCAATTGCATAGTTCTAGTTTACTTTTCACAATCCATTGCAGTCTTAGGTCGAAGTTTGAGGCGATTCCCCAGCCAATTTCAGCATTTTCAAGAAATTTAAGAACAGGGATTGTGCCTGGGTACAGATCCCAAGCGTTGGGTTGGGAATAATATGCGAAAAGATCTTTGAAGAGTAGGGCAGGGCTTTTCAGGTCGGGAAAGCATTCTGATACTATCGATTCCCAGCGCTCGAATTCCCTTGCTTCATTCGTTTTGCAATCTAGGCTCACATCTTTCAATTCTTCTTTTTTAAATGATTCGTAAAACTGGTTTCTAATGCTATCTTTGGAAATAGCAGAACCATGCTTGAGGCCATAGCGATGGTAGGTTTCAGCTACAGGGATTGCTGGTTTTATAAGAGTTCCGACAGCATCAAAGAATACTGCACTAGGTTTTTTTATCATGTTTATTGCTCACCAAATTTCGATTTAGACTCATGCCGTTCTGTCTGAGAATCATAGGATACAAGATGGCGAAACTCATACCTGTTATACTACAAGAATAATTTCGACAAGGCGGTTTGCCATGGTAAACTATGGCGTATAAACCGTTTGTTTCTTTTGAAGAAAGTGCTAGGAGAAGAAGATGGCAAAGACCAAGGGCGAACAATTTGCTGGCGTAACAGTGGCGATCATTACCCCATTCAAGAATGGCGAAGTTGATTATGTTGCACTGAAAAAGCTGGTCGATTGGCACGCAGAGCAGGGCACCGATTGTATTGCACCCGTAGGCACCACGGGCGAATCTCCAACCCTTGACCATGATGAGCATGAAAAAGTAATCAATACGGTGGTTCAGCAGGCAGCGGGCCGTTTGAAAGTCATGGCAGGCACCGGTTCAAACTCAACCAAAGAAGCGGTCCGCTTGACCAAGCATGCTAAAAAAGCAGGCGCTGATGGCTCCCTCCTTGTCGGCCCTTATTACAATAAACCAACCCAAGAAGGGTACTATCGCCATTACAAAGCCGTTGCTGAAGAAGTTGGCCTGCCTATTGTTATTTATAATATTCCAGGCAGAACGGGTTCTAATATTTTTCCTGAAACAATTATCAGGCTAGCAGAATTACCTCAAATTGTTGCAGTAAAAGAAGCTACAGGCAGTATGGATCAGGCAACTCAGATTGCATGTGGATGTGATCTCACCATTTTAAGTGGTGATGATAGTCTTACTTTGCCCTTGATGAGTATTGGCGGAAAAGGTGTGGTTTCGGTGGTTGCTAATCTTATTCCCAAAGATATGAAAGCTTTGGTAAAAGCGTTTAACGATGGCAAACTTGAAGAAGCCCGAACCTTGCACAAGAAACTGTTTAGCCTTTGCAAAGATCTTTTAGGCGTTGCAACTAATCCTATCCCTGTAAAAGCAGCCATGCGACTTCTGGGACGTGACACAGGCGAAGTAAGGCTGCCCTTGTACGAACTTGATGAAGCCGGGGTTAGTAAAGTAAGTCAATCCTTGAAGACTTACGGTTTACTTTGAGAACCAATGGCTATCGGTTTTATACCGGTAGTGTTGATGGGTTGGTTTTGAACAGCGATTGCTGGCGGATTAGTTTCCTCCAGCGGTTCAATTTTCCAATCGTCGTAATAAACAGTTCCCAACCCTGTTAAAGCCAGAGTGACATTAATCACGCCAGTATTAGGCACCCTACGATAGAAGGTGTAATGGCGCCAATCTGTAGCTGCGGTAAGTCTGATGCCTAAGGGTTCGCCCCCTGCGGAGTCAAAGAATAATGCACCATCTGCAGAGCCTTTGATTTCCTTGGGAATTTTGACCCACCCCGATACTCTCACGAGGCTACCGGGCTGCATTTTAACTGCAGGGCTATAAATGCCTAGAAAAGCGCGCTCTAATGCTGCTGGAGGTAGAAGAGGGTTTTTTGGCGTAATCTGAAGCATTAAAGCTTGCTTGCCACTTCTTGCAACTTCCGTCACTCTACGAGCCGTTTGATTTATTTCATCTAAAGAAGGCACTTCCTGTACCACCCAACCCCGAGGTACTTTATCTGAGGCAAGTTCAAAGTCACCATCAGGCAAAACATTATCTAAAAGCTTTGCAGCTTTGATTTCTTCCCAAAACTTGTAATGGTCGGGCAGAGAGAAAAAGCTGATTGAATAAGGAGTAGCAATAGGGGAATCCAGATCGCGCAAGGCTTGTTCCCAGGCTGTGCGCATGAGAATACGCAAAGGCCGAAGGGCCCGCTGTGCTGTAGCGTAAGCTTCAGAGTATTCGCCATTGCGCCTGTGGTTAAGGCTTTCATCAATATAGTCGCGCGATTTCTTTAAAAGCATTTGAGAATCTGCAAGATGCTTGCCTGAAGTTTCGAGCTTAGTTTGAACCGTTATAACCTTCGTAAATTCTTCCTCTGCCAAGTCATGTGCCCACTGGGCGGAAAGCTTGGCCATTTTTCGTTGCTGATCCTGCCAGCGAACCACCAACCCCGTGGGGCTGAGGTCGGAGGTTAATACCACCGGAGTTGCTAGGCTAAATTCTTTGACTGTAACTTTAATGCCGCCTACCACTCGTTTCCAAGGGAGAGATTTAACTTGCCCTGGGGTAACTTCCCAGGCTTGGCATCCAATGGGTGCTTGAGGAATGATAATGGAAAGTTCGGTTGCGCTGCCTTGCGGAGGTACAAACTGTGTACCTTTACCCATCCACATGGGAAGGACGAGAATGCCCTTTTCGCTGCGCAAAATTGCAGCTTTAACATCGGGCAGGGAAGTATCAACCCATGTAGGCTCTTCGGTTTCAACAAGAATGGGTTCAAGTAATTGAAGTTCCTGATTTAATAATGCCAAGGCGAGTAGGCGATCTCTGCCGCCGTGGCTATCCGCAAGAAATTTGTCGGACCAAAACCCAACACCTTTGCAACCCGCGCCAATGGCAGCGTAAGTCAGCAACCTGATTTGTTCGGGGTGTGGGCCGCTTGGTTCATCAATTTTGGTTTGTACATCTTTTGCAGAAACATATTGAAGATACCAGTCGGGAAGATGAGTTTGTATCCAAGTCCAAGTGTAGGTGCCGGGCTGTGCCAGCCTTCTTTTTTGCATCAACCAATCGCGATAAGCTGGGAGTTCCATGGTTGTGAACAAAGGCCAGCGGTGGGCGCCTAACATGATCTGATCGACACTACGCGAGTAGCGCTGGAAACCATCCCAGACATCGGCAGCAAGCGGCCGCATTGGGTCTGCGTTACGTAGTGATTGCGCAGACCTGCTTACCAAACTGTTTTTTTCAAACTGCAGGTTGCTACCCAGATCCCAGCAAAGCACTGCTTCTTGCTCTAGAAATCTAGCAACTTTTTTACCCACGGCCTGCTGGCTTGTTAGTTGGGCTGGCACCCCATTCGAATCATCTGCGCCAGGAAGTTGCATCATGGGAACAATCCAAAACCCTTGATTAACAGCTTCTTCTAAAGTGGAATTGGCAACTGATTCATCTAACCAAACCGTGTTGAATCCTGCATCTCTTAAAGTTTTGAGTGGGGTTCCTGTATGCCTGATGCCCCGCAAAAAGAATTTTTGCCCGCTAACTAATAGTTGGGTTCCTTTAAGCTGCACTTCAGAGCTACGGCGGGTAAGGGTTTTCCCTGGAACTTCTTCAGGAGTTTTAGGTGATGATGAAGCTTTTTGCTCTAAAACAGGCCCAATTTCCATGTCATCAATCCAGACATCCGTTTGCCCAGGCCCACCATATAAATTCAAAAATAGGCGATCCACATAAGCATCTGCCATTACAGGATCTCTGCCTGTTTCAGCGCGATACAGATTCACTTGCTCGCGTAATCTTTTCATGGGTTGACGCAGTGTGAGTTGTTGCCATCGCCCGGTTAATTGGTAAATGTCACCTTTCATGGTGAGTGTTAAGGGCTGGTCAAGATTCTTTGGGTTGCGCTCTTTGGGGAGTACAACCCTGCAAAAAAGTTGCATCCCTGGGCGGTTGGCTTTCACCCAAAGACTGATATTGAGTTCATCGGTAACTTGGGCCTGTCCGAAGTCGTAAAAGAAATGAGCAAATTGGCCATTTCCTGCTGTGAATTGAATAAGTTCGCTCTTTTGTCCGGTGTGGGCGGATTCATCGGAAAGTTGATGTTTAATTAGTGCAATACTAGCATCGGATTTTCCCTGTCGAAAGAATGTTTCTTTTCCTTCAAAGCCGAATTGCAGTACTTGTTGAGCAAAAACAAATACTTTCAAACACAGAAGGAAAATAAACACGCCTAACCATTTTGATAATAAGCTATGCCTCACGGGGCACTCCTTACCGACTGAGGTAATTTGGTCAACAATTGTCTAGGGCATAGCAAATTAATTCGATTAGGCCAAGCGCAACCGTAAAAGTTAAGCGTGAAAACAGGGTAAATGGGGGGTGAAGGAAGGTCTAATTTGGGTTTTTTAAGAACCAAGGATATGTTTTTGTCTTAACATCAAGTAACCCGAGTTTATTTTTGATTCAATTACTAGACGTTACAAGTTCACATATCGAGAATAATTTATGAAGAAATATGAAATTTTTCTAAGATTTTACTAGGAATTTGCTCTCATCAATTGCATTCTAATACATATAGATAAAGGCCAAAGGGGCTTTTGTTTAAAACAACTTTAATGTTGATTTATTACTGTTCGAAAGGAAGACTATTGTGAACAAGTTCTACGCTTTGATGATTACTGCTGGTGTGATTGCTTCTGGTGTTGTTGGCTGTGGTGGCGAAGCCCCTGCACCCAAGAAGGATGACAAGAAGGGCGCTCCTGTTGCTCCTGCTAAGAAGGAAGAAGGCAAGAAGACTGCTGCTCCTGAAGCTAAGAAGGAAGATAAGGCTCCTGAAGTAAAGCCTGAAGTTAAGAAGGAAGAAGCCAAGAAGGAAGAAAAGGCTCCTGAAGTAAAGAAAGAAGAAGCCAAGAAGGATGCTAAGGCTCCTGAAGTAAAGAAGGAAGAAAAGAAGTAAATTCTTGATTTTCTTTTGATTCTTGATAATATTTTAATCATATAAGCCGAGTCGCTTTACCCGGGAGACTTGGCTTGTTTTATTCCCGGGCTGAAACATCCAGAATTCTACTGGATAAAATCAAAGGATTGTGATCATGAAAAAGATGCTTAGCACTCTTGCTCTTTCTGCGTTTATTGCTGTTGGTTTCACCGGTTGCGGTGGCGATGCCCCTGCTACTAAGAAAGATGATAAGAAGGCTGCAACTCCTACTGCCCCAACAGGCGGCAAAGATGCTCCTAAAGAAGCAGCTAAAGAAGCTCCAAAGAAGTAGTCTCTCCTGTTTTAATTTAAGGGTCGATTGGCTAATTTCCAATCGACCCTTTTTATTTGCATTGAACGCAATTCTGAAAGGGTAAAATGATTCAGTACCTAAAGTTTTTTTTCGTTGCTCTATCCATTCCCTTGTTTATTGCAGGTTGCGGTAGCGATCGCGAAAAAGGTATGAATAAAGATAAGGGGTTCCCACGAACCGAAACACCCAAAGTGGAAAAGAAGAAAGCGCCAGAAACGAAAGCGCCAGAAACGAAAGCGCCAGAAACGAAAGCGCCAGA
>CALARU010000277.1 GCA_937888715.1 uncultured Planctomycetaceae bacterium | reverse complement strand
CTTATTTAGTTGGTATGAGGCGTACAAACTCGATCTGAACTAATTTTCCAAGAATCTTATTTAGTTGGTATGAGGCGTACAAACTCGATCTGAACTAATTTTCCAAGAATTAAAAACATTTGGTTGACCCGCCCCTCTAGGTGTGGAAAATAGTTTCAGGCCAATTATTGCATTCCCTCCCCTTTGGATTGGAGAAATTTCATGCTACGAAGATTGTTATTCACGACTCTGGTGTTTGGTGCAGCCTGCCTTCAAACCTCTGCGCAGGAAAAAAAGCCTGAGGTAAAAAAAGAGGTAAAGAAACAAGCCGCTCCTGCTCTCGCCCCCACCAAGGCCAATGTGCCTTATGGAACACACGTGCGCCAGGTGCTTGATTTCTATCAGCCGAAATCTGAAAAACCTACCCCTGTTGTCTTTTATATTCATGGTGGTGGCTGGCAGGGTGGCGATAAAAAAGGTTTTGCCGCAAAGGCTTTCCTCGATGCGGGCATATCCGTTGTTGCAATCAACTACCGGTATGTGAAGCAAGCTGTTGAACTTAAAGTTGAACCGCCTGTAAAGGCTCCGTTGGAAGATGCAGCCCGGGCATTGCAGTTCGTGCGCTCAAAAGCTACTGAATGGAATATTGACAAGAAACGCATTGGCGCAACGGGTGGTTCTGCAGGTGGTTGTTCCTCACTTTGGTTAGCGTTTCATGAAGACATGGCACAACCCGATAGCGCAGATCCGATTGCGCGCGAATCGACCCGCCTTTATTGTGCAGCAGTTAATGGCGCCCAGACTTCGCTTGACCCTAAGGAACTTAAAGAATGGATGCCCAACTATGGCTATGGCGCGCACGCTTTTGGTATGCCCAGCCTTACCGTTGTGATGGAGAACCGCGAAAAAATCATGAAGTGGATTAATGAATATTCCCCCTATGCATTGGTGAGCAAGAATGATCCACCAATCGGTCTTTACTTTGGCAAGCAGGATACCCCTCCTGTGGTTGGTACCAACCAGAAAGACCCTACGCACTCTGCAATTCTGGGAGTGAAGCTTGCAGAAAAGCTGAAAGCTGAAGGAGTGGAAGTGGTATTGGTACATCAAGACATGCCAAACACAAAGCTGCCTTCAAGCGCTGCTTTCTTGATTGAATACTTGAAGAAGTAGAAATCAGATTGAGGAATAGTGATATAAACAGGCGCCTGATCATTTTAAATAGAAGTGATCAGGCGTTTTGTTTTTAGAACTCAAATCTGAATTCAGCGAAACCCTATGGGCAAAACCCGCCCAAAACCTTTCGCCGTTGTAGCGGAAGCCGTAGGTGAATTGGCTTTGACTAACAGAACCAGCATTAGAATGTTCTCTTTATCTTCCCGGTAGATTGTTGCTTCTGTGCGCTGTCCGTGCCTTATTTTCTGAGATACCTTTAATGCACTTCCGATGGAGACGAAGGAGTGAGACGGCGAGGGCCGGTGCAACGATTGAGCGTTGCATCGGCCCTCCATTAACCACTGCCGCCGAATCGCTGCGGCTGCCTTTACTTTTTCTCAACATCCTTCTCGACACGATTATCTTCCACGATGCCCTGTGTCCCCGATATGCTCACTCCTGAATGGTCCAAGTTTGTCTTGAAGACGTTGCCGATAGCGACAGCCGGTTTCGTCGGTTCAGTGATCCGAATGCCGACTTGCCAGAAATCGCAGACCGTGTTGTGCGAAGCAATGACACTCGCCTTGTCTGCGGCAAGAGCGTGACGCCAACCTTCGACGGTATTGCCCGTGAAAACGATCTCGGCCCCAGGCAACCCCCAGACTGCAAATTGCGGTGGCCCGCCACCCTTTCGCAGCGTTGGACACTTGAACTTGTTGTTCACGACTCGGACAACGCCCTCGGTGCGGATTCCGGCTACGCCACTTCCGGTGATCGTGTTGTCAGAGAAGTCAACCTCTGATCCTTTGAAGACCATAACAATCGGGGGAAGTCCATCTTTTCGGGAGAGTTCGTTTCCAGCAATACGAACCTTCCACCCGCTATGGATGCCGATGGCGACCAGAGTGTTGTCAACCACTTTGTTGTTAAGGATGGTGGACCTGCCCGCCTTGCACTCATCAAAGCCAATCCCAGCCAGTTTGTTGTGATGAACGTGGTTCCCGCCGATGATCGTCTCGGCATCGCTTTGCTGGCCGATGCCTGCTTTCTCATTCTCATAGCATTCATTGTGAGCGATGAAGGCACGAGCGGACAACTGAGTGCCGATACCAGCTTCTTTGTTGCGGTAACACTTGTTGCCAAAAATAATCGGTTGGGCCGAATCCCGACTGCCAATCCCTGCGAGCGTGTTCTCGTAGCAACGATTGCCCCGAATGAAAGGCGTTGCTCCATCCCGACAGCCGATTCCTGCCATCTTGTTCTGGTAGCAGTCATTGTCTTCAATATAAGGGCTAGTCCCCTCCATCCGACAACCGATACCGGCTCGCTGGTTCTTGTAGCATTTGTTGCCCCGAATGATTGGCTTCGCCCCCTCACGCATTCCGATCCCCGCCCGCACATTGTCAAAGCACTCGTTAGCGACGATGAGAGCAGCAGAGTTCCGATTTCCAATCCCTGACCGCAAGTTGTTGTAGCACCGATTCCCTTGGACCGTTGGCGTTGCTCCATCGGAAATGCCGATGCCGCCTCCCATATTGCGAAAGACCACGTTCTTTGAAATCAAGGAGGCGTTCCCTTTTCCCATGCAGCCGATTCCGGCCTGACCGTTATCATGGACGAGATTGTTTTTCACAACCGCCGTAACGGTGGGAATTGCCAGAGCGGGAAAATTCTTACCGACTCCCACGGCTCCCTTTTCGTCCGGCAGGTTCTCGCCCTGAGTGGCGTAGTGTTTTTCATACTCTTTTTGGTCAAACACCCCCACCTTGGTCACAGTGAAGCCATCCAGGGTAGACCCCTCTGCCATCATCACTGACGGTCCTTTGGCCCCTGCTCCACCGCCGTCGATGATGGTATCCTCAGCCCGTTTCAGGCCGATATTGCCATTGGAATCGTCACCGGCACTTTTCACGGTGATCCCTTCTTTGAGGCGAATCGACTGTGTGTATGTCCCTTGTTGCACCAGTACGGTGTCGCCCTTGGCCGCAGCGTCGATTGCTGCTTGGATTGTCTTGTGGTCTTTTGGAACATGGATCGTGGCCCCGAAGGCCAGAGGGGTGAACGCCCAACCACAAAGGACCAGAAGCGTAGCGGCCACTCGATTCATCATCATGACGTATTCTCCAGAGAGGTTTCAGCCGGAAATTACCCTTGACCACGCCGAGAACTATTCCGTCGTGTTGGTATGTGCAGCAATCATCTTGTGTAAAAGGCGTGTCAACTGCTTCTGTTCAGTTTCGGTCAGCCCCACCATGACTAGATCAAGCTGTTCTTGATGAACTTTCCAAATCTTCTTTAATAGGGATCGGCCACGCTCAGAAAGCTCAACGAGCTTTTCTCGTTTATCCTCTACATTGGGGAACCTAAGAATGAGGCCAGCTTTCTCAATCCGGTCCAACATCACGGTCACGTTGGGGAACGAAACATAAAGCTCTCGTGCCAGTTGGCGTTGCGTGGGCTTTCGCAGGCGGTTCACAATCGTCAACAGTTGAAACTGCGGGGGCGTTAGGTCGAACTGAGCGAAGTAGGTTGCCATCAACCGTTGAACAATGCCGTAAGCACGAACAACCGACACGACCGCAGCACGGGCAGAGGAGGCCGAAAATTCGTCTCGGATGTTCAACTCGATGGATTCGGATGAATCGGGCATGGTCACCTGCGGAAGTCGGCGGGCGGTCAATTAGTTAATACATTAACTAATGTGCCACGCATTGTCAAGCCAACCACGAGATTTTTTTGCTTCGTGTGAGAACGCCGCTCTCTCGGCCATGCTTCGGGAACTTGCCGGAAGGAAATCGGCCTGAATCCGCCTCGATCCCCAGGACGAGCCAACTAGGCCACGCACAGAACCTCATCGCCCTGCTCGACAACGCCGACGAGGAAAGTGGGGATGCGGACGAAGTCGTTCACGACCAGAGCGACGTGGACCTTGACGCTGACGTTCAGTGAGGCGGGCGGGACGGCGTGGGCTTCAACTTTGGGACCAGATTGTTCGGTACGATTCGACTTTCAAGATTATTAAGAGTAGGCTTGAAAAAGCGATTTTTGAAGTTTTTGGCGAATAATTAAAGTACGTAGTCGTTCCCTGAGTAAAAAATCAAGTATTGTTAAACGCAGGCAAAGAGAAACCTGTGTACTAGTTTATGAGAGGATGCGGAGGTTGGGTGATCCGGCAAGTTTAAAAAAATCTAGAAAACACATCAATTATTCGTGCAGGATTTGCAATTTTGAATGATTATTTAACCCTAAAACTTGAAGCCAGCGCCACAGTTAAGGCATTGCAGCAACTGCCTTACGGTGCTGCGCTGATAATCAGGGCCAAGTTCCCGATGGGTTGAAGAATTAGAACTCAAATCTGAAGTAAGCGAAATCACATAGGCACATCTAATCTAAAAACGCTCACCTTTGTAGCGTAAGCCGTAGGTGAATTGGCTTTGACCAACATAGGCAGTAATAGAATGTTCTCTTTATCTGCCCGGTAGATTGTTGCTTCTGCCCATTGTCCGTGATAGCCTTATTTTCTGAGATACCTTTAATGCACTTCCTAGGAGAAGAGATATGAATCGATGGCTGTTCGCAAAGGCGTTTGTAACTGGATTGTTGGTTTTGCTCTTTATTAATAAGGAGACAGCATCGGCTGCCGATAAAGACAAGGCGCCGGTCGTGCCCCCAGCTAAGGGCAAGTCCGAGACGATTAAGCTTTTCAACGGCAAGGATCTGTCAGGGTGGGAAGGCTTTGAAGACCATTGGTCAGTTAAAGATGGCGTGATTGTTGCCAAGAATACCAAGCCCATCAAATTCAGCACTTATCTGCTGACCAAGGAAAAGTACACTGATTTCCGCCTCGTGTTTTCCGCGAAGCTGGTGGAATCGGAGATGCATTCGGGAGTTTCTTTCTGGGGCGAACTCCGACCAAGCGTAAGCAAGGAACCAGAGAAGGATCGTACTAAGCATACCTACGCAGGCCATTTGGTAATGTTCCCCTCGGGTTGGGGCATGTATGACCTGTTCGGCCGCAATGGCTTGAATGTGGACGGCGGCCCAGCCAAAAAAGTTGGCAAGCAGCACGACTGGAACGACATGGAGATTTTGGCTCAGGGCAATCGTGTCCGCTTCGCAGTCAATGGTCATGCCGTTGTCGATTGGTTCGACCCCGAACCCAAGCGCATAAAGGCTGGCCCAATTGGTCTGCAACTCCACTCGAACTCTGTACCACAGGAATTGCACTTCAAGGGACTTGAGCTGACAACATTTCCGCAAGAGGATCGGCTGATCAGCGTAAAACCAGCAACGAAATAAAGAACGTGTGTCACGCTTGCCTACGGGCCGATGGAATATTTGCTCATGAAATGTTTCATCGGTAGTGTGGCAAAATGTTAGAAAGTTAGGCGACAACTTTGGGGGCCATATCTTCGATTGGCCCCTTATTTTTTTACCCCCGCCTTTGCTTTTTGGTTGCTAAGAAACCCTATTAACCCTGATTGCTGCACGCTGTAAGAATGTTGTAGCACAAGGCTCTTGAGCAATTCAAGAAAACAGAATGGGCTTTAGAAATCCGATTGATGATTTAACTCTAGAACTTGAAACCTGCGCCACAGCTAAGGCCTTGCAGCATCTGCCTTACGGTGCTGTGCTGATAATCAGGGCCAAGTTCGCGATGAGTTGAAGAATTGGAACTCAAATCCGAAGTTAGAGTAATCATATGGGCAAAACCCGCCCAAAACCTTTCGCCTTTGTAGCGTAAGCCGTAAGTAAATTGGCTTTGACCAACAGAAGCAGCAATAGGCACCATCTCTGAAGCATTGATTGGTTGAGTATTAAACACATAGCCAATTGCACCATTAATATGCTCTGTAAACTCATACTCGATACCCGTGTTTAACACCCAGAAATCTTGAAAACCAAGATTAAGATTGTTGTTAATCAGCCCTTGGAAATTCATGCCGCCCAATACGCTGCTGCCATAGTTTAAGTATCCCGCTTCGACAGCAACCTTCATTTTTTCGGTGGCTTTTGCGCTAACCCCAAAGGAAATACGGCCCGGGGTGGTGAATGATTCTATGCCCAGGGGCGCAGTAAGGGGATTAACGCCCGGAACAACATAAGCAGTCTCGCCGAAGTTCATGTTGCCATAATAAGTGGAGGAAGCATAACTAGCGCCTAGGCGGAATATTTCAGTGATTTGATAAAGCACACCTAGTTGAAATCCACCTCCTACCCCTTGCGTTGTTGGAACATTCAAAACACCTGGTCCTGCATTCAAATTCATTCCCAGTTCTAGGATTTGCAAGGTAGGGCCGCCACCAACAAATAGTTTGTCCGTTACTTTGTAACCTAAATTAGCGTAAATCGACTTGGTGTTATAAGAGAAGGAATTAAACATAGGGTTCGTTAGATCTGGGAAATTATACCGGTTGGCAAACTTGGTGCTATAACCTCCAGTTTCATATGCCAAACCCAAACCAAAATCTTCACTTAACGGAATTACTGTGCCTAGGTTATAAGAGAGTGCATAATTTACATCAGAATTGCCTGTATCTCTGATATCGGACCACTGATTGTTGATGAAAACTGAATTGATCTTGGAATCGAATTTAGCATATGCTTGGGTTGCAGCGGATGCGGGCTGTCTGATGTGGGCCAAGCCGGTATCACCGATCGAGGTTTCAGTACCTCCGCGGGCGTCTGCCTGATAACTATGGCCGATTTCAGAGATCCCTGTTAATTGCGCACGAGCAGAGGAAATATTCCCAAAAAGCAGAACTCCCATCAAGACGCAGTAGGGCAGCCATGATAATCTTGAGAACTTAATTAATTTGAGCGTTTCAAAAAACATTTTAAAACCCTAATAAACGACCCAACCCGATTTAAAATAATAATCGGTAATTTCAACCACAGCACTTGATTAAAAATTGGGGGTTTAAATTCTTGCTGCTAAGCTGGAATTAGAATGGATGCAGATTAACATGAGACATGAGCTTTAGACGATTCTGTGTAACTTGGTGCCACAGTCAATTGCTTAACCTGCCTACTTTATCAAGCTGGAATTTCGCCCAGCTATTAAAGGAGTGAACCCATGGAACTTGATCAAGCTGCTTTGCAATCTTTAATCGAGGCTAATGGAAACGAAGTTTATACGGTTTCCTATGATGGCGGATCGCCGGGGCATACGGGCAATGCTGGTGTTGTACATTGCCTAGATTCATATTGGTCTTACGATGACAATGGTAATTTTGGTGGACCGTATAACGACATCGATGAGGCCCTGTTTGATTGCCATATCGGTTTTGGCGAAGTCGATCTTTCCGTAAGCAGCTCTGAACTTTCCTCTAAACAAATAGCATCAAGGCTGGAACTCGATTGTTCCACCGGCCATAGTGTTAGCATTAACGAAGAAGAATGGGTGATGGACAAAGACGGTGAACTTAATCTTCGCGCTGAAGAGAAAGATGATGAAGAGGAAGAGGAAGATGAAGATGAAGACGAAGATGAAGACGAAGAAGAAGATGAAGAATAGATTGTTTTGACCAGAATAAATATCAACAAATAGCAAACAAGCCCAAGATTGCAAGCCCAGAGGGGCCGGCAAATAGCTGGGCCCCAAACGAACCGCATACGCCCAAGCGTGTAACTAGGGGTGGTTCCTATCTTTGCCATGCCAGTTATTGCGAAAGCTACCGCAATGCAGCAAGAAGGGGTACTGCGCCAGATACTGGAATGTCGCACCTGGGGTTCCGCTGCGCGCTTTCAAAATAATCCCGTCAGTTGCCGGGATCACAAATAAGTAAGAAGGTTAAAACGCAGCACGATATTAAACTTTATTTTTGGTGAGTGTATCAAAAGGGCGTTCGCCAAACAAACGGCGATAAGCTGAGGCAAATCTGCCAAAATGCCAAAAGCCAAACCGAGTAGCAATATCGGAAACTGATACAGTGGTGGCATCTGAATTCAGTAGAACCGCATGGGCCTCGTGCATTCGATAAAGGTTAAGATATCGAGAAGGAGAAATCCCAAAATATTCGATAAAAATTTTTCTAAGCGTTCGACCGGAAACTCCTGCCGCTGTTATGAGGTCTTCAACAAAAATATTATCCAGCGTGTGATTTCCGATTTTTCGTCGAATACTTTGCATGATTCTTTGTCTGTCGATAACGGGCCTTCCAACGGCGGCAGATGGTTTCCCAGAATCTAAATCAGCGACTTTTTTATAAAGCTCAGCAACCTCTTTTTTGATTTTTGATTTCAAGTCAGGATCTTTTTCAGTTTTGCCGCTTACAGCTACCGATGCAAAAATCTGGCTCAAAAGTTGTTTCATCCTTAACGTTTTTTCAGGACCAATTTCAACAATACCTGAGGGGATTAATATTTCAGGGCTAACAACTTTCGGCAAGCAAGATTT
The DNA here is from genome assembly GCA_937888715.1 of uncultured Planctomycetaceae bacterium. Classification (GTDB taxonomy): domain Bacteria; phylum Planctomycetota; class Planctomycetia; order Gemmatales; family Gemmataceae; genus UBA969. The sequence continues at coordinate 886 of CALARU010000277.1, read as the reverse complement.
AATAGTTTTGGATGGTATGAATAAATTGCACCAATCATGGGACCCTTTTGCAGTAATAGTAAATTCGTCACCGGGTTTGAAAGAAACAATAGAACCATTTTTGAGAGTTATACCATTGGCTCGGTGAACCCCATTCAGGGGAATATAAAGGAGGTTCCCGTCTGAATGCAGCTTTCCATTCTTAATCGATCCGTCCCCTTCCCAGCCATACTGGAAGAACAATTCCTGCATGGCGTAGATTCCCATTTTCCATTGGTAAAAAGAAACTTTTGGAAGTAAAAAATCAATTTTAAGATGTTCAATAGATGAAAAAAAACTTACGAAATCATTAAACTGTTTTAAAGCCATAGCTTTTGCGCCCTATCCTTTTCACAGACAAGGTATTACTTTTACCAAAAAAAAGTAAACATGCTTGCTCAAAATGTGTTTATGCCAAAAACGGATGTAAAAGTTTTTGAATGGAGGGTTGTGTTAATGCCATTATTGGATAAATGAGGGTTTTTATGCCAATAAGATGAATTTTAGGGTAAGCTATATTGTTAATTAATTACTTACTAAAATAGGATGTTTTAATAATGAGAAACTCTGTTTTTTATGCAGTCACATTTTCTAACTTGGATTGGTGAAGTCATTGAATCAAGGTATGAAATTAAATCTATTCTGGCAAACGGTGGAATGGGCGCGGTTTTACTCGCAAGTGACAATCATTTGCATAAAGAGGTGGTAGTCAAGGTTCCATTTCTAATAGGCAGTAACCATTTCGAAGAATTAATCCAACGGTTTAAAAGAGAAATCCATGTTCTCTCAATTCTTGAACATCCAAACATTGTGCCAATTATGGATGCAGGCTTTTTTGATAAATATCCCTTCCTCGTTTTACGTTATA
>CALARU010000276.1 GCA_937888715.1 uncultured Planctomycetaceae bacterium | reverse complement strand
CTTGGCTTCTTCAGCAACTTCTTTTGAAGGATTGGATACCAAGGCCAAGGCTTTTGCAAGCACCTGACTGGGTGGCGTCCCTATACCTAGGGAATTCACTAAGGGTTGTACGAGCTTGGTGTAAGAATCTTTACCTAGCTTTTCTATTAGTGCCTGACCAACAAGATATCGAAGTGCTTTTTCAATAGAGGTGGCATCGCCACGGTAAACAGCATTGCCTTCATGATTAAACAGGATTGCATGAGGAGGGATAAAAGATTCCGAAACCTTGAAGTTAAAGGCTGCCTTGGCAAATAAAGGTAAAGTAAGGCTAGAGGTGCTCCAGTCTTTTAAGAGATTTGGTTCTGTTGAAGAGTTGGTGCCTGAAACAAAAGTAACCAAGCCAAAGTCTGCAAGTTCCCTGTGCCAAGTTTGAACTTTTAGGAGTTGGGCCAACTCATCATCTTTGCCCGGCCTATGAAGAATTGCAGCAACGGCTTTGCCTTTTAAAGAACTCTGGGTTAAATTCACCCCTCCAATTTGATTACCCAAGCGAATCCCTTCGGTTGTTATTTCTAAATTAAAAGTTGAAGAAGATGGGATAGGAGAAGCAACACTCTTATTTTTTGCAATTATTGGTTTTGTTGCTTTTCCCCAGAGATTTTCCATGAGGGCGAACCCTGCCTTATCGTGCTTCTTTAAATCTTCCCGGTTATGGGGAAAATAATCGATTCGATTTAAATAGGCGCAACTCATCTCTGCAAAATATTCATGTTCATTAGTTGCAGCATAGGAAGTGCGATCGTAAAGTTTTCTTTCCATCGCTAGCTTGTAAGTCTGCTTGACCGTAGGGTTTTCATAACCAATAAGTTGAAAGTGAACTGCATGTGCCATCTCATGAAGCAAAACACAACGCTTGGTATCGAACTCAGGTTGATGCTCTTTCGTCAGAGATTTCATGCGCAGAACAACAACAGAATTAGCTTTAAGTGGTTGGGTACCTTCTCGCAGTAATTGCCTTTGGGTGCCACCATAATACACAGCAAGAGCGTTACCCTGTCTGCCATTGCTCATTGCGAGTTGTTCCTCCCATTCGACCCAGATAAGGATATTTCTAAGGAGTGCAAGAGGCTTGGGGGAAAGAACTGCGGAGATCATTTTAAGTTCCATGTCTAGAACTTCGAGCGGTTTGACTTTGAACATTTCAGAATTTTTAGGGTCAAGAACCTTGTCATGGACAAGAAGAGTAAAGCCATTAATCATCATTGTTTTATAACCAGGAATGAAATCTGGTTTAATCACGGTTTTTTTAGTTGCAGT
>CALARU010000275.1 GCA_937888715.1 uncultured Planctomycetaceae bacterium | reverse complement strand
TACTTCCGCACCATTGCGCCCTCACTCGCCCCGCTTCAAACGGAACTCGCCAAGCTTGAAAAGGTTCAGCCAAAACTTACCGCTGTTCCTATCCTGCAAGAACTTGATAACACCAAGAAACGCAAAACCACCATCCTCGTCAAAGGTAACTTCCTCACGCCAGGCACCCCAGTAAACGCTGGCGTTCCTGCTGCCTTTCATCCCCTTAAAACCAACGGCGAACCCAACCGACTCGACCTCGCAAAGTGGATTGTCGACTCCGATAACCCCCTCACCGCCCGAGTCGAAGCCAACCGCCTCTGGGGCCTTATCTTCGGAAGAGGTATCGTTGAATCCGAAGAAGACTTCGGCACCCAAGGTTCGCTTCCAACCCACCCCGAACTCCTCGATTTCCTTGCACTCGAATTCATCGATTCAGGCTGGGATATCAAAGCAATGCTCAAGCTCATCATGACCAGTGCAACCTACAAACAATCCGCAGCATCAACTCCCCTAATGATTCAAAAAGACCCCCGCAATCTTCTCCTAGGTAGATCACCCCGCCATCGACTCGATGCGGAAATCTTACGCGATCAAGCCCTTATGATAGGTGGGCTACTCAGCCCCAAAATCTATGGCCCTTCCGTCTACCCACCTCAACCAGCAAACCTTTGGCAAGCCGCATTCAATGGCGAACGCAACTGGGCCACCAGCATGGGCGAAGATAAATACCGCAGAGGCCTTTACACCTTCTGGCGTCGTTCCGTTCCTTACCCTTCCATGCAAACTTTCGATGCACCCAGCAGAGAGTTTTGCACCGTACGAAGAATCAACACCTCTACGCCCCTGCAAGCTTTTGTTACCTTAAACGACCCAGTATTCGTTGAAGCAGCTCAAGGCATGGCGCGTAAAGTTCTCACCGAAGGTGGAACAACCTTCAATGAAAAACTAAACTTCGCTTGGAAACTTGCCCAAGGTTCTACACCCTCTGCCAAGCAAACGGAAAGCCTTGCAAAACTTTACAACGATTCTCTTGCTCAATTTAAAGCAGACCTGCCAAGCGCTAAGCTGCTTGCAGAAATGCCCCTAGGCGCTGCTCCAACAAATATGAAAATTGATGAACTCGCAGCATGGACAACCCTCTGCAATGTTCTCCTCAATCTCGATGGCATCCTTACCCGGAGTTAATTATGGATCCCCGACTCGAAAACATTCGTACCAGCACCCGAAGGCACTTTCTCAAGAAATGCCCCCTCAGCCTTGGTGCTATCGCAATGGCTGATTTTGCCTCGAATAAAGTCAGCGCTGCGCCTTCAGGTGCGCCACTCGCTGTCAAGAAACCCATGCACACCGCCAAGGCCAAGGCGGTTATCTACCTGCATATGTCGGGCTCGCCACCCCAGCAAGATTTGTTCGACTTCAAACCCAAACTTCTCGAATACCATCTCAAGCCCTGCCCCGAAGAACTCATCAAGGGCGAACGCTTCGCCTTCATCAAGGGCCGGCCCGTTCTTTTAGGCTCGCCACACAAATTCACCCAGCATGGAAAAAACGGAACCTGGATCAGCGAACTGCTCCCTAACTTCCAAAACGCTGCTGACCTCGTTACCGTCATCCGATCCATGTACACCAAAGAATTCAACCACGCACCCGCGGAACTATTTGTGCACACTGGCGAGAACCGACCAGGCTACCCCGCAATCGGCTCGTGGGTAACCTACGGCTTGGGCAGCCCCAACCAAAACCTTCCGGGCTTCGTCGTTCTCGTTTCAGGCGGCACCGATCCCACTGCTGGAAAAAGCGTCTGGGGCAGCGGCTTCCTACCCTCCGTTTACCAAGGCGTGCAATGCAGATCGGGTGCAGAGCCTATCTTCTTTGTCAACAACCCTGCAGGCATGAATTCCAACCTCAGGCGCAAAAGCCTTGATAGCCTTAAGGAACTAAACGAGATCGAACTTCAAAAACTTGGCGACCCAGAGACCATCACCCGTATCGAACAATACGAACTTGCATTCCGTATGCAAACTGCTGTTCCCGATGTCATGGATATCTCGCGCGAACCCAAGAAAATCATCGAAGAATATGGCGCAACGCCAGGCACCAACTCCTTCGCCAACAATTGCCTTCTCGCCCGCAGGATGATCGAACGAGGCACCCGTTATGT
>CALARU010000274.1 GCA_937888715.1 uncultured Planctomycetaceae bacterium | reverse complement strand
GTTTCAAAAAGGATGCTTTTAAAGTTTTCTTGATCTGTTCTTTTGCTAATACCAAGAATTTCTATACCTACCACTTGATTATTAGAGTCATAATCAAGAATGATACCTGGCTGTATTTCTTGGGAATCTATAATAGGTGATTCATCGAGACGAAAATATAGCGCATCATTTTTCTTGTCTACTTTAAGTCTCATTTGTAGTTCCTAATCTTCGGTCAAAAAAAACGGTAATAACCTTAATCATTTTTTCTTTTAGGGGAGAAACAATAACTCTCAGTTTACGATTCCCGAATTCTTGCACTGGTCCAATATAATGAATAGTTTTATTTGTCAGATCATGTTCAATGATAGATGGTTTATCAATTATTTGGAATACCCACGCCTTGGGTATTTTTCGCTCGTGAAGCATCTCCAAGGCGTGTTCGGTAAATTCCACATTATCCATTTGAATTTAACCCTTGTTGAACTTCTGGATACGGCCTTGTGGTACCCATTCCAACACATACAGATTCCCCTTGGAATCCAAGGTCAACGCATGGGGTGCCTTGAACTTGCCCGGATGCTTCGAAATATCATCCTTGATGCCAGAGCCATCGCCCATCTGCGTCACGATTTTATCTTTCGCATCGATCACCGTTACGCGGGAACCAAGCTCAGGCACATAAAGATGCCCATCGTGCTGGTAGAAACAGCAGGGTGTGCGAACCCCTTCAACGGTTCGCTTGTATTCCATCTCAAGGGATAAAACTTCAAGGCGGTTGTTGCCACGGTCTGCAATGTAAAGTTCAGGTTCCTTGTTAAGAGTGCTAACCCAAACACCATGGCAGGTGTTGAATTTTCCGTGGTCTTTACCCGAACCACCAATAGTTTTCAAATGTTTGAAGCTCTTATCGAATTGAAAAACCTTCTGGCTGCCATAACCATCTACGATGTAGATATCGCCATTGGGCGAAACAGCAACATCGGTAGGGTTTGCAAAGTCCCACTTGATTGCCTTAGGGCCTTCTTGTGCGACATTACCGATCTCGAATAAGATCTTACCGTTCATGTCGGTCTTGTAGATACGGGCTCCCAGCTTTTTGCCATCTTTGCCCTTGGATACGTTTTCGGTCCAGTAAAGGAATTCGCCTTCGGGTTCCTTGCTCCAGTAAAGGCCGTGGGCGGTGGCGTTAAACTCGCCTTGATCGTAACCGATGCGCGAAGAAATATCCTTGCCCCAAGTTTCAAGAAGTGTGCCCTTGATATCGAAGATTGCAACGCATGGGTTGGTCGATCGCGAGGTGACAATGATGCGATCCTTGCTATCAACCACCACTGCACAGCCTAGGCCGAACTTCATGCCATCGGGTAGTTTTCCCCAAGTGGGGTCGACTTCCAACTTGAGGGAATTCTTGGGTTCATCCTTGTCGAGTGCCAAAAGGCCCGAGGTAGCAAGGGTAAAAGCTGCGCCTGCAGCGAGGAAATCTCTGCGGGTCTTGCGTACGGGGAAAAGGTATTCGTTGGAAAGCATGGTCGTTTGATCCTTAAAATTAGAGGTTGAAACAAAAGGTTGAATTAAACTTTCTTAAGCATGCTGACACGGCCGGTCGCGACCCACTCAGCAACATAGATATTACCCTTGGCATCGAAGCAGGCATCGTGAGGGTGGACAAACTTCCCTGCGACCCATTTTTTGCTATCGCCTCGAATCGCACCGCCATCCTTGCCCGTGACTCTTTCTTTATCATCCCCAAGCACCGCCACCACTTCGTTCTTTTCATTAAGAAGGGTAACTCTGGCTTGAAGTTCAGGAATCAAAAGTAGATTCTTATGGGTGTCAGCATTTGCAGGAAGCCCAAAGCCCTTGATAGTCTCGAGGTATTTTCCATCCATGGTGAAATATTGCAGAGTGTGGTTCGCACGATCACAAACAACGATCGAAGGTTTTCTACCTGGGCGGTTATCAACCCAGATGCCATGGGGCAGATTGAACTTCCCTTCGCCATTCCCCGCGCCACCAAAGAATGATTTCCAATTACCATCTTTGTCGTAACGATGGGCTGCGTATGCGCCATAACCATCCACGAGCAAGAAGCCACCATCATCAAGGAAGGCGAAGTTTGTGGGCATAAAGCGATCTCTGCCCCAAACCTTCATAGGTTTCGTATCTTCATCTTTTGCATAAAGGCCCGAATCCATTGGCGCATATTTCTGCCAAACGGTTTCTCCGGTAAGGCTCATCTTTGCGAAAGATTTTACTTGTTGATAGGCGCAAACATAAAGGTATTCCTGGCCGCCTTCTTCACGGATTTCGATACCATGCCCGCCACCTTGAAACTGTTTGCCAAATGCGCGAATGAACTTTCCCTCGGGATCAAACACGAATATCGATGGATGATCTTTAAGGTTATCCCTACCTTCGTGAATTACATAAAGGCAGCCTGCTTTATCGACTGCAACATTGTGCGTGGTTTGCCAAGAATATTGGCTAGGTAGCTTGGCCCAATCGTGAATTACTTGATACTTGTATTCGCCTGTGCCCACGATAAGGGGCTTGGAATCTGTTTTGTCTTGTGCGCCCAGGATCATTGGTGCGTTGTAGGCAAGTGCGCCTGCGGAGAGTGCTGCGGTTGATTTTAAGAATTTTCTGCGTTGCATGGGAGAGATCCTTTGAAGGTCTTAAGGGAAGGCCAGATGAGTAGCTTAAATTGAAGGGCTTAA
>CALARU010000273.1 GCA_937888715.1 uncultured Planctomycetaceae bacterium | reverse complement strand
GGAGATCTTGGCTTTAAGTCCTTTAAAACCCCATTTGCCGAAGTAGGGGTTCTTGTTTGCTGGGATCAATGGTATCCAGAGGCTGCAAGACTTACCGCTCTTGAAGGCGCAGAAATTATTTTTTACCCCACCGCTATTGGCTGGCATTCTCAAGAGAAAGAAATCTACGGCAAAGCACAAGCAGAGGCATGGCTAACAATGCACCGATCCCATTCGATTGCAAACGGGGTATATGTTGCAGCAGTAAATCGGGTCGGTTTAGAGAAAAACAATTCTGGTGGCAGTTTAGAGTTTTGGGGAAATTCGCATGTATTAAACACTTACGGGGGCTATCTGCATCATTCAAATGAGCAGAAAGACGAAGTAATAGTTACAAGTTGTTCTAGGAAGATGATCGAAGAAACGCGCAGGAACTGGCCTTTTTTTCGGGATCGGAGGGTTGATTTTTATAAAGGAATATCAAACCGCTGGAATAGCAAAACCACGCTATGAGTTAGTTTTATCTTAGAAATATTACTAATCAGTTAAAATTTTTGATATCGAAAATTTGTTATCGAAAAATTGTTATCGAAAAATAGCAGGGGTTTTGGGCGAAAACCCCTACCGAATAAGCATTGAACTCTAAAATGCACAAAGAAAGTAATGGCTTCTGGGCAAAAGACCATCACCTTAGTCTTAGCAATTGAGATATTCACTGCTATATATATTTAAGCAAACGCCATGCCAACAAATTAGAAAAACCAAATATGTTTATTAGAGGCTAAATTTAAAGCAATATTGATTTTGTAATGAGCGAAAAAACAAAACACCAGCCGTAAAAACCGACTGGTGTCGAAAAAACCGGCTGCCGAATGAGGAGCTAGTTTCGATTTCCAAAATCCCCCTTGGAAGCCCTCCAGGCACTATGAATATGGTTTGCTGGGTTTCCACTAGCATCAGCTTGCATATTTAAAAACTCAATTAAGAAATCAGGGCCTTGAAGCCTGTAGGTGTAGGGGTCACCTGGTTTAGATTTATCCAAAGCATAGCTAAAATCAATTTTTGCAAAATCAGAACCAACAAGTCTGGCTGCTTCTTTTTCAGCAAAATCTTGCGGGAACCGATTAGAATAAGCACGGATCATTTCTTGAACGATTTTCTTCTGTTCAAGATTTAATGCGCCAGATTCCAAACCCTTCGAAAAAGTCGGAGCCACCGATTTTCCTTGTTCTATTTCTGCAAACAACTTATCAGTAAATGCAACTTTTTTTTGTTCATCGGAAAGGGATGCGATCAATTTCTTTGCAAAATCTTCGGTTTCAGGAAGGGTGCGGAGTCCTTTTTTAGCACCATTTAAAACCAAAGCTGGATTTGCACCGAAAAAAGATGGAGTTGCGCTTACCACTTTATTGCCTTCGATCACAAAGTTTAAGGAAAGATGGTGGCCTTCAAAACGCCATCCCCATTTTTTCCCTGCGCCAGGGGTTCCAAAAACAGAGACAAAGTACCAATCAGAGCTTCGAACATTAGTACCGTTTTTCTCGTTTTCCTTTAAAACTTGCTCAAGGCCCATAATTCCACGAACTCTGGAATAACCTTCTTTGCTGGTACCAGCTTGAACCATACTCAGCGCAAGTTGCTTTTGTTCTCCAGACATTTCTTCCATACGCAAGCCTTTTCGCGTAGGATTTTTAGCTTTATCTTGCAGTGGAACAAAGTTCCAATTAGTTCTCTCCGAGTCCTCAAAAGTAAACAATGCTTTCTTTTTCTGTTCCGCAGAAAGGGTTGCAGAAAATTCATCAACAGCTTTAGCCATTGCACCCGCAGTTTGTAGATTAGTATCCGCATTGGATATATATGCCGCAATAAGCACTATCCCAGTACAAAAAACCAAACCTGTTTTAATCCACAATTTGTTATGCGACGAGGAAACCATTTGTATTACTCCAGAAAAAGATCAGCTATAAAATGAAACAAAACGATTTATGGAAACGAAATTTCTTTCACTTCGTAACGAAGCAGGCCTTTGGGAACCTTAAACGAAACCATGTCACCACACTTCTTACCCAATAAGGCTTGACCGCGTGGACTAGAGGACAATATTTTATTATTGTCGTAATCTTCATCCCCTGGCCCAACAAATTCGTAGGTTTCATTCTCACCAGAGTCTAAATCTTTGATAACAACTCGGGCGCCAAACACAACTTTATCCGAAGGCAGACTGCTCATGTCCACAATAAGTGCACGAGCTAATTTATCTTTAAGGGCATCAACTCTGGCCTGCAACATACCCTGATCTTCTCGGGCAGCATGGTATTCGGCATTTTCGCTGAGATCGCCCAAGGCACGAGCATCAGCAATGCGCGTAGCAATTTCGATCATTTCCGAATTCTGCATTCGGTTTAATTGGGCCAACAAATTTTCATAACCCTCTCGGGTCATCGGGACGCGTTCTATTGTCATTTCTTCACCACATACGAATAGTTACCACTTGCGGAATAACACTCCGCATCATGGTTTAAACAAAAACTTCATTTACTAATTATATTAAATAGCAAAAACGAAGAAATTGCTACCTTTTATTTAAAACCCGACAATATTGTACATCTTGGAATGATTCTGTTCCGTAAAGAAGTATTTACTGAATAGGTATAAAGGCAAAAAACGTTAAAATATTGATAAAAATTGAGTATGCGGCATTGATTTTACAAAAAACCATGCGAAACTTGGTTTGTAGCTTTATTTCTTAGGATTGAATTACGATGAAGAAAAAATCAAAAAAAGATGAAGCAAAATTTTTAGGATTTGTTGGATTGGGCCTTGATAACAAGGACGACCACCAGAGAATAACCAATTGCGAACATTTCTATTTGGTGGGAGGGTCTGAAGAAACCCACGAAAGAATGCAAGATACAGCCATTCGTTTTTCTGAATCATTAGAAAAAAAAGGCAAACGACTCGAAGACACCTGCCCCCAAGAAGCGATCGATTTGCTACGCAATTCGATGCGAGACTAAAAAACACCCTCCTTTAGACTTTTCTACCTCAAAAAACGAGAATTTTTCATGCAAGTACTAAGCATTGCAAGACTTGTATTTTTCATAGCATTGCCAACCGGAATCGTATTATTTCCAACTCCTTCCTTTTCTCAACAAGATGTCGCAACGAAACAAGGAAAAGAAATAAATCTCAAAGAAGAAATCTCGAATCTTTCGACAAAAAGAAATCTCCTTACAAAAGAACTGGAATCAATTAAAAAAAACAAAACATATGAAAACGATTTACCTGATATCGAGATTTATATCAAAGCTATTGATTGGCTTATTAGAACCAAAGATTTTGATCAGAAAGACACATTCAAAAAAGCGAATTTTATCGCAGACCAAGGAATCGCCCGGGCTTTAAAACTTCAAAACAATCAAAAACCTTGGTTATCCACTTTCAACACACCCCAAACTAGGGCTTATCGCTCCGCCATTGATAATTCACTGCAAGCGTATGCAATAATTTATCCAAAAGATTTTGGTTCAAATAAAGCAATGAAATACCCTTTACACCTAGTACTACATGGCAAGAACGAAAAGTTAAATGAAGTGAATTTTCTTTACGAAAACAGAGGTGATAAACCGCTTTCAGTTGATCAGAATTTTATCCAACTTTCGATATATGGCAGAGGAAACAATGCATACCGTTGGGCAGGGGAAACCGATCTCAATGAAGCCATTCAAAACTTTAAAGAACAAGAAAAACGCCTAGGACGGGACACCTTGATTGATAATGCCCGTTTTGTTGTTCGCGGTTTCTCCATGGGGGGTGCCGGCACTTGGCATCTGGGTTTGCATCAACCAGATCGCTGGTGCGTGATGGGGCCCGGGGCCGGCTTTACAACCACTCATGGTTATGCTCCAAATTTGCCTGCAAAACTTCCCGATCAACAGGAAGCATGCTTGAGTATATACGATGCCTATCTTTATGCTGAAAATGCATTTAATATTCCGGTGGTTGCCTATTCAGGCGAACTCGACAAACAAAAGCAAGCTGCAGACATCATGCAAAAACACATCCAAAGTTTTGGCTTGCCGATGGAGCACTTAATCGCTCCAGGCTTGGAACATAAATTTCCACCTGAATGGCAACAAAAAGCATATGCCGCTTATGCACCACATATTGCCAAGGGCAGGGTACCTTATCCCGAAAAAATCAAATTCGTAACCTACACGCTCAAGTATGCCAAATGTGATTGGATTGAGATTTTAGGATTAAAAAAGCACTACATCCGATCCAGAGTTGAAGGGTCATTTAACGGCCAAAGCTACCAGTTGCAAAGCGAAAATATTACAAAAATCTCGATCAGTTTACCAGCGGACAAAAGTAGATCCATCCTCTCAAGCAAATCAATTGCTATGGTTTTTGATGGGCAAAAAATCTCCGCCACTCCAATATTAGTAGATGGTGCAATGAAAATAATTTTGGAAAAGGATGAAAAGAACATCTGGTCTATGTCTGCCCCAAAACCAGGGGCAAATAAGGCTAAAGTTCCAGGCTTACAGGGGCCGATCGACGATGCTTTTACCAAGGGTTTTTTGTGTGTGACTGGCAGTGGCACTCCATGGAATGAACTTGCGCACAAAGCATCACTTCAAGAACTTGAACGATTCAAAAAAGATTGGGAATTGTTTTTCAGAGCGGAACTTCCCGTTAAAAAAGATTCCATGGTAACCACCAATGATCTTGAATCAAAAAACATCATTCTTTTTGGAGATGGCGGCTCAAATTCATTAATTGCAAAGGTTCTGCCATTGGCACCAATCCAATGGAATAAATCTTCCATCATTTTAAAAAACAAAACCTTTAATAGTGCGGAACATATGCCTGCATTAATCTTCCCAAGCCCATTTTCAAGTAAAAATTATGTTGTCATCAACAGTGGGCACACTTTCCGCACAGAAGATTTAAAAGGAACTAATGCGCTTTTATTTCCCCGTTGGGGAGATTATGCGATTTTAAAAATATCGCCTGCAATGCCCATGAAAACTGAATTACAAGAATCGGGGATATTTGATGAGTTTTGGAGTTTGACAGAAGAACCAAAGTGACACGATTAATGCTCGTCATGAACAAACCGGGAAGCTGTATATTTGAAAAGACCGGATTAATCGATATTGTTAGACCACTTCAAATTTATTCTTTCACATGATTTTTCCCTCTTAAGTCCTATTCCATTAGAATAAGAGGGAACATTTGTGGTATTAATGCAGGCGATTTAAAATACCAGGCAATTATAAGTGCTATATTTTAAAAATTATATCGGGCTCCATTTAAAGGAAAACGTCAATGGATATGGATAAACTTGTTTCGCTTTGCAAAAGAAGAGGCTTCCTTTTCCAGTCGAGTGAAATTTATGGGGGGCTTAACGGCTTTTGGGATTATGGACCCTTAGGAGTCGAATTAAAACGAAACATCAAGGAAGCTTGGTGGCAGGATATGATTTCAGGACACAATGAACTTCTTATCAGCAACGGAGCCCCCTGCGAACACCAAATGGTTGGTATTGATTGCAGCATCATCATGCATCCTCAGGTTTGGAAATGTTCGGGCCATTACGATTTATTTCATGACTTCATGGTCGATTGCAAGGAATCAAAAAAACGCTACAGGCATGATCAGGTAAGGGGTCGATGGGCTCTTGCCAAAGAACAGCGGGTATTTATTGCAACTCAATCTGGTGGGGATGAAGGGCTCCAAGAAACGGAACAGAAGGCCTTAAAGTTCTTTAATCTACGCGCAAAATCATTAGAAGAAATATCTTGGGATGGGCCTTTGGTTTCACTAATTACTATTACCGATTTCGACAAAGTTCTGGGGCCGGATGCAAAGGCAATCGGCACACTTACCCCACCACGCGAATTTAACCTGATGTTCAAGACCATTGTTGGAGCCATGGGAGGCGAAGAAAGCTCGGCGTTTCTAAGGCCCGAAACTGCTCAGGGAATTTTCGTAAACTTTAAAAATGTCGTCGATTCAACCAGAGTAAAAATCCCATTTGGCATTGCCCAGATAGGTAAAAGCTTCCGAAACGAAATTACTCCTCGCAACTTCACATTTAGATCCCGTGAATTCGAACAAATGGAAATCGAGTTTTTCTGTCACCCAAGCCAATCACCCGAATGGTATAAATATTGGCGCGACCGCAGATACAAATGGTATACCGATCTTGGCTTATCTTCTTCCAGATTACAATTACGCGACCACGACAAAGACGAATTAAGCCATTATTCCTGTGGCACCGCTGATATTGAATACGCATTCCCATTTTTACCTCCAGGCGAATTTGGCGAACTTGAAGGCATTGCCCATCGGGGCGATTTTGATCTTAAGAGCCATATGGAAGGCAAATTAGTTCGTTCTGGTGATGAACTAGTAGTCGAACTAGGTGAAGATGGAAAACCAAAACACCGCGGTTCTGGCAAAGACCTCCGATACTTTAATGACCAAACTCGTGAACGATTTATACCCCATGTAATCGAACCATCCGCAGGCGCAGACCGAGGCACTTTGGCTTTCCTTTGCGAAGCCTACTTTGAAGAAGAAATCGAAGGCGAAACCAGAGTTGTCTTGCGTTTAAATCCTAGAATCGCCCCTGTCAAAGCGGCTATTTTCCCGCTCGTCAACAAGGATGGTATGCCTGAAAAAGCGAAGGCTATCTATGGCGATCTTAAAAAAGAATTTGCTGTATATTTTGATGATGGTGGAGCCATTGGCAGAAGGTACCGTAGGCAGGACGAAATCGGCACCCCGATTTGCATCACCGTTGATGGCCAAACCAACCAGGACGATACGGTTACCTGGCGAGACCGAGACACTCTCCAACAGAAACGCATTCCCATCCAAGGCCTGAAAGAAGAGCTGCGAAACTTATTGAAATCTTAGGTTTTAGGGCTTTTTGTGCAACCTTAAGGCATCTAGCGTCTGCTGGATGTCTGCAGGCACGGGGGCCTTTATTTCCAACAGTTGATTCGTTCGCGGATGCTTAAAACGTAATCGAAATGCATGCAACGCCTGGCGTCCAAGAAGTAACGAATCTTCGTCATCTGGCAGATTCGGAAGGAAGCTTTTCAAGTGGATACTATCCCGGCCGCTATAGATTTTATCTGCTAAAACTGGGTGTCCGATACTTCCTAAATGCACCCGGATCTGATGTGTCCGCCCGGTTCTGGGTTGCACTCGCACATAGGTATAACCTTTGAATCGCTCGATCACCTCATAATAACTGCAGGCATCTTTGGCGTCTTCATTTCCCACGTCATTAGTTACGATCATTTTCACCCGATCGCTCGGGTGATGTGCAATTTTCGCCTCGATGTAATCGGTATCTCTTTCTATAACACCCGAAGTGATTGCTATATATTCCTTAAAAACTTTCCGCTGCTCAAACAACATTGATAATTCGCGATGCGTTTGCTCATGCTTAGCAACAAGAATAACCCCGCTAGTATCTCGGTCAAGCCTATGAACAATCCCCGGCCTATAATCACCATTGATCGTGCTTAATGTCTCAAAATGAAATCGCAAAGCATTTACAAGGGTCCCACTCCAATGGCCTTTAGCTGGATGTACAACCATATTTGGGGGCTTATTGATTACTGCGAGGTATTCATCTTCGTAAACAACATCCAAGGGGATATTTTCGGCCTGAGGTGCTGAACGCGTCGCAACAGGAGGTACTATTTTGATGAAGTCGCCATGCTTGACTCTATAGCTCGACTTGGCTATTTTCTGATTAACAGTAACCCCGCCGCCTTCTATCACCCGCTGAACAACAGCACGGCTATAGTCGGGAAATTGCATGACAAGAAATTGATCTAGCCTAACATTTTCAAGCCTTATTTTGGCATGAACATCGATTTCGCGCGGGGCGGGAGGCTGAGCTTCAGCATCAGGGGTTTCGATTTCTGCAAATTCAGTTTCATCCGTATCAATATCATCAATAGGTTCAAATTCATCCATTATAATTAATCAAAATTCTTGTAGAAAGTCGCCAAATCAACCTGGTTATCCTGAAGATTTTTCAGGTATTTAACCGCAAGGGCACCCGCACCAGTTTTGTCGCCCAACAAACTAGCCTGAGTGTAATAATCTGTAGCTTTATCAAAGTGCCTGAGGGCCTCATGACCTTTTCCAGCATTAAGAAGAGATTGCGCCTTTAATTCAGGAATCAACAATGGGTCATTTATAACCAGATCATAAAGTTCGATGGCTTTTTCAATATTGTTCGTTGCTTCTTTTTTAATCTCGAGGTTGGTGCTTGCAAAAAGAGTCATCCCTTGAGCAATCAAAACTCTAGCAGCTTCCACTCGTGCAATCAAAGCTTGGCTTGTACCAGAATTTTTTTGTGCAAACTCTTGAAGCGCTGCAGATTGCTGACTAGACCCAAGACCTGCCCACCGCTTCGATTCTTCTTCAAAAGCATTATTTGAAACCGTGGTGACGGTGAAATAAATTGCGCAAAGCAAGATGATAGAAATAGCAGCAACAATGATTTTCTTTCCATGTATTTCTGCAAAATCCGCAAAGGACATCCTCATTGAATCAACTTGAACTAACTGGTTATGGGGCTGCTCTTGTGTAGTCATTCCTTCTCCAAACAATTTGAACTGATTAAAGTTCTAATGCCTAATTACAATAAAGTTGTTATATGGAAAATATAAAGGGGATTTAATGAAGGGTCAATCGCAAGCAATGCAGAATAGGCTAATTCTTTTCAGGTAACTGCGCTTCATAGCCAACTTTTTTGACTGCTTTTGCGAGTGTGTCTGCTTCCATAATTGCCTTAGAACCGCCTACACCTGCCCGAACCAGGGCAACATACCAAAAGCGCAGCCGATCCCTCTGAGGCAATTCAGCAGATTTCAAACCAAGGGTTTCAACATCATCGGGATTCCAACGGCTCTTTTTTAATTTTTCGGAAACTTGTCTAAAAGTTAATCCATTGGAAATTACTTGGCCACTTTCATCAGTAATACGGTAGGCAACCAATAAATTAAGCAACCCTAAGAATCTCCCCAGATGGAGAGATTTGGTTTTTACTGCCAACAAAAATTGATCAATAGAATCCATGAACTTTTCAATTCAGCAAAATCACCTGTTACAAATCAACCTCCGACGATTCGGAATATAAAAGCAATTTGCAACTGTTCCATAGCCTAGCACAAGACCGCGATCATAAATATAGGGAATACTGGCAATTTAACTGCTTTGTACTAAATATGCCGATTTTAACTGAATACCCCATGTTTTCACTCGATTTATCAGCAAAATAAAAACCTTATTTCTATGCTTTGACAAAATATTTATCTAATTAAACATAACTTTTGTCAGCTGAACAATTTCCAAAAGCTATGTTTTTTTTCCTGCTAAGCTTCTCAATCTGCTTTTTACCATTACCTTACATGGAGAATTATTGATTTCTACTTAGGAGGCCAGGATGGTCCAAGCTAAAAAACACAGTTCATCAAACCTTTATGAACTAGGGTCGAATCTCCCCAAACTCCCAGAAATTCGTATCCATGATAATTCAGAACGGAGTTTGTATCATCTTTTCGATACATCAAAAGAAAGCATATTTGGCATTAACTTAGCTAAAAACTGCCCCTTTCAGCCTTCCCATCCAGGTTTAAACACCAACTTTCAAATGCTTGATTACAGTTTATCTCGGCATGCGGAACAAAAAACAGGTTGGGAAATAGAAATCAACAAAACATTACCAGATGCCATTTTAATAGGCCAGAACTACGAACCCTTTAGTTCCTATGAAAAAACCCGAACTCTTGCTATTAGATTGGGGAAGTTCTTGGCAAATCAAGGATTCAAGATTTGGTATCAAACCCGAGCAACCCTGGATCTCGAACTCTTTGAAACTTTGCTTTATTTAGAAGAAAGTGTGCAACTCCTACTACCTTTTCACACCTTAAACGATCGGATCGCAAAATTAATCGAGCCTTTTTGCCCTGCTCCAAACACTAGGCTGAAACAGGTAGAAACTCTAAAGAACTTGGGGATTCCATTTGAAATATGCCTAGATTCGCTTATTCCTGGCCTAAACGACTCCAAAGCCAACCTTTATCCTTTACTGGAATCTCTTGCAGAAAAAGGCGTAAAAAGAGCTACCGTTTCGTATATGCACCTTCCATCTGGGTTTCGTTCTAACCTAAACAAACAAAAGCAGCAGATGTTTTCCATGTGGTCGGCTGGAATTGACTTCGAATTTGCTGGACTGGGTTTCCGAAAGTTACTCAATGCAACCTACCGCAAAGCAAAATATGCTGAAATCATGGCATGGGGTAAGGAAGTGGGCATTAAAATCGTTGTCGATGGGATAGCAAACCCCGACTTGGTGCGAAAATCTCCATCAGATACCCAAAGTATTACATCAAATCTTAAGGAGCGATATTTGGCACTTTCTACTAAGTAGCAAAAAGCGTCTAAAATTTTATCTTATTCAATCTCCAGTCTTGGTATAACTACTCAATTGAATTTGATGAAATAAAGTAATTTTAAAACGGCAATTGAAATGGCAAACGGCATCGAGAAAATTGACAACGCTCAGGTATATCAACCCACCAACACTCTTTATTCACGAACTTTCATTGCGCTATTGATTGCTCAATTTCTTGCTGCTTTTAATGATCAGGCGATTCATGCTTCCGCAATGTTTTTTGCAATCAACAAATCGATTTTGAATGAAGCTCAGGCTATTTCCCTTATGCCGATCCTATTTTACGCACCTTGGGCGATTTTTTGCACTTTAGCAGGATACCTTGCAGATCGTTACAGCAAGCAAAGCTCATTAATATTTTGGAAAATGGCTGAACTTCTAATCACAGCAATTGCATTGCTTGGATTTTTGCTGGGCAATCTGGATTACGATGAAGGCCCATGGATTGTACTTTCCACAGTATTTCTCATGGGCTTGCATAGTGCTTTTTTTGTACCTGCAAAATATGGCATCATGCCCGAAATCCTAAGATCACACCTGCTTTCAAAGGGCAACGGCTTGCTAGAATCCCTCTCGTTTCTTGCAGTCATTTTGGGCACCGTTTTTGGCGGAGTATTATCCTACCATTTCAAGGGGCAGGAATATTGGATAGGCATCATTCTTTTCATTCTTGCAGCAATTGGCTCCATCGCTAGCCTTTGGATCGAAAAAATCCCTGCTGCAAATCCCGATCGAAAGTTCCCTCCATACCTTTATCAACCTGTTTACGCCAATCTTAAAGAAATGTTTCGCTCGAGACCATTAGCTATTGCAGTCATTGGCATTGCCTTTTTCACATTTATTGTCGCATTTAGCAGAGCCACCATTTACATGCATGGCGAGTCTCAACTTCCCAGATGGAGCGAACAGGAAACAAGCGTAATAGTTGGGATGGTTGCACTTGGAATAGGATTTGGCAGCCCTTTAGTGGGATATCTATCGGGTGGAAAAATTGAAATGGGCCTTATTCCGATTGGCATCATAGGAATGGTTTTTGGTCTAATTGGGGAAGCGTTGTTTCTTGACCACCTTGGCTTTCTTATTTCCTCTATCATTACAACCGGTTTCTTTACGGGTTTTTATGTTGTTCCGCTTTTCACTCTATTGCAAGATCGCGCTCCAAAATCAAGCAAAGGCGATGTCATCGCCACAAGCAACCTTATTAATGTCACGGGCGCAATTCTCGCTTCTTTTTTATTCTTTATCATTGTAAAGATGGCTCATTTGTCTGGGGTCTGCCCAGAAATCCAACTCTACAAAATAACTGAGGGCAATCTTAAATCCATCCAATTGAGCCAAGGTAGGCCAATCAGTTACGAACTAAGCATTGCCACTATTGATGGCAACAAATCCGAAACATCTTTCAAAATCTCTTCAACAACCGTCATTGATAAATTTTCTGAAGCTGTAGTGGTTGGTGCTGCAATCGTAGAAAAATCGTATCGCCTCGGGGGTGTTGAACACCGGAAGCTTTATGAACAAAACGAAAGCCAGCCAGCGATGTTCGATAATCATTTTCTACCCAGATACCTTTTTCTTGTCGCTGCTTTTTTCACATTAGCCACTCTTGTCGTTATAAGAATCCGCATGCCTGATCTTTTTCTAAGAACAATCCTTTGGGGGTTCTTCTTTTCGAAATACATTTTAAGGGCCCATGGTTTACACAATTTAAAAAGCCATGGCCCAGTTTTAATTGTTCACGAGGGAAACAACCTTGAAGATTCTTATTTGATTCTTTCCGCAACCGACCGAACCCCAAGGAATCTTTTCCATTCAAATTCCTCTGGGGAAAACATTCCGGCTTTAATCAATCGTTTGGCAAAAAAACACAGTCTGGCTTGGTTGAATTCCGACGAATGCTCCCCAGAGGAATTAAGAGAGATAATTGCAAAATCCCGCAAAAATATTGCAAAACAGCACGCCATTTCACTTTCGTTAAACGGACCTTGGATTACCGGCATAATCGAAATAATTAATGAATTGAATATTCCTGTGGTCCCTGTACTTATCTCACGCGAGCTAAATCCAACCACCAAGGCGAAAAAACTTTTATATGTTAATTTCGGTAAAGAAATTAATTCAAAAGTAAATCTGGAATCGCTGGTCTTAGCCTGCAGAGAAATTAAAACCCCGGTTAACGGAGCGATTCCAACGGCTTAATTCTCATTGCAGATATTGCAGGTAAAAAGCCGCCTACCATACCCATCGCTACCGCAAATAGAATTCCACTAAAGATAAGCTTCATATCTACGGTAAGTCGAAGGAGGATGTTTTTACCACCGCCTGCACCACTACTCATAATGCTACTTGCAGTAAAACCATCTGCAAAACTTCCGACAATACAGCCCAATACACCGCCAAAAAATGAAAGCAGAATAGCTTCAAGAAAAAAAGAAACCAGTATTTGCCAAGGGGCAAATCCAACAATCCGCAACACGCCAATATCTTTGCTTCGCTGGCTAATCGCAGCAAACATCGTGTTCATAATTCCAAAAACACCACCGATGGCAACGACGGCTGCAACAAATAATATCGCGACAAGAAATTGTTTATTAGTGTTGTTTAATTTGTCGTAGTAATCTGTTTCTACAAAAGCCTGCAAAGCTGCTTTTTTAAAATTCTTAACAATGTCAGAAGCTGTGGCATAAGCAACTTCTTTGCTTTCAGTTTTAATAACAAGAGTAGTGTAGGTAACCTTACCGAACCTTTCTGCAACAGTTTTCCATTTGGCCCAGATTTCAGAATCAAACGTAGAGCCACCTGAATCCATGATTCCTGCAACAACCCAATACTTATCTCCCATATTAAAAACATCACCAACCTCAAGGCTGGGCTTCATGTAATCAGGCCCAATTTCCTTGGCGATTCCCTGACCTAAAACAGCCTCTGTAGCATTAACTTTTCTGGGTTCCTTACCAGGTTCTGAAACAGTAACTTCTCTAACCCCACCGCCAGCATCCCCGGTGGAAAACCAATCTCCAGACTTCAAAACCAGATGATGAACTTTCCCGGATCTTGCGGGATCTAAAATTCCCCGAACCTGAATAAATCTCCTACGCCTATCGCCTTTACGAGCGTGCAAGGGGATGGGCTGATTAACAATCACATAAGTTTCCCAACTGGTAAGGGGTTTCCCCAATTCATCACGGCTCACACCAGGATTAAATTCAATTTCACTAACATCGCTATAACCCAAATTGCTAAAGATTTCATCGGTGGCCCCATCAGAAAGCACAATGATATTTTCAGGGTGGCCGCTACTCTCGGTCAATTTGTACATCCCATTAACAAAGGCAAGCATTACTATAAGAACGCCAATCACCATGGTGAATGCGAGTGCGGTCATAAGAGAAATGGGCCAACGAACAATTAGGTTTCGAATGCTGTAATTAATAGGAACCTTTCCCACCAAAGCCAGCAAAATAGTAACGCCAACAATAGAAATCAATGAAGTCGCAAGCACAGAAAAAAGACTCATATAAAGGCTCCGATATAACTTAAGAGGTTCTTGCAAATACTTCAGAAACCTTTACCCTGCAAGCAGAAAGAGAAGGAAGCAAACTGCCCCCCAATGCGGTACTAATGCCAATTGCAGGCCCCCACCAGATTGCATCAATGGGAATCATAAAAACTGGAAAAAACGCGATAGGAAACTTAATGCCACCAAACACATTATTTATAACCATCGTTGTCGCAATGGAACTAATCAACCCGCTAAAACCCCCGACCATAACCGCTTCTCCAAGCACCAGAAAAAGAATTTGGATTGGTGTAAACCCAATAACTTTCATAACTGCGATTTCTTTCCTTCGTTCACGCACGCTAATACTAATTGCAACCGCAATAATCAGTGCCATTGTTGCCAGAATAAATGGAGCCAAAATCCATCGAAGTCCCCAAAGTAGATCGCGATAAGCATCGAGAAATGTGGATATGCCTGAGGAAGCAGTCTCTACCTTCACAGCAGGGCTTGTAAAAGAAGGAGAATCAGTAATCTGTCGTTCAACTTTTTGAAAAACGTCCTTGTCTGGAACCCTGATCCAAACCAGATTTAAGTTCCGATTGCTCATGGGATGTTTCGAATTCGGATTTTTCCTATTGTAGTCATCCAAGGAGTCGTTTAGATAATCACGATTTAAAATGGCAC
Source organism: uncultured Planctomycetaceae bacterium (assembly GCA_937888715.1). GTDB lineage: Bacteria > Planctomycetota > Planctomycetia > Gemmatales > Gemmataceae > UBA969. Next base: position 3,956 of record CALARU010000273.1, on the reverse strand, counting down.
TTTGGTTATAACGACCTTCGGGGAATGAACCTATGATTTCAACTTCAAGATCGATACCTTTATAATTAAAACTGGTAAGCTTAATTCGTTCTCCGACTTTTTTATTGATCGCCTGCAACCTTTCGGTTCCTACGATAATTTTGCGCTTATCCTTGACCATTTCCTCGCAAAGTTTATTAAGTTGATCTAATTGCGAGGCGCTATATTCATCCATCCCGTCCATCATCTTGGTCATCTTCATGGGTTCCATGCTGAAGAAAAAGATAATGTTATCGCGCGTTTTTTTCTCAGGATCAATGGTCGCCCCATAGAATTGCCAAGTCATTGCATCAATACTTTTATCAATCTTATAATCACCTTCTTGGCTTGGCGCCCCTTCTGAAAGGCTGGCTTCATATGCATAAGGCATCTGGCTTGGGATCTGCCATTTCTCCGTAATTATCGCCTTGAAATCTTTAGCTTTTTCAGAAGTGACCAGATTTAAAAACCAAAGAACAGTCCATACCAATGTGACAACAAACACCAAAACAATCGAGGCAATTGCAGTAAGGCTGGTACGAATAATATTACGCCTAAGATTTAAAAACATAAGACGAAAGTAAAACAGATAGCTATTAGCAAATACAATTATTGCAAGGAAAGCGATCAATCCAAGAATCAACGCCCCCAACTGCAGTGGGCTATCCAGTAATTCCATAAGATACTTTTCAACATTATTCATGCATCTAATCCCTAATTGCCAGCATTGCCGGTGACATAAGAAAAGTTTCTGGAATCCTTGACGAGCTTGCCTTTTTCAAGTTGCAACACCCGCTGGGCTCGCGCCGCAGACCTTGGATCATGAGTAACCATGATAATGGTTTTACCCAAAGTTTTTTGCAATACCCCCATTAAATCAAGAATCTCATCCGCTGACTTTGAATCCAAATCCCCCGTAGGTTCATCCGCAACGATCAATTCGGGATCGGTCACAATGGCCCGAGCAATGCCAACACGCTGTTGCTGCCCGCCAGAAAGTTGACCAGGAATATGATTTATTCGCCCAGACAGCCCCACAAGATCTAGAACATTCATAACTTGGATTTTTCGCTGAGCCCGGGTCATAGGCAAAAGAAGCAGGGGCAATTCAACATTTTCGTATGCGGTTAAAACTGGCAAGAGATGATAGAACTGAAAAACAAAACCCACATGCCGGGTTCGCCATGATGCAAGCATGGATTCACTCATTTTGCTAATCAGATTTTTCCCAACGGTAACAGTTCCACTCGTAGGCGTATCAAGTCCAGCAATGATATTCAGAAGAGTTGTTTTACCAGAACCACTAGGGCCCATAAGAGCCAAGAATTCTCCGGATTCAACCTCGAGTGTCAATTCTTCAAGAACATCAATTTTCTCACTGCCTCTGCTAAAACTTTTGGTAAGGTTTTCGACTCGAACAATAATATTTTCAGACATGATCATCCTTTTTAAAATTCGTTACTTGGAAGACTGATCTTTCATAAAAGAAACAATCACACCCATATCGGGTTTTAAATAAACGCCCTCTTCTTCAGGGGAAACTTTAATTTTAACACGAACAGGTATCGCACCTTTACCGCGATCCGCAATTGGCATTAATCTCGAAATCGTACCCTCATAGCCTTTAGGATGAGCCTTCAAGAAAGGTGCATAATTCTGAAAAGCCTCGGGCATAACAAGGCATTTTTGACCTTTAAAAACCGAAGCTACATCCCGTTCTTGGATGGAAAGATCAACTTCAAGATCAGTAAGATCGGCCATATCACAAAGCGAAGCAGAAATATTAAAAGCAGCAGGGTTGATAATATTTCCTTCTTCGGATTTTTTGGTCAGAATAACCCCCGAAACGGGAGCAACTATAACGCAATTATTAAGCCGCCATTCAGCCTTTGTCAAATCTGCAACCGCTTGGTCGACCTCAGCTTCCGCTGCTTTAAGTTTCTCTACCCTTGGCCCTTTGACCATTAAATCATAAGCAGATTTCAACTTACTACACTTACGCTCCACACCTTCAAAGCTAAAAGAAGCAACATCCATTTCGCGCTGTGAAAGAGAAGCAGAGCCCGTAAGTCTTCGATTTCGAACTAAATCGGATCGTAATTGCTCAAGATTTGAAAGGCATTCAAGATACTCTTGTTTCGATTGCTCGATTTCTTCAGGTCGATTACCATTTTTAATCTCCAGTTTTCTTTGAGTTGCAGCTTGCACGACAGCTTTAGCCTTATCAAAATCTGCCTTGTAATCGATAGATTCAAGCACAGCAAGAACATCACCTTTATTCACTCTTTTACCTTCTTCAACATAAAGTTTTTCGATCATCCCCGGAACTTTCGGACTTACTTGAATCTGATGCATTGGGATAATGTAACCTTTGGCCTCAAGAACAATATTCTCTTTTCCGGGGATCACATTTGCTAGAGAAGAATTTTCGGAACCTGTTTTCACCGTATCAGTTCCAGACGATTTGTTTATCTGACTAGGAAGCTTTTGCTGAACTGAATCAGTCCCAGTAGGCGTCATTTTGTAACTCCTCCAAGCCATCAATCCTGCAACGAACATCATGATCAGGCAAAGCCCCCAAGCGAAAATTGTCGATTTAGGCATCGATTGGGTTTCTGGGGAAGAACTAATTTTGAGCGATTTAACTCGTTCTTCCAAACTGGCTTGGTTTTTTGAAACTGCTTGCGAACTATTGAGAATGTTCATCGTCGAACTCCTTCAGATCTTTTCTTTTTAATATCTTGTTTATTTAAACCAAACTTAGACTTCATGTAGGTAAATAGAATGTTTAAAACCAGATCAGACATGGTTTTAGGATCAAATGCCTCAGGATCAGCGGCCCGCTGCATCGATAGGCCATGTAAAATAGCCTCGATCAAGGTGGCAAGGCTACGCAAATCCAAATCGTTGGTTACAGTTGTAAACTCTTGTTTTAAATCAGCGGTAATCCTAATGCGCCATTCCTCATACAAAGCACTAAGCCTTAAGCGAAAGTCGGCCCTATGGGAAATTTGAGAAAGAAAAGTGTACTGAAGAGCATGAAAACCATCCCCCTCGACGGGCCTTGCTAACACATTTTCAATAATTCTTGAAATGCGCTCCCATCCTTCAAGTTGATCTGCAGATGGCTTTCCTGTGTTTTTATCCTGAACTTGACAATCAAGCTGCATCAAAAAAAGGAACCGATCAAAAACTGCCAGCAAAATATCTTCCTTTGCAGGAAAGTAATATGTAAGCTGACCTCGACTCATGTGCGCTTTCTTTTCAATTTCAGAAAGCGAAAAATTCTGCAACCCTTGCTGCGCAATTACACAAACAGCAGCATCAACAATCTGCTCTTTGCGAATGAATGAAATATCAATACGACTTTGATTCATGACATAAAGCCCAAAACCATGATTAGACCGAACAGTCTATTTATAGTCCAACCAGTTTAGATCTGTCAAGGATTCTTCCAAATTTAACCAAGAACTTTGATTAAGTACAACGGATAACAACCACGGTTGCATTATCTGTTGCACCCTCAATATTTGCAAGGTTGACCAACCTTCGTGCTGCCATTTGCGCAGATTGCGCCTCATTGGCAAGCATGGTTTTAAGATCTTTATTTGAAATGTGATTGGTTAAACCATCCGAACAAACAAACACCCAGTCCCCAGCAAGAACTCGTGCATGATAAATGCCTACTTCTACATCCGGTTGACCGCCAATAGCTTGCTGAAGCTCATTTTTTCGAGGGTGATCTTCTGCCTCTTCAGCAGTAATACTTCCAAGTTCAACAAGTCGATTTACCAAAGTTTGATCCCGCGTAACTTGAATTAACTCACCTTGAGAAAGATGATAAACCCTACTATCTCCGACATGACCAACGACAAGATTTTTGCCATCAATGTAAGCGGCTTCAGCAGTGCAACCCATACCACGCCTTTTGCTGCCTG
>CALARU010000272.1 GCA_937888715.1 uncultured Planctomycetaceae bacterium | reverse complement strand
AAACCTAGCTGATTTAATTCGCTTTTTGGCACATGTGCTTTACAGAGCGCTCACTCTCATTTTACCCTTTTAGGGAAAACGAAAGGTGCTAAGAAAGGATGCTTCTGCATACCAAGTTAAAGAATCCCATTTTTATTCTGCATTATTCCCCTCAAGCCCATTCACAGGGCAGATGATGCCTTTTAACTGTTTAATTTTTACCTTTAGACAAAGGATATACACGGTATTTTGACTATTTCTTAATTTATTTAAGTTTTATTGGCCAATGCTAGCAATCCATTCCGCTTATTAAAGTACAGGGATAATATGTTTATTTTCAAATGATTGGTTAAAACATGAAAAACAAGCAGTTTGCAGTATATGCCTCTCTTTTGTTGTTATTAAATTTTTCAGAAGTGAATGCCCAATCCTCGGGTTCTGGAAGCAGGCCTGCGGTAAGAGTTGATAGGGTTGATCCCCGCCTTCAGGGTAAATGGAAAGTATTAATAGCTCAAATGCAAGATCCCAGATTAGCGGTGATTTTTAAACAAGGTGTTATTATCGCAGATGTGGACCGTTCTACGGTACTTCCAACTGTGGGAAATGAGCTTATTAAAGTAGAGAGATGCGATTACACATTAGATATTAATGGAAAAGTAAGCCAGACTATTCAGCTTGATAACGGCATTATTTGGGGTGTTTCTCATCAAGCAGGGACGAGCAATTATTTATTACAGGTGGTTCGGAAGATTGATGGAAAAGAAATAGGTAGATTGCTTTTCTATGTGGTTGATTAGTTTAAGTAACCAGATTTATTTCGTGTATTGGATCAACAATTTTCAAGGTCTTTTTATAAAAGGTGAAAAATGAATGATAATCGTATTTCAAAGAATTCTTTTCCCGCTTGTTTTTTCAAAATGATTCTTTTATGGCTTTTAGTTATGCCTTTTTTTGGTTGTGCCAATTAAGGATTTAAAGGGTTATCTGGTAATAAATCAAAGTTAACTGCTGATAACTTTTTAAAAATTCAAGTTGGGATGAATCATCAAGATGTGAAGCTTATTCTTGGAAGTACAACATCTGAAAGTGGCTCTACGGAAATAGGAATAAGAACACTTAAATGGAATGAAGGTGGTAAAGAAATTACTGTTTCCATTGATAACAATGGCAACGTCATGCCATTTACTGAAGGTGGGAGCGCTGCTAAAACCCAAATGGGATTAAACTAACACCTGTTCATAAGGAACTTGTTGCATGGAAAGCCCTATTTTTGTATTTTCTTGTTCCTTTTGCGAAGGAACTCTTCGAACTAAAATTACAAATATCGGGAAGCGATTTAGTTGCCCAAAATGTAAAAATATAGTAGTAGTTCAGAAAAAGATAAAATCAGAAGAAGAACAACAGATTTTTGAATCAGATAATACTTCGTGGGAGCATAAACCTGTATTAAATAAGAATCTTATTCATACCGCAATCCCTGTAAAAAGTAATTTTAATGGTGCATTTGTTTTTATGGGCATAGGAATGTGTGCACTCATAATGTGTGGCACCGTATTTTTTATCGTATTAAACGATAAGCCTAAAAGTATGACTTTTTCCTCAACTGCCACTGCAATAACTCCAAAACAAGAAACAGTTTTTTCTAAAGCGTCACCTCCAATTCCGGAGCAACCGGTCCCTGAACGCAAACCACCCGAGATGGATCCAAAAGAAAGAGATTTTCGTCAGGCTGAAAAATCTTTCCAAGAACATGCGAATAGAGAAATGGAAAAGCTTCGGAATGATCCTAGTAACATCAAGAATGATGTAGTCGGAAAATCCAACTCTCCAACTTTAATCAAGACAATTTATGACCCTACCCACAATGCTTATCTTGATTCAAGTATTGGTGATTCACCAATTAAAGGAATTATTCGAATTGGTGGTCGGGTAGAAGGATCCATTGGAAGTATTAACCTTCCTACTCAATATTTCACATTTAAATTTATGTGTGAAATGCAAGGATTTAGTTGGAAAGTTGTTTCTGCAAAACGGGAAAATTAATTAAAGGAATATTATTATGTCAACATCTAGTTCTGTTTCATTTAAAGCTGGCCCTGATAAGGTTTGGGGGGCGGTAATAAAATTGATAACATCAGCTAATTATACCATTACTAAAACAGATCAAGGTGCTAGGCAAATTGTTTATCAGGCTTCTGGTGGCGGTTGGGCTTGGAAACAATCTGTGCAGGTAAGTGTAACCGGAATAGATGAAGATGAGACCATGGTTACTGTGATGGTTCAATCCGCAGGTCAATCAACACTTACTGAAGGCGGCCAGCAACGGAAGCTTATTGATTTTATCATCAATTCTTTAAGGGAAAAATTTCAATTGGCAGAAAATCAAAAATCTTTAAACAACGTACCTGGAATTTCAGGATGTTTTGGATTGATTATGTTAATACTTCTTGGCGCTGCTGGTATTGTTGCGGTTTTAATTTAAATGAGCTCCATTGTTTCATTACAAATATTTTTCTGAACACAAAAAATTTAGCGATCGGAAGTAATGATGAAATCTTTTATTTTATTTGTTCTGGCGTTGGGTTTGTTTTTCCTTGCCTTACTAGCTGAAGGAAATTGCAAAGATCAAGAAAAACGATCTGCAGAATCTAGCGACCGAATCAATCAGGCTCAGGGAAATCTTAGAAATATTTATGGTTCAGGTTACAACCCCGAAATTTCAAGAGGGACTAAGGTTAGTAGAACTCCTGTCTTGGTTCTGGGTGGATTAGCCGGCGTTTTTTTACTCGCTGCTTTGATTTCTCTCGGTTCTGGAAAAAAAGCTTAACTATATTAGGATTGAAAATGCTATACCATCGCCTATCAATAATTTTAATCTTTTTGGTCTTTATAATTTCCTCTTCATCAAATGGTCAAGAAGTTAAAAAAACGCCATTGGTGGATTTTAACTTTGATTCTATTGGCAATTTCGGAGTTAGTCTTACAGAGGAGAGCTATAAGTTATTGCAAAAACAAAGCTTTGGGAATGTTCCTATAGGGAAAGGCGTTCGTGATGGTTATGGGAGATTAACTTTTGCAGAGAATGGTTCAACTAATAACTTGATGACAATGATTGATGGTGTTGCAATAAATGTTAAATTTCCTATTACTTCGTTCAGAGAATTGGAGCAAGTAGATGGCCAAGGAAAATCTTGGAAAAATTTTGTTTCAGATAAAACAGTTGGGATTGATATTTCGCAAACTTTGAAAATAGTTGAAGGCGAGCAAAGTGGCAATCTTGACACCGTCATTGCTAAGTTTACACTGATCAATAATTCCCGAAAGAACCATAGTTTTAGTTTCCGGTATATGCTGGATACTTTTATTGGGTCGAATGATGGTGTACCATTTACAATTCCAAACTTTAATGGTCTCTGCAATACATTTGCCAATTTTAATACCCCAAGTGTCATACCTGAATATATCGAGGCTCTCGAGTTTCCTAATTTGGCTAATCCGGGAACCGTTGCTCATTTGGGAACAGTGGTAAGTGCTAAATACGGTAATTTTGCCCCTATGTCCCAGGTGCTACTTACTGCATGGCCAGGTACCAATTGCGGTTGGCTTGTCCCAATTGATCCATTTAGACGTGATTCTGCAATTGTTATGTATTGGAAACCTGCAATTGTAAAACCCGGGGAAAGCTATGAATGCGCATTTTCTTATGGTCTTCAACCTTTGACAAAATCTGCTGGAGCAAATGGGATTGCCATCTCTACTGGAGGAGTTTTTGAAAAAGGAAAGAACGCAATTATCATTGCCTATATCGATCAACCAAAAATTGGTGATTTTGTTACTTTGGATTTACCCGAAGGATTAAAAATCAGCACTAAAACACCCATAAAACAAAAAATAAAATTTATTCCAGGCCAACCCTATGGGCAAGTTACTTGGCAAATTAAGTTGGAAGAAGAGGGTATGAAAAAAGTTACTATTTCAAGATCCAACGGCGTTACCCTTAGTAAAGAAATTCGTGTCCGCTGATGCTCTAAAGTTTTTTGTTGAACTATTCTTTTTTCAATAATATACTTTCCGTGTGGATGTCCCAGAATCCTTTGCTCAATGGAATTTTTCTTGCCCGATAAATTCGATACCACTCAGCATGTTGAAAAACTGCTTCAACTTCTCAAAAAAGGTGATGAGAACTCCAAAATTCAAATCGTTGAGTTTTCTTTCAAACGCTTTGGAAAATTAGCCAAGCGTATGATCACTTCCTACCCTCTTCTCCGTACCAAAGCAGACACCGATGATCTTCTTCAAAACTTCATCATCCGCCTTAGCAAAGCCATCGATTCAATCGTGCCAAAAAATAGCTTAGATTTCTTTCAACTTGCATCTGTATTAATGCGTAATGAACTCATCGATATGGGTAGAAAACTATTTGGCAAAGATGGCGCTAAGAAAAATTTTGAACAATCCACCGATCCCAAATTTCTCGATGCCAAGGAACCCGGGGAAGAGCCTTCAGGCATTTCAGAGTGGGTCGAATTTCATGAATCAATCGGTAAACTTCCCGATGATGAAAGAGCTGTTTTCCAACTGATTTTTTACCAAGGGTTCAGCCACGATGAAGTTGCCAACCTTCTCGGCATTTCTATCAAAACTGTTTTTCGCAGATGGACCAAAGCTAAATTAATCCTTTCAGACAAGTTTGTTTAAATTAGCTTGAGATGATATTGCCACGGAA
>CALARU010000271.1 GCA_937888715.1 uncultured Planctomycetaceae bacterium | reverse complement strand
GTACCGCTGGTTGCGCCACGCAAATCGGTGGTGTAACCAAACAGAGCTGCCAAAGGTACTTGAGCCGTGATTGTTACACGACCGTTGGCACTTACGGAGTCGAGGATAAGTCCGCGTCGACGGCTAATATCGCCTGTGAGTGCGCCCATGTATTTATCAGGGGCAACAACTGCGACCTTCATGATTGGCTCGAGAAGGGTGATACCAGCAACGATTTGGGCATCGCGGAAGTTTTCCCAACCAGCAAGGCGGAATGCATCCTGGGATGAATCCACATCGTGATACTTGCCATCCACCAAGGATGCTTGGATATCAACGCACTGGAACCCGTACTTGGCGCCTTTAACGGTACCTTGACGAATACCAGCTTCAACGGAAGGAATATATTCTTTGGGGACAACACCACCAAAAACTTTGTCAAGGAAGTAGATGTTGTTTAGATCTGGCTTGTCATCAGCCTCTTCCATTTCTTTGTTCCATTCTTCGATATCGGTGGCTGTCAGCGGTTTGTATTCAACCGTGATAACCGCAAACTTACCGCGACCACCCGACTGCTTGATGTAGCGGGTTTCGTGGGTAAGCGCCTTGGATAAAGTTTGTCTGTAAGCAACCATGGGCTTGCCTACCGAAACCTTGACACCAGGGAAACGATGAAGCTTATCAACAGAAACTTCGAGGTGAAGTTCACCCATACCGGAGATGATCAACTGATTGGTTTCAGGATCGGTATGAGCTTTCAAAGTTGGATCATCACGAACCAATCTACCAAGGGCATCAGCAAGCTTGGTTTCATCCGTGGTCTTATCAGGTATTAGCGACTGGCTAATAACTGGTTTAGGGAACAAGATGGATTCAAGAGCAATTGGCTTTTCTGGTACGCAAAGCGTATTGCCTGTGTAAGTCTGCTTGAGGCCGATCATTGCAACAATATCGCCAGGGCCTGCAACATCTTTTTCAACGCGCTTGTTGCCCATCATACGATAGATACGGCCAATGCGTTCTTGCTTGGCGTTGGTGGTGTTAACAAGAGTATCGCCTGGGCTGCACTGACCGGAGTAAATGCGAACATAAACAAGATCGCCTGTTGAATCAGCAACGGTCTTGAAAGCCAAGCCGGAAAAGTGATCCTTAGGATCAGGGCTACGCAGTTCTTTTTCCTTGGTTTTTAAAACGATACCTTCGACAGGAGGCCTGTCTAAAGGGGAAGGAAGAAAATCAATAACTGCATCAAGGAGTTGTTGAACACCGTGGAAAGTTTTTGAAGAGCCACACATGATGGGTGTGAACAAGCCGTCGATGGTGCCTGTTCTAAGAGCGGCTTTAAGAAGTTCTTCAGGAACTTCTTTTTCTTCCATCAACAAGCCAGCGAGTTCATCGTTGGCAAGTGAAGCCATATCCAGAAGCTTTGCCCTGTATTCCTGAGCTTCTTCGATGTGGGATTCTGGGATATCAACCAGATCATACTTGGTGTTGGTTTTATCCAAAGCATCGCGATGAATAAACTTCATCCGGATGAGGTCGATGATACCTTTGAACTCGGTGTAAACACCAATGGGGAGGGTGCAGATGGCGGGCTTTGCACGAAGCTTTTCGACGATTTGTGAAACGCAATCGTAGAAGTCTGCGCCGGTTCGATCCATCTTGTTGATGTAGGCAATGCGTGGAACTTTGTACTTGTTGGCTTGAAACCATACGGTTTCGGACTGAACTTCAACGCCACCCACTGCGCAGAAAACACCAATTGCGCCGTCGAGTACGCGCAGGGATCGTTCTACTTCAGCAGTAAAATCCACGTGCCCTGGGGTATCGATGATATTGATTGTGTTATCACCCCAGTCGACTGAAACAGCGGCGGAGTTGATGGTGATACCTTTGGCGCGTTCGAGGGGATCAAAGTCGGTAGTGGTGTCACCGGAGTCGACATCGCCAACTTTATGTTTGGTACCGCTGAAATAAAGAATACGCTCGGTGGTTGTTGTTTTACCTGCATCCACATGAGCAATGATACCGATGTTTCTGGTTTTTTCTAACATGTTAGACCTTTACGAATTTGGAACCTTCACCACACAAAACCTGTCAATAAGCAACGATTTCAAAAGTTGCTTTAGGATCATTATATTAAATACAACATCCATGCCGGTTTGTTAAGCCAGCTTGGTAAGGACTGAAAGTAAAATCAATCCGATACTTAAATCTAATGATTTGGTAAGGATAATGTCCATAAGAAGCTTGGTAAACATTAGTGAAGTTGTGAAGAATATTTAAAACAGTTTAACGAAACGGCCTTCCGAGGCTAAAATCGGAAGGCACTTAAATCGTTACTATAATAGGACTAACACCGAATGAGTGGCGTTTTTAGGGTTATTTTCCCTTGGCGCCATCGGCAGCTTTAAAGAAGGTAAGAACTGTAGATTTCATTGACATTTTTAAAGATAATTCTTTCCCGCCCTCCAAAGTAAGCCTTAATTTGTCAGAGTTGGGGTTTTCTTTAAAAATCTTTTCTGCCACCTCGACAGCCTCAGCAAAATCCTTGGTCAATAAGCCAGCAGCTTTGTTAAATGAGATTTCAAACTCGAATATAGGACCTGGTTTGGCACTTGAAGAAAGGGCTTCATTAATTAAGGAAAGAGATTTTTCTCCGCCTGCAAAAAGCATCACATCGTTGGATATTGCCAGGTAACCTGGTTCAGAACCAAAGTTCTTGGCATCTGCGGGTTGGATTAGAATGTCCACTTTGTGAACATTGGTATCGCCAGCCTTGGCGAAATCGAGTGCGAGTTTTTTCTTTTCTGAATCGGGTAGATCCTTATAAAGAAGCTTGATCACTTCTTCGATTTTCTTGCCTTCGGATATTTTCATTGCAGTAAGGAAGGCGAATTTGCTATTTCCTGTTTTTCTTACATCCATAACTGCATCCATATTGCCTGATTCAAGGGTTGGAGTAAGTGCCTTAGCCATCTTCTCCATAGCCCCCTTTTTGCTAGGGTCTTTTTCATCAGCAATGCTCTTGTTGATTCCCTCTTGGAAAACTTTGAGGAAATCTTTTCTTGCAGTTGCGGGGACAACGCTATTGATATTCATGTGCATGACAGAATCTTTGCTGATCATGCCGGAACCCATGCTTTTAGCAGTTCCTAGGCCAGCGATGGATTTTGCTAGTTCGGAGCCATTCTTTCCTTTGAAGGAAATTCCTAAGCCGAGGTCTCCTGCTTTGCGATCCATATCGACTTTCATGGTTAAATCTTCGCCTTGGGTAAATACTTGAACAACGAATTGCAAAAGCATTTCTGAAATATCATTGCGAAGTTTTTCAACAGCAGGGCTTTCGCCTGGGATCTTTTTCTGCTTTGCTTCTGCGATTTGAAGTTCAATTTGTGGCACTACATTTTTGATAAGATCTTCAGGCAAGCCAGCTAAATTAAGGCTGATGGACATGACGCCGGTTTTTTCCGCGGTTAGCAAGTCTTTGGGAGAAAGCAGTTTTTTGTCATCGATGCCTTTCTCGTCCCTGATGGTTGCGCACATGTAACCATCTTTGAATTTAAAAAACATGGGGAAAGGGGAGTTTGGAATGTTCATTACATAAATGCCGTTGTCTCCTTTTTTTGCTTGCAGGTTTAACTTGCCCAGCATCTCTACGAATGTTTTTTCATCCGCAATCGGAATTAAGCCAACCACTTCACTATCGATGAGATTTGGCCCAATGTTGCCATATAACCCGATGGGTTTTTCTGGATCAATCCCTTCAATCCCCTTGGGCCCTGTTAGGCCTTTGAGCGACCCTTCAATCATCTTGGCTTGCTCTTTCATGCCCACAGATTCCGCAATAAAGAACGCATTTTCAACAAGCCGGTTGATTGGCTGAATGCGTAAAACAACTCCCGGGGTTAGCTTGGGAGCTTGGGCATTCACGGGAACAGCAACGCCAAAAAAGGCTATTATTACAACGAATGTAGTGATTTTTTGAAAAGTCCGAAGCAACATAGGGGCCCCCATTGGTCTGGTATGGTTGAAAAACTATAGGTTCACTTTGTGAAGGTTAACTATTTTAACATTTTCTGCCAATAGCTACATTTTTCTTCCTTATAAATCTTTGCTACGCTAACATCCCTTCATCTGCTGATATTGTCTTAACAAATTTAGGATGAACAAATATGAAAACCTGCCTTCGAATTTCTCTGTTACTTTCTGTCTTCCTTGTTTCAGCATTTGCAAACAATGCTTTTGCGCAATCGAAAACCCCCACCATCGTTGACCGCGAAAAAGAAGGTAAGCTAGATTTTAAAATCGGCGACAAAGTAGTTACCACCTACAACTATGGCCCCACGGTTGCAAAGCCTTACTTCTGGCCTGTGGTAACTCTTGGGGAAAATCGCGTGACCAGAGATTGGCCCATGCTTAAAGATTCACCCGAGGCTAAAGATCACAAACATCAAAAATCAATTTGGTTCTGTCATGGCGATGTTATTCCTGAAGGCATTGAACTTAAACAGAAAACCAAAGGAGTTACCGGTGTTGATTTCTGGAGTGAAGAAACCAACTTTGGCAAAATCGTTTGCGTTAAAGTGGGCAAAATAGGGGGTGGGGCTTCAGCCGCTTCTGTTTCCACCATGAACGAATGGCGCACCGCAGATGGTATTAAAATTATGGATGAAACCCGATCCTTCACTTTGGAAACAGCAGGCAATGGTTACCTTATTAAAATGAGTACAACCTTGGTTGCAAGTGTTTGCCCCATTACTTTTGGCGATACAAAGGAAGGATCCTTTGGGGTTCGAATTCGTGACTCGGTAACCGAGAAAGAAAAGAAGGGTGGTATTCTTACCAACGCTAGTGGCAAACAAACAGAAAAAGATGTCTGGGGAATGGAGTCGCCTTGGTGTGATTACTCCGGCCCTTGCGATAAAGGTACCGCAGGCATTACCATCATTGCAGATTCCGCCAATGCTTTGAAATCCTGCTGGCATAGCCGTGGCTATGGCCTCATGGCTGCCAACCCTTTTGGAAGGGAAAAAGCAGGCTTCCCTGATCGTAAGGGAAACAAGGAATTGGTGAAGCTTCCCAAAGATGGCGTACTTAAGCTTTCCTTCGGCTTATATGTTCATGATGGCAGCGCTATCGATGCGAAGGTAAAGGAAGTGGCTGGGAAATAGAGGCATCTATAAGACCGCATGGTGAACGCTGTACTGTTTTCACCATGTTGATTTTTTTGGGTTGGTCGGGTGAAGTTCCGATGAATTGTTGAATCTGTCATTTCATTTTTTTTAATTATTGTTAATGATATCAGTGTTTACTTAGCCAATTGTAATTGTGATTATAACTTTTATTGAATCAATCTAAATTAAATCTGGAACCAAGCATGGATACGCGTCAGAAAGCAATTCAAATCAACATGGATTCCACGAAGTATGGTGCCTTTACTGAGATTGGCGCGGGGCAGGAAGTAGCACGCTGGTTTTTTTCTGTAGGTGGGGCTTCAGGCACTATTGCCAAGACCATGTCTGCTTATGATATGACTGTAAGCGATGCAATTTATGGGCCATGCGAAAGGTATGTCAGCAAACAACGGCTGCAATGCATGCTGGATCGTGAGTTCGACCTTTTAGTGGAAAGGCTCGATACTAAGAGGGGTGAAACGACCAAGTTCTTTGCTTTTGCCAATACTGTTGCTGCCAATAGTTTTTCTAGAAAAGAAGATGCCCATGGTTGGCTTGGGCTTCAGTTTCAGATGGAACCGAGAGGCGCTGTTTCGCAGGTTATCATTCATGTTCGCCTGCTTGATCCTGAAAATATTCAACAGCAGGAAGCTCTGGGAATCTTGGGCGTTAACTTGATTCAAGCTGCGATTTATCATCACACCAATTCAGACGAGATTATTGATAGCCTTCTGGATAGCCTTTCTACGGCGAGGGCCGAAGTGGATATGATCGAATTTAGTGGCGTTGCATTTAAGTCGGTTGACAATCGGGTGATGGCTTTGCAACTAGTGCAAAAAGGGTTGTCCAAGGCGACTATGTTTCTTGCCAATGGTGAAGTGGTTCAACCAGCAGATGTGCTTTACAAAAAGAGTATTCTGGTTGAAAGGGGAAGTTTCAGGCCAGTCACTAATGTGACGGTGGACATGCTAGAATGCGCAACATCGATGTTTGTACAGGAACCCAAAGTTCAGGGTGAAGAAGTGCTGGTGATCATGGAGATGACGCTTAAGAATCTATTGGATAACGGGCAAATTGATTATCAGGATTTTCTGGCCCGGGTTGATATCTTGGCATCGCTTGGAAAGATCGTTTTGATTTCTAATTTCGCAGAGTACCACAGGCTTGCAGCTTATTTCTTCCGCTATACCAAAAAGATGATCGGGATCGTGATGGGGGTGCCCACTTTGAAAGAAGTGTTTGATGAAAAGTATTATTTGGATCTTGATGGGGGCATTTTAGAAAGCTTTGGTAGATTGTTTAAGAATGATTTGAAGCTTTATGTTTACCCATTGATGGATAAGAAAACGGGTGCGTTGATTACCTCTGATAATCTTTTGGTTACGCCCAAGTTGCGTCATTTGTTCTGTTATCTTGTAGAAAACAGGCTGATTGAAAGTATTCGTGGATTCAATGAAAGCTATCTTTCAATCTTTTCGCGGGAAGTATTGTTGAAAATACAAAAGAATGATCCTTCTTGGGAACAAATGGTTCCCGAACCCGTATGCAAGATCATCAAAGAGCGAAAGCTTTTTTATCTTGAGAACTAAGGTTGATCACTTCGTTTTGGTTGCAGGTGTAGCTGTTGGCGTTTGGGTGCTCATTTTTCTTATACCTAGATAGATGATCGTGCCAATTAAACTTATAAGTGAAACTCCAAAAAATCCAGCAATCACATAGCCAAGCCATTGGTTGCTTTTTACTTTCCTTGCCAGCGGATGAATTGAAAGAATGGGCGCAGAGGCGGGTTCCGGAATACCTGTATTTTGGCCAGATCCTTGCGAGGATTCATTGGTCGCAAAAGGGCTTCCCAAAAATTGTGGCATCACTGGTGCAACATCGCCTGTCAAATCTGCAAATTCAGATCCTTGTACCAATACTTGCGCTTCAATATTGACCTTGATAGATTGATTTCCGTTTGTGGTTATGGATAATATTGCCAATTCGAGCGAGCTAGGCAACTCGCTTGTAGAAACGGAAATTTTTAGGTACGCTTTACCACCTTTAAGGACTGGCTTTGCAATTCTGACCCAGGGTTTGTCTGCCTTGGCATAGGCATAGGTGGATTTTTTTTCTTCGTTAAAAAGAGTGATTGTTTGTTCTTTCACATCACCGGGTTGAAGTTCGAAAAGAAGATCATTAGTTGTGGTTAAAACCTTGGGCGGTTTGACATAACCAAGGGCTTCAAAAAACTGTTGAATTGCAGCAAGGCCTTGGGCCGGGGGTTTGGGTACAGGATAGACCCAGCCATTATCCTTGTACCAACTTTCTACGGTTCCATTCTCAAATAATACTGCTGCACCTATCGGGTTGGCCTTGGCTTTTTCAGCAAGATGCCTGGGGCTCTTGGCGCCTGCAAGTGTGCCAATCATGAAAGGCCTGATTGGAATTTCAGCAGTAACAGGAACGATAAGGTTGCCTCCGCTTGTTTCAAAAATCAGTTTCCCTTCGACAGTTTTTTCGCTTGTGCGTAGGGAATTGGTGAAGACTGTCATGGGTAGTGGTGCATCTTGGAATGTATTGAAACGGCTCCTGCTGCGGGGTTTGCCCTCGCCTATGGAAAGCCAGGGAATCCCTTCGATGGAAACGCTGCCATACAAGATTCTTCGACCTTTGTTGCGGATTTTGACCGAACACTTAATATCTTTACCCGGTTTTAAGGTACCAAGATCCAGAGTTGGGGGGTCAACTTCTAAATCTGCGGGAGGGATGGGCTGAGAGGGAAGGCGCGCAAGGAATTGATCCAAGCCGTGTACTGGCTCGGGGTGTTTTGCTGATTCCGTAGCTACCATCGCAAGGTCTAAGCGCCCAATGCCACTGAAAAAAGTTCCAAATTCACCCTTTTTCAGCATGTCGAGCGATACGGTCCAGTCAGAAAGAATGGTACTTGCAAGCTCGTTAAAATTACTGCAAGTTTTTCCCGATGGGTAGCGTATGGGCTTGGGAAAGTCCATTTGTACGCCTGCCGAAGCGTGACTTCTTCCGCCAAGCCCTATGCCATCAAAATAACAGAATGAAGCTTCCTCTGGATTTACCCTAGAGCAGCGTGAACAAGTTTGAACCATGGCCCCATATTAGAGGCAAACGCAATGGATTGCAACCGATTGAAAAAGATCTTTTTCAATCCAGTAGATTATCTGGCGGGCATGCTTTTGTTGATTTCTTCAAGGACAGCCTTAAGAGCTGCAACATCGGTCTTGGCAGTGGTTTCGAAATTGCGGGTAGCCCCATTTTGCGTTGGGTCTTTAACTGCACAATAAAACTTCCAATCGCCTGTTTGCGGGCTGTAATCCAGCCTTTGCCAAGCTAACCCACGGGTGGATAGTTGTTGCATCAAAGAGCGAAACTCTTCCGCAGAGCCAAATTGGGAATTCGTTGCTCCTACCCCAGCGTTGGCAGTAGCGCCAACCGGAGTAACATTGGATCTTGTGGGATCGAGGTTCGAGAAATTTCCGGTAGCCAAAGCCGCTGGACTAGTGGAAGACGAAGGCGAGGGCAAATTAGGAACATTATTATTGTTAGGATTATTGAAATTGCCCGCAAGTGCCGTATTTTGCGCAGGTAACCGATTTAATGGAATGCCCCCGCCCAGTAAGGGGTCCTTATCGGAGGTAGGCGAGCCAAAGTTAAACAGCGAGGGAGCTTGTGGCGTTACAGCATTCGGTGGTGCAGCAGCGCTGTTATTTCCTGGCAGTGGGCTGAAAAATTTATCAAGCGAGCTGCTACTTCCAGAATTACTGCCAGTATTTTGGCAGCCACCGGTAAAACCAACCATCAATCCAAGGGCTATTAGATTAAGCCATTGGCTTTTTACTTGTATCATTTTTGCTGTGTTTATAGATGTCATGGAAGGCTCCTTACTCCTTGACTCCCGCTCTATAGCAACTATTCTGCCTAATATCACTGCTTTTTCAGATTTTGTCACTATCTTGTACTTAAGTGGGTGGGAATAACAAACCTTAGGAACTCTTGCAATGCCAGCTTTTAAAATTGCGGTTATCGGTGGTGATGGTATCGGCCCTGAAGTTATTGATCAGGCGGTTCGTGTTTTGGAGGTTGTAACCACCAAGGCCAACGCATCCTTTACCTGGAACAAGTTGCCTTGGTCAGCGATCAATTATGAAAAGACCGGGGTAATGGTTCCCGATGATGGCTGGGATCTTCTTAAAAAACATGATGCTATCTTTCTGGGCGCAGTTGGCCATCCTACCGTTTCTGATCACATTCCCGTTCACGGGTTGCTGCTTCCTATGCGTAGGATGTTTGATCAATATGTGAACCTCAGGCCCTCCTACCTTTATGAAGGTGTTGATTCGCCACTTCGAGACAAGGCACCTGGCTCCATCGATATTCTTTTCTTCCGCGAAAACACCGAGGGTGAATATGCCCCCATCGGTGGCAGACTTTACACCGGCTTCCCACAGGAAATCGCAATTCAAACGAACACCTTCACCCGAAGGGGTTGTGATCGGATTATTCGTGCTGCTTTTGAAGCTGCAAGAAAACGGCCCCGTAAGAAAGTAACTTCCATCACCAAGTCCAATGCTCAGACTTTTGGAATGGTTTTATGGGACGAATGTTTCAACCAAGTGGCTTCTGAATACAAAGATGTTCACTCCTCTTTCTTGCTTGTTGATGCCGCTGCCATGGATCTTGTTCGTAAACCTGAACATTTCGATGTTATGGTTGCTAGCAATTTGTTTGGCGACATCCTGACCGACCTCGCAGCAATTGTGACTGGAACCATTGGCTTAGCTTCTAGCGCAAATATTAATCCCAGCAAAACCTTCCCTAGTATGTTTGAACCCGTTCACGGTTCTGCGCCCGATATCGCAGGTAAAGGAATGGCAAACCCGATGGCAGCAGTGCTTTCCGGTGCGCTTATGCTTGAGCATCTTGGCTTGCATGATGCTTCGCTGAATGTGAATCAGGCGGTGGCGAAGGTATTGAAAGCTGGCGCACCAAGAACCCCCGATCTTGGTGGTAAAGCCTCGACCAAGGAAATCACAGAAGCAATCTTAGCCGCTCTTTAATGGAGCCAACTAGTTTCTTCAAAAGTAAAGAACCTCTCCCGCTGTTTTCGGTAGAGGTTCTTTACTTAACTTTTGCAAATACATGGTTTAATGCTGCAAGCATATCCAGTCTGCGAAAGTCCCTTCCCGTTGCAGCATCATGCACCATTACGCCAGTTTTCTGCATGATTATCAGCATCGCTTCAGGCAGGTTTTTTCCATCCATCTTCCAATCATAACCACTCTTTTCAATTCCTTCTCGCAGTAGCATAGCTGCGCCACATGCAATTGCATTGGAAGAACTGGTGGCACTGGCAGGGACGAGAAGGCTTATTTTCGCATTGCGGTCAAGGTAGATTTCGTCTTTACCCGGCTTCACTGCGCCGATTGCAAAACAATCAGGCTGACAGGCTGGCCAAGAAATGCCCTTAGTGAAATTATGATTTCCAGAGGGCGCACTTACCCAAACATTTCGTTTGCGCAAGGCGCTTAACTTCTCATCGATTTCACTTTTTACAGGTTCAGAATGCTCCTTATCATCCACCGGAGCAAGGTTTACCGTCGTAATATGATACTTTTCATGATTATCCACAATCCACTGCAAAGCCGCTGCAAGGGTTTTGTCATCACGCACATTACAATGACAACATTCAAGACCTCTAATAACTGCAACTTGGTTGTTGTAGGCAACTCCCTGTTTGCCCTTGTAGTTTATGGAAGAGGGTATGCCAATCGTCGAACCATGATATCCTCTTCCTTCATGCTTGGGATCGTTGTCGCCATCCACGCTGTCGTATGAAACCAAAACCTTGGGCCTTCCTTCGTCCTTGGTGTTCCATTCGGGCATGGATAATTTGCATCCATCATCAACGAGCGCAAGAGTCTGGCCCCTGCCAAAACTTAGGGTGGTCGAGTATTTTTCCCAAGAGTCAGTGATTCGGGTCAGGCGGAATTCGACCGGCAGAATCGGTTCTGCTGCACCAATCGCTTTAGTAAATCCTGTTTCAATAGCTATCAAAACAAAGAAGAAAAAAGTTTTTATACCCCTCATAATGTTGTGGCCTCGATGATCGAGTTTAAGCCAGCGGTAGGGATTACGCGTTGAATATGCAGCCCGCTTTTCGCAAACAAAATCTTGTATTCTGTAAGTGTCCGCTCAATCCCTCCTGGTATTCCCATCATGATCCAATCAAACATTTTACCTGGATGAGGGGTATTACCTTCGGGCAAAATCGCCTCGATCATTAGAACTTTGCCATGCTTGGGAAGAGCCTTCCTTATATTGCTGAGAATCAGTATGCTTTTTTCATCATCCCAATCATGAATGATATGCCTGAGTAGATAGGCATCTGCATTAGGTGTGACACTTTGAAAGAAATCACCTGAAACCAATTTGAAGCGTTCTAGATTTGTTATTGAAGATGCAGTGGCTGCGGTCACATGCGAAAGATCAAAAAGGACGCCATGAAGATTAGGGTATTGGTTTAGAATGGCCAATAGCATGCTGCCATTGCCTCCCCCGATGTCTGCAAGTGTTATAAACTCAGAGAAATTGTAGGCTGCAAGAATCTGATTGGATTCGCTACCATGAATGCTTTCCATGGCTTTATCAAAGACTCTGGCAGAATTTGGGTGATCTTTGAGGTATTCAAAAATGGGTTGTCCATGTGCGATTTCGTAGGCGCATTTGCCCGTTCGCACATTATCAATCATTTTTGAAGAGGCTAGGTAATGTTCGGAACCAGACATGACAGCCATGGCATGCTGACTTCCGTGAATATCTGAGCGAAGTTGGTTTGCTTTAGGTGTAAGAGCAAAAGCGCCTGTTTCGTTTTCTGCAAAAACTTCTTCCGATGCGAGATACCTAAGCAATCTGAAAAGAGAGCGTTCATCGGTGTTGGTCTTTTTTGCGAGATCACTCGAGGTTTGTGGGCCATCGCAAAAAATGATGTCTGCAATGTTTAATTCTGCTGCGCAATAAAGTGCTTGCGACAACCAGTAACCATACACTTTTTCCTTCATCCACATTTCAGGGGTTTTCGTTTCCATGGTTTGTCCTTACGAAGTCGGGTTGGCAATCTTGCTTAGTATCCAATACAAAGTCTATTTGAATATTAGCAACCAATTGCAACAATTATGTCAAATTCACAAAAGTCTGCATCAGACCTGAAAGCTGGAATGATCTGGGCAGTCGTTGCTTATGCATTTTGGGGTTCAATGCCTCTTTATGTGTGGCTTGTTCGCAGCGTAGAGCCCTTGGAAATTCTTAGCCATCGGGTGGTATGGTCTGCGGTATTAATGCTCTGCATCGTGCATTTTCAAAAGAAGTGGAACTTGGTGAAGCAAGTGTTCAGCACGCCTGGCGTTTTGTTTGGCCTGATGGGAAGCTCTATTTTAGTGGGGATTAACTGGGGCATATACATTTACGCAGCAGCCAACTCGCAGGTCTTGCAAACGAGTTTGGGTTATTTCTTTCTGCCTTTGTTGAGCATTCTTTTTGGCATGATTTTATTCAAGGAAAAGCTCAGGCTGATGCAATGGGTCGCCCTTGGTGTAGCAACGCTTGCGATTGGATTAAGAATTCATCTTGAAGGTAGCTTACCTTGGATCTCTCTCGGGGTTGCCTTTTCCTTCTGTTTTTATGGGGTTTTTCGCAAAATCATCCCGGTTGATGCCAGTGTTGGCTTGTTTCTTGAAACCATGTTTCTATTACCATTGGCAGGTGCGGCCCTTGTTTATTGGTGGCTGAAGGGGACCAACGATTTTGGACATACCTGGCATATGGACGCTTCGTTGGCGCTTAGTGGTATTGTTACCGTGATTCCGCTTTATTGTTTTGGGATGGCAGCAAGATTGGTGCCTTTATCGGTGATGGGATTTATGCAGTACTTTTCCCCCTGCATCCAGATGGTTCTTGGAATCTACCTATTCAATGAATCTTTTTCGCAGGAAAAGCAGGCCAGCTTTTATCTCATCTGGGTGGCCTTGGCAGTATTCTCTTTCGATTCCTATTATCAAAACCAACTGGCACGAAAAAAAGGATGACCCTAGTTAAGGATCATCCTCTTATTCATTAAATAAGCATTCGAAGTCTGACTTACTTTTTAAGTGCAGCTTCGATTGCGCCCACCAAGTTGGCATCATCAAGATCAACGCCTGATTCAAATCTACCTAGGATCTCACCATTCTTTCCAAGTAGGAATTTAGTGAAGTTCCACTTCACATCTCCAGATGATTTTGGGTTCGTTTCTTTTGAAGTAAGGTGCTTATAAAGGGGGGAAGCATTCGCACCTTTGACCATTTGCTTTTCTAAAACGGGGAAGGTAACGCCATAGTTGGTTTTACAGAAATTGGCGATTTCATCGTTGGTACCTGGTTCTTGACCACCAAATTCATTGCTCGGTACACCCAATACCACAAAGCCATCTTTGTTAAACTTTTCGTAAATATTCTGCATTCCCTTGTATTGGCTGGTGTAGCCACAAGCGCTGGCAACATTAACTACCAGTACGACTTTTCCTTTATAAGTGGTTAAATCGACTTCTTTTCCATCTAAAGTTTTGGTTTTATAGTTTAAAGGTGTTGTCACGACGGCTCCTTTTTCTGCAAATATCGGGGAAACTACGATGGTTAACGCTGTTATCAAGCCAAATACATACTTCATTGATAGACTCCTGTTTGGTGTTACGACCCAAGTTTTCTAAAATAATAATACTCTAGACAATGGGTTGTTCCATTATCAAGTTTACTGGTATTATAGTATAGCCTTACTACCCTTGGCAGTTAAAGCGAAAGTTTTCCAAAATGACGGACGCGAGCAAAATTCGCAATTTTTCTATTGTGGCCCATATCGATCATGGCAAAAGTACCCTTGCGGATCAGTTCCTTTTAAAAACAGGCGCTATTACCCAACGGGACTTTCGTAATCAGGTCCTCGATGATATGGATCTCGAACGCGAGCGGGGCATCACTATCCAGATGCACCCGGTCACCCTCTATTATAAAATGGATGGCGAAACCTACGAACTCAACCTCATCGATACCCCCGGGCATGTTGACTTCACCTACGAAGTATCCCGAAGCTTGGCAGCTTGCGAAGGTGCCATTCTTTTGGTTGATGCTTTTCAAGGTGTTCAAGCGCAAACGGTCGCCAACGCTTATCTTGCAATTGAAAACAATCTGACCATTGTTCCGGTTCTGAATAAAATCGACATGCCTATAGCCCGGCCTGATGATGTTATTGCTGAGATGGAATCTGTACTTGGTATTCAGCCCGAGGAAGTACTTCGGGTTAGCGCCAAGACTGGATTGGGTATGGACGAAGTAATGCGTGCCATCGTCGATCGCATTCCTGCCCCTACTGGGAAGCCTGATGCCCCTCTTAAGGCACTTATCTACAACAGCCATTTCGACTCTTATAAAGGTGTTGTAATTTATATCCGCGTTATGGAAGGCACCATGCGCAAAGGCCAGCGCATCAAGTTTATGCGTGGCAACACCGATCACGAAGTTGCAGAGATGGGCCAGTTTAGGCCAACCCCAACTCCTTGTGATGTACTTGGGCCTGGGCAGGTAGGATTCTTTATGGCGCAGGTGCGCAAGCTGGATGATGTTCATATTGGGGATACTGTAACCGAAGCCAACAGGCCGACTACAACAGCTCTTCCTGGTTATAAAGAGCCCCAGCCGATGGTCTTCAGCGGTTTGTACCCTACTAATAACGATGATTTCGAAGAACTTCGCGAAGCACTTATGAAGCTAAGGCTTAATGATGCCAGCTTTAGTTATTCACCTGAAGTGAGTGAAGGCTTGGGGTTTGGTTTTCGATGTGGCTTCCTTGGGATGTTGCACCGCGAAATCATCCAACAAAGGTTGGAGCGCGAAAGCCAGCTCGATGTCGTTCAGACCGCACCCAATGTTACCTACGAAATACTAAACCGTAGTGGCGAAGTTATCGTCATCGACAATCCCTCGAAGGTTCCAGTCGATGGCCAGATCGAAGAGTTCCGCGAGCCTTTCGTTAAAATTAGTTTTTTGGTTCCTTCGGGCAACATCGGCGATCTGATGCAGATGTGTTCAGAGCGCAGAGGAATCTATCTGCGTACCGAATACCTTAGTACTGCGCGTGCCATTTTGGTTTACGAAATGCCTCTCGCAGAGGTTATTTATGATCTTTACGACAGGCTTAAATCGGTGACCCATGGATATGGCACTATGGATTATGAATTCCTTGCTTATCGTGCTGCAGACTTGGTTCGGTTGGATGTGTTGGTTCATCATAACAGGGTGGATGCGCTTTCAACGATTGTGCATCGTTCTACTGCAGACAGGCGTGGCAGGAAGTTGCTCAAGAAGCTGCGTGAAGAAATCGACAGACATATGTTCGAGGTTGTGCTTCAGGCTGCGGTTGGCAGTAGGATCATCGCCAGAGAAAGTATTGCTGCACTTAAGAAAGATGTTACTGCGAAATGTTATGGTGGCGATATCTCTCGCAAGCGTAAGCTTTGGGCCAAGCAGGCTGAAGGTAAGAAACGCATGAAGCAGGTAGGGCAGGTAGAATTGCCGCAGGAGGCATTCCTTGCTGTCCTTGAATCCGATGATTAACCCCAAGGTACCCAATGGCGCAACCAGATAATTCAACTCCCTTTTCCGAGCCGGGTTCGAACTCGCCTATCGAGGGCTTTAAGATTTTAAACGAGGAAGTGGCTCCTGTTCCTGTGATCTTAGAAACAGATGCAAATACGCTCAAGGAAGCCTCAGCCCTTGATGGGCAATTTGAGCGGACCGCAAGTAACCCTGCAAAGCCAATCGTTGCTAAAAACGATGGCCTTCGCGAACTTCTTGAAACAATTGTTTTTGTTGTCGTTCTGGTTTTGGTGCTCAAATCTTTTATCGCAGAAGCTTTTGTCATCCCTACCGGTTCGATGGCGGAAACGCTCTTTGGCTATCAAAAGCAAATTAATTGCCCTTCATGCAAGCATCGGTTCCCAGTCAATTGCTCCAGTGAAGTTGAGCAAATGCCAGGTGCGGGTGTTATGTCTGTAAGCGCCGCGACCTGCCCGAATTGTTTGCTCAATATCAAATTGCTAAAGCGCAACGAAGAGTCTTTCCCTGGGGAAGCTGCAGTTGTAGACCCAGGCCCATCCACGGGCGATCGTGTTCTGGTCGCAAAGTATCTTTATGATCTTCCGGGCAAAGGCCCCGAGCGGCTGGATGTGGTCGTTTTTAAATATCCAGGCAACAGCAACCCGAATGAATTTTCCGCACGCTTCCCAGCCTCTGGCCCTCAGCGCAATCATGTGCCCATGAATTACATCAAAAGGCTGATCGGCTTGCCTGGTGAAACTATCGCTATTCAGGCGGGCAAGCTTTATCGCCTTCCTCCCAATACTCTTCCGCCTCCGATCTCCAATCCTAAAGATAATGCAGATCTTTGGATGTGGGAATTTATGCACGAAAACGAAGCTCGTGACTCTTTCATTGATACGGATAAGTTTGAAATCATTCGCAAGAAACCCAGCTCAGTGCTTTCAATGCGCAGGATTGTTTATGATGATCAACACCGCTCGACTGATCTTCCTACTCTTAAACGCTGGCAAGCTCTAAAACCCAATTGGAACGAGATTTCTCCTTCGGTTTATGTCAGCTCTACCGAATCAGAAAAAACAACTTCCTGGCTTAGATACAGCCATATCCTTCGTAACAATGATTCCCGCAGACAGCTTATCACCGATGTCATGGGCTATAACACTGCCTACCATGATACTCATCGCCCGGGCTATGGCGATAACTGGGTCAGCGATCTTACCCTTGAAGGTCAGTTTGATATTAGAAAACAAGAAGGCCAGCTCACTTTAGAGCTTTCCAAGGGTGTTGATCGTTTTAGAGCGATATGGAACCTTGAATCGGGTACTTGCACTCTTCAAAGAATCACCAAAGATAAAACCGAAGTACTTGCTGAAAAATCTTCTAATCGTTTAAGTTCGGGTTCGCACTTTATTCGCTTTGCTAATGTGGATTGCAGGCTCATCATCTGGCAGGATGGCAAATTGTTGTTCAACGATGGTGTTGATTACAAACCCAGCAAGGTTCATGGCCCCACGCTTAAAAACGATCTCGAACCCGCAAGTATTGGCACTTCCGGAACTACCCTTTCCGTAAGTGAACTTAAGATTCATCGCGATACCTATTACACTGCACGCATCAACCCCAGCACTCCCGATGTCTCTGTTCATGATTGGACCGAGCCTATTGCGATTCGACCAGGCTTGCCTACGCCAGATTCTTGGAAGGGGCTGTTAAACCCACCTATTAAGACTCTTTATGTTCAACCAGGCCATTACCTTTGCCTGGGCGATAACAGCCCGCAAAGTTCTGATGGCCGTTCGTGGGGCCTTGTCCCTAATAATCTTATGATGGGCCGGGCTGTTCTTATTTACTGGCCTTACAATCGTATTGGCAGAATCCAATGACCCAGGCACTTCCTGCTCCTGCCCCCGGCACAGTCTTTGGCGATATCGAAATTCGCGTCCGCTATGCGGAAACCGATCGCATGGGCCTTCTTCATCATGCCAATTATCTAGTCTATTTCGAACAGGGTCGCATCGAGTTACTTCGATCCATGGGTCGAACCTATAAAGATGTTGAAGATGAAGGCTACCTTCTAGTGCTTGCACGCATCGAAGTAAAATACAAACGGCCCGCAAGATACGATGATGTTCTTATTCTTCGTACCATCGTGGAGAGAACTACAGGCGTTCGCATCGAACACCGCTACGAACTTTATTGCGAATCCAAGCTGCTTGCTGAAGGCTCTTCGACCCTTGCTTGCATCGATCGCGAAGGCAATCCGCAGGCCCTTCCGCACTACTTGGCAAACCGCACCGCCCCCTCTGAAAGGTGAAGCAATGTTTCGAAGATTTCTTGCAGTTTGGTGCCTTCCACTGCTGCTTGCTATTCTTCCGGCTGCTGCAAGCTTTGCAGTGCTCGCGTCACTTCCCTCCGCAGCGCGCGATTTTTATCTCGAAAGCATCACTAGGCTCGATCAATTAATTCTTGCCCTTGGCTCTTTTCTTTTTGCCTTTCAGACTCTCTTTGCTTGGCGGGCTCTCACTTGGAAAAACCATGGCTTCGATGAACGCGCTGATTCCTGGATTAGCCATCTTTCTCAGGCTGCAGAGTGGTTCCCCCTTTTGGGATTACTAGGCACCGTCGCAGGAATTCTGCAAACCTTCAGCTCCATCAATGGCCCCGTTTCTCCTGAACGAATCATCCAACTTTATGGACCTGCAATCACTGCGACAGGAAGCGGCATATTCATGGCGCTTGTAAATATTCTGCCCGCTTGGTTTGTATTGGCAGGCAGGGATCTCATTCTTGGGCTTGCAGGTGGTGTACTCCCAAAAAGGGAGGACAAGGCTTCATGATTCAATTACCCAAACGCAGCGTAACTCGCTTTTTCATCCCTCTCATTGATGTGCTTATTTTGCTTTTTTGCGTCTTTCTTTTTCTTCCCATGGTGGGCCAGGGTGACACCCCAGACTCTTCCTTGATAACCAAGGCAGACACGGCTGATAAACTAAAGATTGCAGATTCGACCTCTCAGCTTCTTAAAGAAATCGAAAAGCTGCGTGCAGAGCGTACCGAAGCATTCAAAGGCGCCGTGTTTTCCAGAGTCCTAGAAATTGATTCTACAAATGGTGAGCTTTTCTTCCGTAATCCTGACAAAAGTATTCTCAAAAACAAAGACGATGTTTCTTCCCTCATCAATCAAGACAAACTATCCTCCAAAGGGAAGGAACTTTTCTATATGGTTCTTTATCCAAGGGACCTCGATAGCAGTTACCCTACCAGAGGGCAGCGCGAAAATTACGAACGCTGGCTTAATGGCATCGTTTGGTCTTTCGATTTTCCAGGCTTCATTTCCAACAGGTAAACGATATGTTCATTCCTGTTTTAGCGAACGCAATCACCGATTCCATCCGCCATCCTGAACGGCCCCTTGCTGTCTTTGGTGGTATCGCACTTGGTGCTTATCTAAGCGTGCTTCTTGCTAATCTGCTTTATAAAAGAATCTCGAAAAAGCCTTTGCCTAACTGGGTTAGTTTATCCTTTCGAACTCTGGGAGGGATAACGGGGGGATGGATTGTCTTCATCTATCTTTTTGGTGGCGGGGGCGATGGTATTGGCGGGCCAGGGGGCGCCAGCAATGGCTCTAATAACAGTAATTCTTCTGCGCCAGAAGTAGCTAAATCCGCAATTGAAAAAGATAATCAACTTAAGAAAAATGAACCCTCTAAGGTTGTCATCAATCTAAGGGTTCTTACTGATGAATCTGCAAAGAAGTTGATGCAGGGCAATTATCAGCCCAAGAAATATTACCTGCTTTCGGATAAACCGGATGAGCTTTTTGATATTGAGTCTTTGCTTACCCTATTAAACAGCACCCTTAAAACCTCGATGATTGAAAGAATTGATTTGGTGATTGGTGTGGATGACCCTGACCGCGATACCAACAGGGTGCGATTGGTTCGCAACTGGGCAGAGGCAAATAAGGTTGCGGTGGATTTTCTCCCACGCTAAAAATCTGGCAAGCATAAATACAATGTCGCAAATTGACCGATCACCACCCTTGATTATAATTTTGCATGATGCAGCTAGCGATTGCGAATCGCTTCGCACCCTGCTTATAGAAAAAAATGCGAGAGTTGAAACAGCAACTTTGGATGAATCCGGAATTAAAAAGCTGGTGTATTGCAATTGTGATGGGCTGATTCTTCTAGGCGAACCCACACAAACAATATTGGTGCTGTTGCGAGAAATGCTGGGCAGAAGATTACTCCCTGAGAACTTTCCTGTATTTCACAATTCTGGAACTAAGTTGCTGATTACGAACAATCATGGCCTTGGTTCTCTTAACATAATCAATAGTTTTGAGCCTAATAATTGCTTAAATATTACAACGCAGTATCAATCGAAAAAAACTGAAACGGGATCTTATCTAGGTTGGGCAACCGTGGTATTAATGTTCGTACTTCTTTTTCTTGGGCTTAAAGGTGCGAAGGTTTTTCTTCCTGCTGGCGAACTCGAGACTCAAGTTGAAAAACTCAAAGCCAACGATCCTTCGGATATTTATCTAAGGCTTTTAGGGCCAACTCCTAAACTCAAAGATCGCCTTGTTCTATTCGATAATCTGAGTTCTCATCCGGATTTTTATTTTCTGCCTTTGGATCTTTCGATGTATTTGATTTCAAGGCGTAATGAGATTAAAAATTATCTTGATAGGGTCGATGCACTCTTAACAATTCCTGCGACGCCCAAGGTTGCTACGATTAGCGAAATCGAAACTACATTATCAAAAATTGCACAGTTGAAGGATCGCTTTCCCAAAAAATGGGAAACAACCGAAGCTTATGTTTTTCTTCTCAACAAAGAAACCCTTAACCAGCAACTTCATAAAGAACTAATCGCTTTTTATGCTGATTTCAACAAAAGAACTATCTCGTTCAATCACTTGTCCGCCTTTCCTGAAAAACAAAAGATTAAGGGATTCGACTGGAAATCTTGGCAGGAAAACGCATACGCTTTTCTGACAGATGCTTGGCCGGATTCTTCATCTATTGCGCTTGCAACCCACATACCGGAAATCCTCGAAATGAGGCTTGCAGATCATCGCAATCGCGAAGAAATCCGCATCCTTAAAGCTGCACTTCATTACCTAGCCATCCCCGGTGATATTCTGCTTCAGGATTTTCTCTTCAAAACGGAACTGCCCTTGAAGATGTTTCAGCAATTTGAAAAAGAATTTCCTAACTGGCGCAATGATTTGTCTCCATCAAAGTTCCCGCAATCGCAACAAGATGTTTTACATACACTTGCCTTTGATTTGAATAATCAAATCATCCCCCTGTTGCGAACTAGAGTTCTTTCCATGTTGGGGGAACAGAAAACTTGGCCCAGTTCTAAATCTAAATGCTTGAATGATCCTATGCTTTCAGATTTGGGACTGTTCATTCAGCCTATTTCAATTCTTGCATCTGCTCTTGAACCCAATCCGGTTGAAACTCTAACTTCATTGCTAAGCAAAGACGCTATTCAGTTAAAATCCAATGTGGTTAAAATTAAATTGAATGAGGGATTAGCCTCATTGCTTACGGAAAAGCCAGTGCTTAATATCACTGTTGAAAATACTTCGGGTACTACAACTATGTTTTCTGCAAAACTTATACTTACTCAGGATAAAATATTTCTTCAAGGTGCGGATCTTGGCTTCGATTATGCCTATAAATGGTTTGATAAGATAAAAGCTGAGCTTGAGCTTAAAGATGGATCAAAGCTGGTTTGGGATAAACCACAACTCGAAATGTTTGGCTGGTCTTCTTTATTGGTTGATAGTCAATTAATCGGAAGTTCCACTTCCATCGAGAAGCTTGTTCCGGTTACTTTAATATTTGAACCAGCATTAATTACAATGCCTTCGTTGCTTATTGATTCTCGTAAATGATAGATTTTGCAAGGGACCTTTTATGGATCAGAAACTTCCATCTGTTTTTATGCATAGGCGTTACTACATCCCCATGATTGCTCTTGGGATTTTAGGCATTGCATTTTTTGCGACGAGATTACTCCCCGAGGAATATCCCCCTTTTGTTAAAAGCGCTGTCAATATGTCGGGCTTTTTACTTGCACTAATTGTTTCTACGACTTGGTGGGTTTTCTTTTCAAGATTCTCTTGGCTTTTAAAAATTGAAGTCGTTGCAATTATTGTATCTGCTTATTATGGCGCAGTTAAAGAATTGGAATTCAATGGCGATGTTGAACCAAAAATCATTTGGCGCTGGGAGAAACCAAGGGAAGATAAAATCGCAGAGCATCGTACTAATGCCCCCAAGATTGAATTAGAAGCCATTTCTGTCGTTGTTGGTCCTGAAGATTTTCCGAATTATCGCAATCGCAATCTCGATGGTGTGGTTACCGGCCCAGAAATCTATTCTGATTGGAAAAATAACCCTCCGAAACCTGTTTGGAAACCACAGCCCTGTGGCGCAGGTTACTCGGGTTTTTCTATCGCAGGCAACCTCGCAGTTACCATGGAACAACGCGCTGATAGAGAAGTAGTTGTAGCTTATGATTTTGCCACTGGAACAGAACGCTGGACCCATTCTTGGGTTGCTAGGCATTATGATGCCATGGGTGGCGAAGGCCCGATGATTACCCCCACCATTGATGGCGACTTGATTTAT
>CALARU010000270.1 GCA_937888715.1 uncultured Planctomycetaceae bacterium | reverse complement strand
TGATTTTTCCACCTGCAGAGGCTAAAAAACAAGGCTTAACTTCGACTGTTTGCTTTCCCAAGGGAAATCTTGCACCCGAAGGAGCCGTGATAAAAGCTACTTCGATTGATGCTTCGGTGGTAGGTGATGATGGGGTCTATCGAATCAAGGGGCCGGCCCGAGTATTTCTAGAAGAGCGACTTGCGATTTCAGCGATTAAAGAAAAACAAATTAAGGCGGGCGATATTATTGTTCTGATGTGCAGGGGCCCAATGGGCAGTGGTATGGAAGAAACTTACCAAGTTACTTCTGCATTAAAGCATTTAAGTTTTGGCAAGCATGTGGCGTTGATAACTGATGCCCGATTTTCTGGGGTATCAACAGGGGCTTGCATTGGCCACGTTGGGCCAGAGGCACTTGCAGGTGGGCCGATCGGTAAAATCTTGGAAGGTGATTTAGTTGAAATAATCATTGACCGTAATAATTTGGAAGGCTCATTGAACCTTGTTGGCGAAAACGGAAAAGATTACGGGGTTGAATGGGGTAATAAAACACTTGAGAGCCGAACGCTAAGGCCAGACTTGGCGCCAGACCCCAATCTGCCCGATGATACACGCTTATGGGCGGCATTGCAGACCTTGGGAGGCGGCACCTGGGGTGGATGTGTTTACGATGCGGATAGTTTGATCAATGCCTTAAAACGGTAAAGACGGTTTTTTGTGAATCGGTGGTTGAATTTGATAAACAAATGTTTCATAGTGTCAACTTAATATCTTTTGTGGGAATTTGACGAGAGGGAACAAAATGTCTGTTCGTCTAAGATTGTTTGTGATGATGGTGTTGGAGTTTTTCATCTGGGGTGCTTGGTTACCCTTAATATTTGGCTACTTACCAAGCCTTAAATTTACGCCTGCAGAGCAGTCGTGGATATTGAATGCGTTTCCTATCGCAGCCATTGTCGGGATGTTTTTCTCGAATCAGTTTGCAGATAGAAACTTTGCAGCGGAGAAATTCCTGGCGTTTAGTCACCTTGTTGGAGGGTTAGCAATATTAGGTTGCGCCTTTACCAAAGATTTCTGGCCCTTCTTTGCTTTGATGCTGGTTCATTGCTTGCTTTATGTGCCAACCATTTCGATTACTAATTCCATTGCTTTTGCAAACATGAAGGATGCCAAGAATGAGTTTGGTATTGTTCGTATGGGCGGAACCATTGGTTGGATTCTTGCTGCTTGGCCTTTTACTTTCATCCTTGTTGATTGGGATGCGGTGACTAAGGCAAACCCTCAGGGCATGGTGGATTGGATTGGTACTGTTTTGAAAAATGGTTTGACGGGCGAGGCATTGAAAGAATCTACCAAATGGACATTTATCATTGCTGGTATTGCTTCTTTAGCACTTGCTTTGTTCAGTTTGGTTTTGCCTCATACACCTGCGAAAAAACCAGAATCTCGAGATTCCGAAAACCTTGCATGGTTGGAAGCAGTCAAGTTGCTTAAGCATCCATTCGTGTTAATTCTTTGGGTTGTAACTTTTATTGATGCTTTTGTACACAATTGTTACTTCAACTGGACGGGGTCATTTTTAAGTGCGGATGTTACTGTAGGCGGGGTTGGTATTCCTGGGAATTGGATTATGCCCGTGATGAGTATTGGTCAGATTGCTGAGATCCTCACCATGGTAATCCTTGGGGTAACCTTGAAAACGCTGGGATGGAAATGGACGATGGTGGTTGGCGTTTTAGGTCATGCCATTCGGTTTGCAGTATATGCGTTTTTACCAGAGCACAAGGAACTGATCATTTTCGTGCAAGTCGTTCATGGGATTTGCTATGCGTTTTTCTTTGCAACGGTTTACATCTTTGTTGATGAAGTTTTCCCTAAAGATTCGCGTTCGAGTGCGCAAGGGTTGTTTAATGTGATGATTCTGGGCGTTGGTGCATTGGTAGCAAATTCAGTTTGCCCTTACCTAATGCAGGAGATTTTCACCAAGGATAAGATTGTTGATTTTAAAACTTTGTTTTTGGTGCCTTGCTTTGCATCCTTGGTTGCAGCAATAGTCTTGGCATTGTTTTTTGATGTTCCGAAAAAACAAGAATCCTTATCATAATTCTAAGTTTGGTATGATTTATTACAGCAAGCAGTGGAGTTTATCCATTGCTTGCTGTTTTTTTTACGCCCCAATACTTCCCAGATTGCCTATGCTGGTGTTGTAATTGTAAATATCGATATTCTTGTCAAATTCCGCAAAGTCTACCCGTTTTATTGCCGATCTATTTTATACAGGAGAGTTTTTGTATTTCGAAGATTGGGAAAAGCATGGCGTTTGGAAATAATCACAATCGAAAAGTCGGGGGCAAAAAGCGATTTGGCTTTTGGTCTTTGATAGCATGGGCAGGAAGTTTATCGCTTCTAAGTGCAGGTTGTATGAATCCTCAATTGCGTAGCGAAAAACCGATACCAGTCCCTAAAGAAATGAATGTTGCATCTAAAAAGATGGCCCCTAAAACTCCAGAAGCAAACACCCTTAAATTAGTAAGCAATACAGAAGTTAGTTCTGACTTAGCTCAAGCCAAATTATCTAATTCTGC
>CALARU010000269.1 GCA_937888715.1 uncultured Planctomycetaceae bacterium | reverse complement strand
AAGAGAAAGCTGACCTAGGCAAAGGGACCACCCTTGAAATGGTATTAATCCCTGCAGGGAAGTTTAAGATGGGATCGCCTGCGTCTGAACAAGGCCGAAGCGGTGATGAAACGCAGCACGAAGTAACTCTAACGAAGCCATTTTATATGGGTAAGTATGAAGTAACGCAGGAGCAGTGGGAAAGCGTGATGGGGGATAACCCTGTGAGGGGGGGTAACCCAAGTTCGCCCAAAGGTGCCAAGTTGCCAGTAACCGGTGTGTCGTGGAAAAATTGTCAGGAGTTTATCAAGAAGTTGAATGCGAATACAGATGGTGGATATAGGTTACCTACGGAGGCAGAGTGGGAATATGCTTGTAGGGCAGGAACAACTACAGCGTATTCATTTGGAAATAGCCTTACTAGGAGTGATGCAAATTATGGTAGTTCAAGTACAAAGGCAGTAGGAGATTACCCTGCGAATGCTTTTGGGTTGTACGATATGCATGGGAATGTGTTTGAGTGGTGCGAAGATTGGTATGGCGACTATCCAAAGGGAGCGGTAACAGATCCGAAGGGGCCAGCAACGGGAGACAAGGGTGTGTATCGTGGCGGGTCTTTCAACAGCGGTGGTTCGAAAGTTCGTTCTTCCCTCCGGGCCCTCAACTCGCCGACCGCTCAGATCGACTACCTTGGGCTTCGTTTGGCGAGGACTCCGTAATTACTGCTTATTGCTTATGTGTTTAAAAGGCATCCCCGAAGTCTAATATCGCCGTCCAGGCACACTTCTTCTTGTCCTTTTTCCGCCTGCGAAGCCAGTAATCTCCAGTGATTGAACTTGAAATGATCTTAGAGAAGTGGGAAAATCAAAAGCATGAGAGCACTTCAACTTCTAATTCTGATTTTGCTGATGAGTTCGGAATCAGCAGTTGCGCAACAGCAGAAAAAACCTGCTGCAGTTAGCAAGGTAACCCCCGTTGAAGTTGTCGTATTGAAAAAAGGCACAGAGCTTAAAGGCTTAAGCCTTGGGAAGACAAAATCAGGCAATCTGGTTTTTGCAGTGCAACGATCTTGGCTGAAAAAAGCGTTGCCTGATCAGTTCGAATCTTTTATCAGTAACGAAAAAGAAACTTCGCTTGCTATTAAGCAAGACCTTTCCAAACGCATGAAGCTTTGGATCGAAGAATCTGAAAAAGCGAATAAGTCGAAGGCTTGGATAAACACCTTACAGGATGAACAGAAAATCTTGGAGGAAAAGAATCCCCAAAACCAGCAGCTTTATCTTTTTGAAATCAAACCCGCTGATGTCAAAAAATATTCCCCCGTCCAACCTGTGATAAAACAATTGCTGATGGTCGCTTGGCAGGAACGACTTGAAGATGTAGAGAACAAGACCGCAGGTGAGCTTTTGCAAGATTTGCTGAAATCGAAAATCGATTGGCAGAAGGAGAAAATCTATCTTGCAGACAGGCTGCCCCCGATGCGGATTGAGGATGAACTTGACTGGATCGTTAGAAAAGCATTGTTTGCTTACAAGAGTCAGGAGGGGATTCATCTTCAAGGCACCGGAGGTTTCCTAGTTGATAAGGGTGATGCCAAGGGCAATGATTTTGGGGGAATATTCCAAGGGGTGACACAATCGATTCTGGGTGATGCGATGAAAGAATTTGGGCTGGTTCAAAATCAGGCCAAACAAGTGTCGTGGGCTGAGCAGGCAGCAAAAATCGGGAACGATAAAAAAGTGATTGCATTGCGGGTGACCCGGGTGGTTCCCGAATTGAATGCTGGGAAAATGAGTGTTGAAGATACGATTTTAACAAAGCTGCCCAATGGCAACTGGATCCCTGTTTGGAATTCAAAGCTTAGCGCTGATGCAAGCCAGGCCCGCCCTCAGGCGGAGGCGCAGATTAGAAACGACCCTAATGTAGGAGCCATGCTTAAGCAGATAGAGGGTTTTGGCCTTGGGAATCAATTGAATCAAGCGCTTCGTGCAGGGGCTGCAACGCTTGAATTACAAGCGCAGTCGGAAGTAGGATTTGCAGAGTTTTTGCGCATGACTTCCAAACGGCTTGATGGCCC
This sequence comes from uncultured Planctomycetaceae bacterium, assembly GCA_937888715.1. Lineage (GTDB taxonomy): Bacteria > Planctomycetota > Planctomycetia > Gemmatales > Gemmataceae > UBA969. The sequence goes on along the minus strand of CALARU010000269.1, from coordinate 6,220 downwards.
ACCCATTCATTGGTTTGTCCGCTAATTTCATCATTTAAGCTGAAAAAGTCTTCTCTGTGTTTTAAGAAGTTGCTAGCTTATTAGAAATATCTTTCAGGAGTTTAGAAAATGATGCAGAAGATGAATCGTAGAGTTGTAATGCAGGGTGTGGTTTTGGCTGGCGCAGGTTATTGGTTGGGCACTGCTCCATCCGTAGCAAAAGCCGTTGGCCCGAATGAAAAATTAAATCTTGCAGTGATTGGGATAGGCGGGCAGGGCAAGTCGAATCTGGGTGGTGCATCCAAGGAAAATGTAGTTGCACTTTGTGATGTCGATGAAACTCGTGCGGGGGATGGGTTCAGTAAGAATCCCAAAGCAAAGAAGTACTCAGACTTCCGAAAAATGTTTGATGAGATGGAAAAGCAAATCGATGGTGTGTTAATCAGTACCCCTGATCATACCCATTTTCATCCTGCACTTTGGGCCATGCAGCGAGGCAAACATGTCTATCTCGAAAAACCCTTGGCGCATGATGTTTGGGAAGTGCGAACCCTGACCAAGCTTGCGCAGGAAAAGAAACTTGCAACCCAGTTGGGAGCACAAAGGCACACCCTTGCAGGCCTTAGGGCCGGAGTCGAAATTATCAAGGCCGGCACCATTGGCACCATCACCGAAGTTCATTCTTGGGTCGGGGGCGATCGTGGTATGCCTAACATTCCAACCGAAAAACCAAAAGTTCCTGCAAATGTGAATTGGGATCTTTGGCTTGGGCCTAATGCAGATTTCGATTACCAACCATCGATCTGCCCTTATGGCTGGCGCTTTTGGTGGCAGTTCGGCACAGGCGAAACTGGCAACTGGGGCTGTCACATTTTAGATATTCCATTCTGGGCATTGGATCTGCGCTACCCAACCAAGGTGGAAGCTTCAGGCCCACCAGTGCATGAATTACTTACCCCCAAGGCTCTTGCTTCCAAGTTTGAATTTCCCAAGCAGGGCGATCGTGAAGCAGTTACGCTGCATTGGTATCATGCCAAGAATGGCCCCGAGATTCTTGCGAAGCATAATTTGAAAGCGGGTAACTACAACAACCTTTTCATTGGTACCAAGGGGATGTTGCTTTGTGGTTTTAATAATTGGAAACTTCTGCCTGAAGATAAGTTTAAAGATGTGAAGGCACCCAAGACTATTCCTGATTCACCCGGATTTCATAAGGAATGGTTTGATGCATGCAGGGGTGGCAAGCCTGCGACTTGTAACTTCGATTATTCCGGCCCGATGACAGAAACCGTGTTGCTGGCGAATGTCGCCTACCGCACCGGGGGCTTCGAATGGGATTCCGCCAACATGACTTGCAAAGGTAATTCCAAGGCGCAGGGTTTGCTGCGCAGGGCCTACCGCAAGGGCTGGGAAGTTTAAGCAAACTATTTTAGGCCGATTTTTTCTGCTCCCGATGTGAGTTAACTATACCTTGTTGGTATGTTATAATGCACGCAAGAAGGAAAGAAACCAATGGCTGATAGTAATTCAAATGTGATCCATAGTGACCCTGAGATCCTCGGGGGAACATTGGTTTTTGTTGGCACTCGGGTTCCTGTTCACACCCTTCTTGATTATTTGCAAGCAGGAGATTCTCTGCTTGATTTTCTTGATGACTTTCCCACTGTTTCACGGCACCAGGCAGTTGCAGTATTAAGAATTGCACAGGAAAAGCTGGTCGATCATGCGAATCTTGTTTGATGAGTGTGTTCCCCGCTCTGAAATTACTGTAACTCCAAATGAGTAGTTTGCGAGATTAGGGTTTCAACTTACTGGGAAGTTTAATTAAGCCATAAGCTCTTTAATTACCTGGGCGTGTTCCACACCTGTCAGCTTTTGATCAAGGCCTTGGTATCGCACGGTGAATTTCTCGTGGTCAAACCCCATCAGTTGCAAAATAGTCGCGTGGAAGTCGCGGATATGAACCGGATCTTTTACAACGTTGTAAGAGAAATCATCGGTCTCACCATACACACTGCCGGGTTTGGTTCCACCACCTGCCATCCACATAGTGAAACAGCGTGGGTGATGGTCCCGACCATAATTTGTCTTGCTTAAGCCACCTTGAGAATAGATGGTTCTGCCAAATTCTCCGCCCCAGATAACCAGGGTTGAATCGAGCATGCCTCTGTTCTTCAAATCTTGAATAAGCCCATAGCATGCCTGATCAACATCACGGCATTGATCGGGCAATCTGCCTGCGACATTACCATGGGTATCCCAGTTGTTGTGATAGATTTGCACAAAGCGAACGCCGCGTTCTACCAACTTGCGTGCAAGTAGAGTGGTGTTGGCAAAGGTTCCTGGCTTGCGTGCAGCTTCGCCATAAAGCTTGAAGGTGTTTTCGCTTTCGCGTGCCATGTCGGTTAGTTCGGGAACACTGGTTTGCATCTTGAAAGCCATTTCGTATTGCTGGATGCGTGTAAGTGTTTCTGGGTCTCCAACTTGGTTGAGAGTCATTTGGTTAAGTTGGTTGATACCATCGAGAGTGCGCCTGCGGATTTGGGTGGGAACGCCCGGTGGGTTGTTGAGGTAAAGGATGGGGTCGCCACTGGCTCGGAAGGGTACAGCAGCGTATTCGCCTGGTAAATAACCCGCCTGCCAAAGCCTTGCGGAAATAGCCTGCACTTGTTCGGTATTGGTAGGCTTGGCAACCATGACGACAAAGGCGGGAAGGTTTTGGTTCATGCTGCCCAAGCCGTAACTGGCCCATGCACCCAAGCATGGTTTGCCTGTTTGTTGATTGCCTGTTTGCATGTAGGTAATTGCAGGTTCGTGGTTGATGGCTTCGGTATTCATGGAGCGCATGAAGCAAAGATCGCCTGCCATTTTAGCCTTGTAGGGAAGGAGTTCGGTGAACCACATTCCGGCTGGGCCGTGTTGGGAAAATTTAAATTTTGAGGGTGCGATAGGGAAGCGGGCCTGACCACTGGTCATAGTGGTAAGCCTTTGCCCTTTGCGGATGGAATCGGGAAGATCCTTGTCGTACCAATCTTGCATCTTGGGTTTGTAGTCGAATAAATCCATCTGGGGTGGGCCTCCCACCATATGCAAATAAATCACATTCTTCGCTTTGGAAGGAAAGGGGTTCATTGCGGAAGTATCTGGCGAAGAAGCGCCTTGGGCTTTATTTCCAAGCAGGTTTGTAAGTGCTGCAAACCCTAGGGCGTTTGAACCCTTGGAAAAGAAATGCCTGCGGGTCATTGCAAGGCCTTGCTCTTGAATCAAACTGCTGATGTTCATTTGAAAAGCTCCGTGTAAAAAAGTTGCCTAGCGGCAAAGAACCTCATCAAGGTTCATGAGTGAATTAATGGTCATTGTCCAAGCTGAAAGTTCTGCAAGATTCAGTTTGGGGTCGGATTTGTATGCGCCGAAGGTTTGTAGCTTCTTCGCTTCTTCCATGTTTTTAGAGTAGTACTCTAAGAGGTCGGTTCGTACTGCTAGCACAAGTGCTTTTTCGGCAGGGTTGAGTTTTCTAGAAAGAATGCGCATGGAGATGAAATCGAGTTGAGACTCGGGAGTGTTGCCTGATTCTTTGAGAGTTCGCTCTGCAAGGAAGCGTGCAGCTTCGACAAACTGCGGATCGTTAAGAGTAACGAGGGCTTGAAGGGGCGTGTTGGTTCGTTCTCTTTTAACGGTACAGGTTTCGCGATTGGGAGCGTTCAAGATTTCCATGCTTGCGGGGGGCGCAGATCTTTTCCAGAAGGTGTACATACTTTTGCGGTAAAGGTTTTCGCCTACATCGGCTTTGTAATCGCGGGTGTTGCTACCAATCATTGCAACAGCTTCCCAAACGCCCTCGGGTTGGTAGGGTTTAACGCTTGGGCCGCCGATTTTCTTGGTTAGGATTCCGCTGGATGCCAAAGCGTAATCGCGGATCATTTCTGCATCCATGCGATACCTGCTGCCCCTGCTAAGCAAACGGTTTGCAGGGTCTTTTTCAAGCTTTTCAGGAGTTGATACTGCAGATTGCATGTAGGTTGCGCTGGTAACCATGAGCTTGAAGAATTTCTTGATATCGCCACCTTGATCGCGGAATTCAAGTGCGAGGTAGTCTAACAATTCGGGGTGGCTTGGGGTGTCGCCTGTGATGCCGAAGTCGCCACTCGAGCGCACTAACCCGTTGCCAAAAACTTCCTGCCAAAAGCGATTTACTGTTACGCGAAAGGTAAGAGGATTTTCAGGCATCAAGAGCCATTGGGAAAACCCTAATCGATTGCGCTGAGTTTCCTTGGGCATGGCGTGTAATACTTCGGGGGTTGCTGCAGCAACTTTATCTTTGCGCTTATCGTAGTCGCCACGATTAAGAATGAAAGCCATGGAAGGTTCAGCTTTTTCGACCATGATATGGGCGATGGTGCCTTTGCCCTTCAACTCTTTTTCTTCGCGATCGAGGTTACCCAATTGGGTTGTAAGATCTTTGGATTTGGCATCCATGTTGGAAAGCCACCAATCGAAAAGCTGGTTGTTTTCTTCGGGTGTGCGCTTGGCTTGTTCCTTGGCGAGAATCTGAACCAGTTTTTCGACTGGGCCAAGTGCTGCAACTTCTTCGGCCTTTAAGCTGCGATTAAAAATCTTGAGGTCATGGAAAGTAGCTTTTTGCAAAGGCTCTTTGCTATGGCGGGAACCCAGCCTAAAGGGCACTTTGGTGCGAATGCTTTCGGTCAAGTTGTTTGAAAGGACTTCGGTTGCCTGGGCGATACCATTGACATAAATTTTTACGCCATCGGCTTTGCCCGAACCGTTGTAGGTTACGAAAACATGAGTCCAGACATTCTGATTAAAGGTTGCCTTGGACATGACTTTGATTGCATTTTCGGGCCATGAAGAAACGAGGTGAGCACCTACTTTTCCGTTTTCAAACCAGAGATCCCAACCTCGATGTTTTGCAGTATCGTCCATGCGGGCAAACAGGGGGCCAGATGCCTGCCTGGGGGTTAGCACCCATGCACCATATGAAAACGATTGATCTTTTTCGAAGTCGCCAATCTCAGGAATGGTCACTGATCCAGCCTTGGCAACCTGCAACACTTTCTCTTCTGTTTGGCCTTTGACCCAGGCAATTTCAGGAGCATCGATCAACTTCTTTTCTTTGTTGATGGTGAACTCCAGCTTGTTGCCTTTGCCTTCTTTCAGGCCTGCAGAAACGATGAGTCCCTCGGTCGGCATTCCGGTACTAAAAGTTTCTTTGGTTGCAGTAGCGAGCCATTTATCATAGTCGCCTTTGGCTTCTTTCTTACGGTTTTCCACTTGAGCGCGAACTGTTGCAAGCTCTTTCGTTACCACTTCCCAGCGGGCTTTATCAGCTGGGATTGGTACTGCAATGATGGGGGGAGTATCTTTGATGTTGCCATCCATTGCGCCTTGAGTCGTGTTGTTGAAAAACGCAGCCATCGAGTAAAAATCTTTGGTGCTGAAAGGATCAAACTTATGATCATGGCAAACCGCACATCCCGCAGTAAGGCCAAGCCAAACTTGAGCAACGGTTTCGGTTCGATCCCTGGTGTAGAGCACCAGATATTCTTCTGAAATAGCCCCGCCTTCGTTGGTGGTGATATTGCAGCGGTTAAATCCGGAGGCGATTTTTTGCTCGAGCGTAGCGTTAGGAAGTAAGTCGCCTGCCAACTGTTCGATGGTGAATTGGTTGAAGGGCATATTTTTGTTGAAGGCGTTGATCACCCAATCGCGGTAGCTCCACATTTCGCGGAAATTATCGAAGTGAATGCCATGGCTATCGGCATAGCGGGCAGCATCGAGCCAGATTCTGCCTCGGTGTTCGCCCCACGAAGAAGATTGCAGGAACTGATCCACCAGTTTTTCGTAGGCATCGGGTCGGGTGTCTGCAACAAACGCTTCTACAACTGAGGGTTCGGGCGGTATGCCGTTTAGGTCTAGACTTAATCTTCTCGCAAGGGTTCGCCTATCTGCTTCTGGGGCTGGGGTTAGGCCTTTCTTTTCAAGTTCAGCAAGGATGAAACGGTCGATGGGGTTCTTCGCCCATGCTTCGTTCTTGATTTGGGGCAGGGTTGATTTTTTTGCAGTGATGAAAGACCAATGCAGTTCGTATTCCGCACCTTCCAACACCCATTGCTTGAGCTTTTCTTTTTGAATTGCGGTAAGCACTTTGTGTGACTTGGGCGGGGGCATCACTTTGCCTTTTTCGCTACTGTATATTCTTTCGATGATCGGGCTTTTCTCTGCG
>CALARU010000268.1 GCA_937888715.1 uncultured Planctomycetaceae bacterium | reverse complement strand
TCGATGGATTTAGAGGTTAATGAGAGCTTCTGTAAATAGGCTTAGGGCAAAGAAGGCCCTAGCATAATCCCCATTCTTTCAGGGGCTTTGGCCTTTTTCTGCAGTTTTAAGTTTGAAACCACCGCTTTTTGCGTCTACAATTCTAGTGGCTTTGTTGCTTCACCTATCAAGGGTTTTGTCATGTTCAGGCGAAAAGCTTTCACGCTTATCGAATTACTTGTGGTTATCGCAATTATTGCGGTATTGATTGGCTTGCTATTGCCTGCGGTTCAAAAAATTCGCGATGCAGCTAGCAGAATTCAGTGCACCAATAACATTAAGCAGATTTCCCTCGCCTTAATGAATTATGAAAACACCAATCAAAAGTTTCCGCTTGCCTACACCGATAAGTCAGACCCTGTAATTCGCTGGCATAATTGGGTTGTATTTCTTCTTCCTTATTTGGAAGAAGGCAATCGCTTAGCTTCCTACACCTACACTTATGATTGGTGGGTACCGCCGAATCAAGATATTGTAAAAGCCAACCTCAAGATTTTTAACTGCCCAACAACTCCAGTGCAACCGCGTATGCAAAATAAACCCGAGACGGTTGCGGTTCCTACCCCTTCTGGGATGCAAGTGGTAGATAAACAAGGCGCAAGTGGTGATTACTTCGCCCCCTCCGGTGTCTTTTGGCAAATCAACAATGAGCTTCCTGTGGTTGATCGTTTTCCTGCAGGCACTGATCTTCGGGGCGCTCTTTGTTGGCATGGCCAAGATACTACGACTTCGCCACCCTGGGCTTTCAATTATTCCAACCGCATGAACGATATCATGGATGGTACCAGCAATACGATTCTGCTAGGTGAGTGTGCAGGGCGTGAGGATGTTTGGCGAGGTAAAACCATGATGCCAGTGCAATACACTGGAACGGTTCGAGCCAGAGCTCGTGGCGGTGCCTGGGCTACTACTGATAATGCCTATGGCATCGGCAATCGTACCCCTTGGCATGTTTCAACAGGTACTATTCCGGGTACTATGAAAATTAACAATTCGAACGAGTGGGGCCATAATTTCTATAGCTTTCACAATGGCGGAGCTAATTTTGCCTTCACCGATGGCTCGGTACGTTTTCTTAACGAAAACACTTCCCTTAAAAATCTTGCAAACTATGTCACTCGTGCGGGCGGCGAAGTCATCGCCCCAGATTAGATTCTTTACTGCAATTAAACTCATCTGTTTAGCTTTTGTTTGCTTTTCTGGCGATTAGTGCAGCAACATACCCAGCCTTGAATCCTGCATCAATGTTTACCGTAGTTACATTTGCTGAGCAGGCATTTAACATTGTCAGCAACGCCGACAGGCCACCAAAGCAGGTGCCATAACCTATGCTGGTTGGTACTGCAATCACTGGGCAATCAACCAGCCCGCCTACCACGCTGGGAAGGGCGCCATCCATTCCTGCAACTACCACGATGGCATCGGAATCTTTGAACGAGCTTAAATTATTTAGCAGCCTGTGTAGCCCTGCAACCCCCACATCTGGAATTAGTTTCACCCCGACTCCTAGGGCGCTGGCGGTGTTCATAGCTTCGCGAGCCACGGGGATATCCCCTGTGCCTGCAGTAAGAAAGGCTACCATTCCCTTGGGTGTTATTGCTGTATTTCCTTCTGCCCTTAGAAGGAAGGTGCGAGCGGTTTCATCCAACTCCGCATCAGGGTAAAGTTTTCGCAGCCGCAAGGATTGCTCTGGGTTTAGTCGGGTCGCAAAGCAATCTTGTTTTGCTTGGATAAGCCTTGCAACTACCCCTTCGAGCCATTCGGGGGTTTTTCCCTCTGCAAGTATCACCTCGGGGAAGCCACACCTTCGCGCACGGTCGAGGTCAAGGTTGGCATAAACCGGAGTGCCTACCTGAGTAGAAGATAGTTGTTCCACGCCCTCGGCAACGCTTAATTTCCCAGAGCGGATTTGTTCTAATAATTGTTCAAGTTTTTCTGAGCCCATTGGTTCTCTCCTATTTGAAGGTAAAGAAATTCTAGGAGTCTACAGCTTTTTACCAAGTCTTTTTATGCTTGCTGCTTCACATGCTGATGCTTTTCAATTAGGATTGGGAAAGTTATTGAACCCAACTCGGTTGGAGTGTTTAACATGATTCGACTTGGAATGCTTGATTTTGATACCTCCCATGTGGTTGCTTTTGCAGAGCGGTTGCTTCATAAAAATGTTCCTATGGATCAATGGGTGGATGGAGCTCAAATCGTCGTAGGCTGTGCTGGCGATTCAAAAATAAGCCCCGAACGCATTCCTGGCTATGTTGAAGCAATCAAAAAACTTGGCATTCCACTTGTTGACAAACCAGAAGAAATGATCGGCAAAGTCGATGGCATGCTGATCGAATCGCAGGAGGGTGGCGCGCATCTGGAACGGGCCAAACCATTCCTTGAAAAAGGTATTCCCTGCTACATCGATAAGCCCTTCACCTGCTCTACTGCAGATGCTAAAAAAATCTTCGAACTGGCCCAGGCCAATAAAACCACAGTCTTTAGTTCTTCTTCTTTACGATACACCCCTGAATTGGTGAAGTTCGCTGCAGATGAATCCAAGGGGAAAATTCATGGCGTGGTCGCTTATGGCCCCTGCCCATTGTTTGATGCGAACCCCAAGCTTAACTCCGGGTTGTTTCATTATGGCATCCATGCAGTGGAAATTCTTTATACGCTTATGGGACCGGGTTGCCAGCGCGTTACCAACACTCACGAAAAAGGTGTTGATGTGGTTACAGGAAATTGGGCCGATGGCAGGGTAGCTACAGTAAGGGGTATTCGTGCGGGGAAATCAGATTATGGCGCACTTGTGTTTACCGACAAAGGTGTGGTGCCTTTAAGCTTGAGTACCAAATATATTTACACCGAGTTGTTAAAAAAGATTGTGACTATGTTCAAAGATAAAAAAGCACCTGTTGATAATGCAGTAACATTAGAAATCGTTGCGTTTATTGAAGCTGCGAATAAGAGTGGTAATAATCATGGCTCGGTGGAAATGCTTCAGGTGTAAGTTTTCAGCTTTCAAAAATAAAGGTAAGTAAAATGAGTAACTTGGCTGCGTGTGATTATTCCGAAGCGATGCAGCGTGTGGGCGGTGATCTTGCTCTGTTGAGTCAGGTGCTGGTGATATTTATGGATGAAATGCCAAAGATGAAAGCCATGATCAGGAAGAATGCGGAGGAAGGGAATTCGAGGTTGTTGTGGAATGAATCTCACAAAATGAAAGGCGCAGCAGGTCACTTCGGTGGCGCTGAACTTGTTCATATATTAGAACAAATCGAAGCGTGTGCTAAGAAGGATGATTTTCCTGCGGTAATTGGCTTGCTTACCTCTTTGGCACAAGCCGTTGAACGGTTTAAAGCCTGCGTTTCCCAGTGGCAAAACACTCCGGGCAATACCGTTATCGTGTAAGAGTTACAATTCTTTCTGTAATTTGTGCAAAACTCCCTTTGTGAAATATTGGTCTTTTCATGATGGCCAACCGTTGCTATGCACCCACCCTTCAACTGTGGGAGCCGAGGCGGCCTTTGGTAAAACTAAAGGATTTGTCTTAGCTTTTTCACGGCAACATTAAGGATGGAGATGTTTAGTATGCGCAAGGACGCGCTCAAAATTTTAATGGCTATTCTTCCTGCATTCTTATGGATTGCTGCTGCGCCCCCAAAGGCCGGCGCAGGGTGAACCCCCGTTGGTTGTACGCCAGGCAGTTTGCCTGTTGCTAATCAACCTTATTTCTTCCCGAATATTTTTGGTGGCCAGAATCGAAACATGGTTCCGCAGGCTCAGCCTCCAGTTTTCATGCCTTCGAATTTTCAGCCCCATATGCAATCAAATGTACAGGTCCAAGCTCCTGCCCCCGTAGCAGCAAGGCAAGTGATTAGAGCTCAGGCCCCTGATGAAGCCAAGGCGCCAAGCGTGATCAGTATGCCTGCGCCCGAACATTTTGGTATTCAAAATGGAACGGTTGCAAAATCTATCGCGCCTTCTAATCAACAGGTTGATTGGGGCATGGTTCATTCCAGATTGCGAAGCGCAGGTTCTGTTACTTTTCAAAGTGATAAAAC
>CALARU010000267.1 GCA_937888715.1 uncultured Planctomycetaceae bacterium | reverse complement strand
ATTACACAAGCAGAATAAAACCAACACTTTATCCCCAAAAATGGTGCGTAAAATAAGGGTTGGAAGCAGGCGCTTGATAAGTGCAATCAAATTATTCAAACAAGTAGCTTCAAAAAAGTTATTGATAAAAACGCTAGTTCGAACAAAAAATCTGATGGATCTTTTTGGGCCGATGCGAAACTGGGACGTTTTTTACAATGCCTGCAAAACATTTAATAATGAATCAACTTTAGAAAATAAGGACTTGTTTTTGCAAGGCGTTATCTGGGCCAACCGAAATAAATTTGAAAAAGAAGCAATAATATTCATGCGAGCAAAAGCCGAAAAGCTTGCATCTCGCCTTTTAAAAACCACATCCAAATTATTTACAACAGATAATGAACCCACATCAATCAGTTTTTTTGAGTGGTCAAAGTTAAGCCTTATGAAAATAGTTGATGATTTCAAAAAAAACATCAACACAATTGCTTATTCCAAAGAAGAATTACATTCATTTCGACTTAAAATCAAGTTTCTTCGTTATGGATTGGAAATCATTGGGGATGCAATCCCTATTGAAAAATCGCATGCTCTGTACGAAACACTTAAAAAAGGCCAAGCAATTTTAGGCGCGATTAATGATTTGTATTTTCATATAGAACAGATAACCCTCATCGACAATTCCTTGAAAAACCAAAAGGGAAATCAACTTCTTCAAAACGAATTAATGAAGAACTCTTTCTTGAAGCATTGCCAACAATTGTTGGAAACAAACATCGGCTTATTCCGCAATTGGCAGGAATCAACAACGCATTTAATTGAAATTTGATTAGAGCGCACCAACATGGGAATCCAAATCTGTTAAAGAATCAGCCCAAATCAAACCATCAACCCACCACTGAATCGTAAGACTAAGCTGGACTCTTCTTTGAATTTGATATTCTGCCTGAAAACAAACCTCCAGCATTGCTAGAACTTTTTCGATGCTGACTGTTTCAAGCAATTGGAACCGATGGCGTGGTTTTAAATCATCCGTATTGCTTTTAAATATTATCTGACCTCGAAGCCAGGAAAGAGTTCCATGGACCAACCACCTTGCCCTAACCCTTTGCCCAGAAGTTTCTTTTCCTGCCCCCTCAATAAAATCCATTATCATTTTAACGAGCTTCACGGGATCGGGTATTGGCATAACAATTTCAGCGAAAAAGGAATCTTCCACTTGTGAAAATTCAGGGTTGGTCAGCATGATCGCTTGGGAAACAGACCCACCACAAGCACTCGTAATTTTGTTTAAATCAAAACCACCTTCGATCTGATTGATCGCAAACACCTTTGCAATTTCACTTTGGTTCAACCCATGAAAGGCCAATTTTTGGCAGCGGGAAAGAATTGTTTCTAGCTGGCGCTCTACACTTGTTCCGATCAAAAATATGATGGAATGTGGCGGCGGTTCTTCCAATGATTTTAGAAATATATTTCCTGATTCTTCATTTAAAAGATCACAGTCATCAATCACCAGCACCTTTGCACCACCTCGAGAGGCCTTAAGAAAAAAGCCTTCACAAATCTCTTTCATTAATTCTCGGGGGAACTCGTGCACATCCTTGGGGCAGGCATTCGTTTGCAAATCCGGATGGTTCTCAGCTTCAACTAATTTACACGAAGCGCATACCCCGCATGCTTCAAAAGTGCTGTTGGATTGACACAAAAGCGCCTTACCAAACTCGATGGCAAGGGTTCGTTTACCAACCCCATCAGGCCCATGAAAAAAGTATGCCTGACCAAGCCGGTTTGTTTGCCAAGCATGGATCAAATACTTAATCTGGCTTTCATGGCCTACGATATCTTTCCAGGACAATGAAAATCTTTCTACCTAATGAGTGCTTCGTTACGACTTCTTCATTTCGAGCAAATCTTTTACTTCTGAAAATATCAAATCTCCAACTATGCTTGCAGGAAGTAATGCATCAAGAACTTTGATTTTTTGCCTGCCAACCCTGGCTTCTGTTAAAAATCCTTGTCTTACTTTCTCAAAATACTCATCTGACCGTTGCTCCATGCGATCGGAAGGTTTCCCTACTCTTTGGCGAGAAACCGAAACGGGTAGATCAAGCAGGAATGTAATATCTGGAATTAAACCAGCGGTAGATAACATGCCTGTCTGCCAAATTTGATCCGGGTCTAAACCACCTGCATATCCCTGATACACGATGTTGGCAAATAGATACCTATCAGAAATAACAACTTCGCCATTCCCGAGTGCGGGCAAGATAACTTGATCAACAAGTTGGGCACGACTGGCCATAAATAAAAGAGCTTCGCACCGGGTTGCAATATGCGTTTTATGGTGCAAAAGAATTTCACGCAGGATCTTCCCGATTTCAGTACCACCGGGGTCAACACATGTTGTTGTTTTAATGCCTAAAGTACCAAGCCTATCAGCCAAATTTTCGACCTGAGTTGATTTTCCACAACCATCCAAGCCATCCATACTGACGAACAGTCCCTGAGGCATGGCAACTGATCTCACAATTTAATGGGTATTAACAGGGTGAAGATTTACTTCAGCCATTTCATCTGCATGATAACTGGAACGAACAAAAGGCCCTGCAACAACTTTTTTAAAGCCTAGTGAACGGGCAAGAACAGCAAGATGATCAAATTCTTCAGGTGGAACAAAACGGGCTATTGGCATATGTTTCAAGGTTGGAGAAAGATATTGCCCTAAGGTTAGCGTATCGCAATCAACGGTTCTAAGATCTGCAAAAACTTCCATCAATTCATCGTTGGTTTCGCCCATGCCAAGCATGATGCTTGATTTAGTAACAATGTGGGGTTTGGTTTTTTTTGAATGATGGAGAACAGCAAGGCTTCGTTCATAAATCGCCCTGCCCCGGGCTTTTTTATAAAGCCTTGGAACAGTTTCCATGTTGTGATTAAACACTTCGGGGTCTGCAGATAGCACAAGATCAACAGCAGCCATATCACCTTGAAAATCTGGGGTAAGAACTTCCACTGCTGCGCCAGTCTTTTTTCTAACTGCAAGTATACATTTGCGGAAATGATCAGCGCCTCCATC
>CALARU010000266.1 GCA_937888715.1 uncultured Planctomycetaceae bacterium | reverse complement strand
AGGAAACAGGAGCGTAGGTGGAGATAATGCTCATTGCGCTACGAAGCCCATCGAGAGCAGCACTGACAATCCCACCTGCGTAGCCTGCGCCTTCGCCAACGGGATAAAGCCCAATTGCAGAAGGGCTTTGCCTAGAGAGTGCATCGCGAACCACTCTTACGGGTGCACTTCCCCGAGATTCTGGCCCAACAATACTTGCTTCTTTTAAAAATCTGCCCTGCCATTTCTTGTCCATAATGGGCAGGCCATGATGCAAGGCCTCGACCACCTGTGTAGGCAAAATCGATTCCAAATTGGTTGCAATCGTCCCCCTCGGGTAGCTTGAAGGAGGTGCGGAGGGAGAAACTCTTCCGCCCAAGAAATCTTTCGCACCTTGAATAGGGCAAAGATAATCTTTCTTCCCCACCTCATACGCCATCTTTTCGTACTTTTCTTGAAAGTGAATTCCAGCAAGAGGATGGCTGCTACCAAAATCGCTGGGGTTAATTGTGATCACTAGCCCGCTGTTAGCGTAGGGAGAATCATGCTTGGAAAGGCTCATGCCATTGGTACAAAACGCCCCCGGTTCAGAAACGCTAGGCATGATATACCCACCCGCACACATACAAAAAGTGAACAGGTCATATTTCCCATTGGCCACCAAACTATAATCTGCAGCTCCAATCACATTTTCCAAATCAGAATTCCCATACTTCACCCGGTTGACTGTTTCCTGGGGCTGCTCAATGCGAACCCCCATTTGAAATGGTTTTTGTTCCATTAAAACACCGCGGGCATGCAGAGCATTATAAGTATCTCGGGCACTATGGCCGATCGCAAGAATCACCACATTGGCAGGAATATAACCGCTCGAGGTATACACCCCCCTGATGATGTTATCTTGAATATCTAGATCTTCCGCTTTGCATGAGAATTTTACTTCGCCGCCCAATGCTTCGATTTTTCTTCGAATGGATTTAACCACTGCGGGCAATCTATTGCTACCCAGATGCGGTCTGAAATCATAAAGAACCGAGGGTTTACCTTTATTTTCCGCAAACATCTGCAAGATGCGGGTAACATCAGGCCCTGAACCCCGATAGGTTAATTTCCCATCGCTAAAAGTACCCGCGCCACCCTCTCCAAATAAATAATTACTTTCAGGATTAAACTGCCCCCCATCATCAAAATCCTTCACATCGCGAATGCGATCGCGCACCGGTCTGCCGCGTTCCAAAAGAATGGGGCGGTATCCAAGTTCAGCCAAAAAGTAAGCAGCAGCAAGCCCACCAGGGCCTGATCCGATAACCACTGGCCTGCCAAGCATGGGACCCGAACCACAAGGTGGCATAATAAAAGGAGCTTCAGAATAAGTCTCAATACTAATGGATTGAAACCTAGGCTTGTGTTTCAGGATTTTTTCTTCATCGAAGAGTTGCACTTCTGCACTGTAGACAAATTGAATTTGCCTATCTCTGGCATCAAGGCTTTTGCGAAGAATGCGCCAGCGTTGAATATCCGTGGGCGCAATACCCAAGGAACGAGCGAGCCGATCTGGAAGGGTTGTTTCCGGATCTTCAACTGCGAGCCTAATATTTGAAACGCGTAATGCCATAATAGTGGATTTATGATGTTGAAGTAAAAAAGAAAAGAGGGGCACCCCATGAAAGGCACCCCTCCGAGGGAAAAACATTGATAAAACCTGAGGAACCGGCAAAAGAGGCCGGGTTATTCAGGGTTTACTTACCTTTACGAGCCCCTGCGAGTTCGCCAAGGGATACTTTGTCCAAGGTTTTACGAAGAGCTTCAGAAGCAGCTTTGCAAATGCTTTCAAGCTTGTTGTTCAAGGGGCCACCCACATCTTCAGCAAATGGGGCAACACCACGAATCGGGCCATCAACAGCTTCAATGATGTGCAACAAGGAAACCTTGAAGGGGTCCTTCATAAGTTTGTAGCCACCATTAGGGCCTTTGATGGAATTAAGAACTCTAGTGGAAACCAAAGGTTTCAACACTTTAAGCAAAAAGCGCTCAGGAATACCGCGATCTCGGGCGATAAGATGGGATGGAACAGGCTTTTCAGATTTCTGAGTCGCCATGTAAGCGAGGGCGTGTAGAGCGTAACTTGATGCGCGCGTCAACTTCATGAAACAATAAGGCCTCTTAAGGGCCCACCTCCAAAAATAAAAACATGTCTGCTTGACAATCAAGCAGATCTAAACTTAACCTTTTGGGCTCACTGTTTGGGCGCGATTCAGTGAAAGGTCTCGTATGTGCAGGACTAAAAACAAACCTATTAATGATTATTATTAGTCTACTTGATAGAGCGTTATCAAATAACACACTTATATTAATATAAGTAAATGAAGAGGATAGCAATAGACAAACAAAATAATTAGAACA
>CALARU010000265.1 GCA_937888715.1 uncultured Planctomycetaceae bacterium | reverse complement strand
CTAAATTTAAAGGCGCTGCAAAAAAAGAAAAACTATTAGGCTCAGACTTCCTCACCTTAAAAGTTAAAGGAAGTATGTTTCCTATCCAAGATATCGATCAAATCCCAGGAGTTGATGAAGATCAGCTTAAAGATTTCAAGGCCGACCTTGCAAAGCTGACTTTTGCTGCAGCCATCGGCGTTAAGGGAGACTATCTTATTGCGACAATTGGACCTGATTTGACTTATCTTTCAAGCATTGGTAAGGGTGATTCGATAGCTTCTATAAAAGAGATGGCACCTCTCGCAAAGCATGCAGGCAAGAACATACTTGGGCTTCAGTACTATAGCAAAGAATTTCTGAAAACTGCCCAAAACTACGGGTCCAGCCCTGAAGAAGCAAGCGATCAAATCAAGGAAATGCTTGAGGGAGCAAACCTGCCCAAAGATATTTCAAAACGGGTTGAAAAAGATATAGATGCCCTCACCAAAGAAGCTTTCGAATTCGCTCCAAAAATCGGTGCCCGGGTTGGCGTGACTTTCTTAAGCAACAAAGGTTGCGAATCAGCCAATTATGACTTTAGTTCAAATATGCCTATTGATGGTTCAAAACCATTAGGCTTGCTGCAAAACTTTGGTGGTAATCCGATTTTTGCTGCGGTGCTTCGAGGCAAAGATGTTGAAAAAACTTGGAACTTCTTCTCGAAATGGGGTGGAGTTGGTTATGGTTACTTTACTGAATTTGCAATCCCCAATGTTCCTGAGGATCAAAAAGAGCAGGTAATTGCATTCTTTAAAAAGCTTGAACCAACGATTGCCAAACTTGCGAAAATCACTGCCTCCGATTTGATTCCTGCAATGAAAGATGCGCAAATAGCTTTTGTTCTTGATGGCAAACTAGGCAGCAAGCAATGGAGCGCAATGCTGCCGAAATCTAAAAAAGACCTTTTTGTTCCCGAACCTGCCTTTATTCTTGGTATTAGCGATGCAGCAAAATTTGCTAATGCCTTGAAAGGTTACCGCGAAGGAATCAATCAAATCATCAAGGATGCTGCAGGGTTTGACCCCACAGGAACTCTTGCTACAATCAAGATTCCAGCACCCGAAGAAAAGGCTTTAAAAGAAGGCAAAGCTTACTTCTACCCAATTCCATTGCTGGAAGAAATCAACAAGAAACTTCAACCTGCAGCAGTGGTAGGGCCGAATTTTTCTGCAATCACTTTCTCGTTTGAACATGCAGAAAGATTACTGAATAAAACACCACTGACTTCTGAAGTTGCAAAACTTGCCAGCATTGAAAAGAACCTCGCTGGGTTTTGTATTTTCGATAACACCGCCCTGATGGCAACGCTCAATCCATGGGTCGAATTTGGTTTTGAAATGATGCCTCCAGGCATTGATGAAGCCTTTGGTGTAAAAAAACAGGTCAAAACCTTTTTTGAAGTTCTTGGAACCTGCAAAGGAACCGTCTGCACTACCTTCATGGAAGATGGCATCTGGGTTAACCATTCGATTTCTCTTTGGAAAGACCTCGAATAAAATCTGACTTGGCTTAGTCAAAGGCTCCATGCTTAATTGCATGGGGCCTTTTATTTTTTAAATTGCACCTGCAGCCATTCTTCTATTTCTTCGATATGTTTTTGCGGTTGAGGTTCAAATTCGAAGGTGTGATGCGCCTCAGGGTATTCTTTAATGGTTAAGGAACCCGAAGAAAAGCGTTTGACAAATTCAATCGTCTTTTCATTGTCAATGATTTTGTCCTGCCCTGCGATAAGCAACAGAATGGGCTTGCTGATTTTCGTCCTGAAAATTCGTAAGTAAAAATCCAACCTTACGCTATCTAAAAGAAATCTCGCAGTTGCCTTCCTTAATGCAAGTGGATCTTCTTTTAGAAATTTTTGAGCAACAGGGTTCGAAGTAAAAAGTTCTGGATCGTTGAGTGGGATATTAAAAAGTCTGCGAGGTGCAAACAAACTTCCCAAAGCGATAAAAAATCGTTCTTTGCGTGTGGGATGAACCTTGGGGCAAAAACCTGGCGCAAGGAGAATGAACCCATCCACCAAATTCGCCATGCGGATTTCCAACCCAAATGCGATCTTCCCGCCCCAAGATATCGCACCAATAATCAAAGGCGTTGATCCTGCAATCTCTTTTCTTTGATACTGCAGGAATTCCTTAAGATCATCCAGCAAAGTACGAAAAGAAGGGCTGTCCCCCCTTGATACTTCATTCAGCCCACTCCCACGCCTATCTAAAAATAATACCCTGTAGCCTGCTTGTGCGAATTTCTTACATGAAGTGACATACCAACCGCCATGGCTTTGAATTCCATGAATAAAGACGATCGTGCCCTTAAATATTCCTATGGGGTGAAAATGACGGTAATGAAGTTTATACCCACCCGAAGTAATGAAAGATGATATTTCGAAAGGGATATCAACCACGGAGTATCTCCTGCCTGATCGAAACCCTGGCCAACGCTTTTTCATCCATCACAATTCCCAAACCATGGCCTGTGATTGCAGGGGCGACTC
>CALARU010000264.1 GCA_937888715.1 uncultured Planctomycetaceae bacterium | reverse complement strand
CTTCCGGCTTGTAAAAAATAGAAGGTTGCGGGAAGCGATAGGGATGGAAATATATCTTCTTCCACTGAGAGGCGGATGTAAATCCGCTGGTGAGTGCCAACCAGAAAAAAATTCGCAAGATAATAGTTTTAGAACCAACGGATAAACATCCGCCGCTCATTAAAACATGGAAGGGGAGATGGTTGTTTGGGGCCCAGCACACTTTTAAATATTCCCTGCTTTAGCAAAGCCAAAACAAAAAGAACCCCGCGGATAAAAGCCGTAGGGTTCTTTATTTTTAAATAAGCTTAGATTTTTACCTATAAGGCGTTGATTGTGGTGCGGAAGGTATTCCTAAAGGCGCGGAGTTGGGCAAGCTTCCTCCAGTCGGAACTATTACCGTGGGTGGCGCACTAGTCCTAGGAGCACCCAATCCTGGCGTGGGCGGAATAATTACCGAATCAATGGCTGGGATACTTTCTTTAGCATTCGCATTGGTCGGAATGATGGCTTTATCTGCATCCATGGTTAATGGCACAGATTGTAAGGATGGAGTTAAACTAGTTAGCGGAATGCCTAGTTCTTGTAAAGCAGGAGCAGTACCAGGTGCAGGCTGTTTGTTAATGTTTTCTGGTGCAGCAATAGTATGAACTGGAGCCTTTTTTACTTGTGGCGTCGGGGTGAATTTCACCTGACTAGCAGCGCCATCTCCTATCGGATTGCTAACAGCAATGGGAAATTTATCAGGTGCTTGGGCTACCTTTGGAGCATTGGAAATACTAATGGGGTTGCCATCTAAAGTATTACCCACATTGCTGACAGCGCCTGCGCCTGGGATGTCTGCAGTTTCGGTAGTAACTTTGGGTTGGGAAGTAGGTGTGCCCAGAATATTAAGCGAGTAAGTAGGTTTGGGTTGGAATTTTTTATCTTCTTTGGTGCAAAAGGGCGACCATTCAAAGCAACCTGTGAAGAGGAACGAGCTCAAGGAAAGAAAGAAAGTAGCTTTGTGCCAATATTGGATTCGCATTGGAATCCCTCCCGCTGTTTTTGTTTGAACTTGCATTGCTCCAATAGCATGCAGGGTAGAGAAAAAATCTCGATTCAAACCTAAAACAAGATGGAGGTGGCAATAACCCTTGTTGGCAAGGTTGTCAAGTGAATGCAAGCAACTAGAGGCATTATTTTTATGCCCCTAGTTGGGAAGTGGGAAAGATAAGAAGATTAGTTGGCTGGGCCAGCGCCCATTCCACCGGGGCCAGGCAAAGGCGCAGGCAGTGCGGAGGGTGAACCTGCAGTTTGATTGTTGTTAGCACCTGTCTCCATGGAAGCAAGTTCCTTGGAAAGAGGGAAAAACGGTGAAGGTGGAACATACTGTGGCGGGTGTTCCAGATAATGACCGCTGGGCAAAGTCATGCCGCCAATATGTGTTTGGCAACCTGAAGTCCCAATTAACAAAAGGCCTGTGAAGCCAAGTGCTGTTAAAGCTAGTTTTGATTTAATCTTCATATCTATTTTCCCTGTCTTGCCGGTTTTCAACCGAATAATGCAAATTTGAGTGTTGGAACTACTCATTACTTCTTATCGGTTGGAAATATGAAAAGAATTTACTGGAAATAACGAAAATTACAGATCATCCTTTAATAGTGGTTGCAACGAGGCAACTAAATTTGATTAATACAAAGGAGAGGCGATTCACAATCGCTTTATTGCATGAGGCATTATCCTACAATCTTGAAGTGGAACAATCCGGTAGTCCCGGTGCCGATGGTCGTTTTTGACCGTAAAGAAATCGGTAAGGTGCGAAAAGTTGGATTTGATTCGCCCCCATGGTTGCAAACGGGAGCGATTGAAAGCCCGTTTGATTTTTCAGTAAGAATGCTGGAGTTGATATCAGACATATCGCAAAACTGCCCAGAGTTTTTTAATCTTGATCCCAATAAAATTCTGGTGACGATTACCCGAGCAAGGAATTTCAGACTGCATGGCTTGCAGGCAAGGGTTACCCCTATGAGGTTTGAAGGCGGAAATCTTCAATGCAAACGGGGGAATCGAAATTACGAAGTACAGCAGTATTATGTGGATGGCAGGCAGATCTATTATCTAGTCACTTTTTGTTTGCCCCGATTTCAAGATCAGACCCTCGAAAACAAACTGGTTACGGTTTTTCATGAGCTTTATCATATTAGCCCTGAATTTAATGGGGATTTGCGCAGGCATCAGGGCCGTTGTGCTTGGCATACTCATAGTAAAAAATCCTATGATGATCAGATGCTACATATGGCAAGGGACTATGTTGCAATAACCAGAAAGCCTTATCTGCATGATTTTCTTCGAGTTGATTTCGCCCAGTTAATCCACAAGCATGGTGGGATACATGGCTCTGTGGTGCCATTGCCCCGGCTAGTTCCAACCTCCCATTCGGCCAAAGTAAGCTAAACAATAACAGTAGGGATTTTCGATTCATGGCAAATAATAAATTTGGCGTCAAGGATTACCTTAAGGGCCGTCCCGAAACCTTTAATGTTAAATCGCA
>CALARU010000263.1 GCA_937888715.1 uncultured Planctomycetaceae bacterium | reverse complement strand
CACAAAAGGCACCTGCAACGAAATGATCTTCCGCCCTTATTCCGATGGATACCTATCCCCCTGATCGAACGTCTCGTAGGCAAACATTTGATATTCAAAGGCTTTAAACCACTTTCTCAGGCAATTCCTATTTTACAAGCCGCCTAATTTCAAATATCATTAATACAATTACAAATAATTTTCTTCGATATAAAACCATGGCAGCATTTACTGTTGGACATTCCGTATTAAGCCTTGAAGATTTCTTCAATTTACTTCGCATGCACAAAATCAAAACCCTTGTAGATGTGCGCAGCGTTCCGTTCAGTCCACGAAACCCACAATTCAATCGCACAGAACTTGATCATTCTCTTACAAAGGCGGGATTCAATTATCACTTCATGGGGGATACTTTGGGCGGCCGCCCCTTTGACGAATCGCATTATCATGAAAACGGTATCGCCAACTATCTCGCAGTACGAGAAAGTAAATCTTTTTCGAACGCACTTGCAAAATTCATGATTTGGGCAAAAGAAGAAAATGCAGCATTAATGTGCGGTGAAGAAGACCCAATAACCTGCCACCGGGCATTAATGATTACGCCGGCTCTGGCTAAATTAAAAGTTTTTCCAAACCATATCCGCAAAGAAGGTGTAATCGAAACGCATCGGATGTTTATTCTGCGAACATCAATGCAAGCGAAAATCTTAAAAACCCCGCAACTGCCATCCTTATTTTCTGATGATACAGAAGATCGTTTATTCGAAGATGCAGTTGAAAAACTAGCAAAAAAATATGCTTACCGAAGAGCAGAAGAATAAATCTTAAAGATCAAAAAGGTAAAGCTTGCAAGGGATTGCGCCATTAAAAAGCCGTATTGTTTTTTGTGGCGTCATTTTCATTTCATTTAGTGCATGAACATACCCGGTCATGACAGCCAATTTCCATCCAGAAAAACGAGCTTTGGCAACCGAAGCAATTAGACGATATACATCAGCAACGCCTTCTTCTTGATCCAAACGAATTCCATAAGGAGGATTCAAAAACAAAATGCCGGTTGTACCTAGAATTGGTTTTATATTTTCAAAATCTTCTTTTCGAAAATCAATCAGATGGCCAACCCCAGCAGCTCCTGCGTTATCCTTGCAAGCCCGCAGGGAATCGCCTCTTAAATCTGAACCAATAACATTAAGTTCTGGAATAATTTCGACCTGATTTCGAATTTGGTTTCGGATTTCAATAAACAGGGATTGCTCAAAATCTACCCAACCTTGAAAGCCGAATTTCTTGCGGGTTAGGCCAGGAGCCCTTGCAGTTGCAAGAGTCGCAGCTTCAATAGGCAAAGTCCCCGAACCACACATGGGATCCCAAAAAGTCTGGGAAGAATTCCAGCCAGCCAACTGAATTAGGCCTGCAGCCAAAGCCTCGTTAAGAGGAGCTTTCCACTGCTTTGGCCTGTACCCGCGCTTATGAAGTGAATCACCTGAACTATCCAGACTAATTACGCCATGGTTATTGCTGAGATGGAAGTTAATTTTAACCAGGGGGTTTTCCTTATCAACCGAAGGCCTTCTACCAACCTTCTCAACAAACTGGTCACAAATCGCATCTTTTATTTTTTGGGAAGTAAACTGACTATGGGTCAAATTAGAATCACGAACATTAGAATCAACCATAAGCGTATGGTCGGGAGTCATGTAGTTGGACCAATCAATGGAAGAAGCAAACTCATATAGGGCTTCATCACTATCAACAGGAGCTTCTGCGAGAAAAAAAAGCACGCGGACCGCAGTTCGAAGGCAGATATTAGCCTTATAGACAAGCGCCAAATCGCCTTTAAAAGAAGCGCCTCCCTCGCCTGCCTTAACATCTGCCCCACCCAGGGCCAGAAGTTCAGATGCAAGAATATCTTCGAGTCCTTTTGCGCAAGTTGCAAAAAGTTTAAATTGATTTATAGTCATGAGATGGGTTAAAAGTTTAAAAAATCGAGATAGTAGCTCCCAGCGCAAGACAGTTATTCGACGCGAACAACTGCTCAGCTACTACCTCGAAAGCCATTAAATAAGACGCTCTTGGTATTTGAATAGAGTATAATCTTAGCAGCTGAATTGCAATTGATTAGCCATATAAATCCGAGAACTCATGAAATCCTTAAACCGATATGTAATCCTATCCCACGACCACCCGACCCAACACTTCGATTTTATGCTTGAAAAAGAAGGGGTTCTTGAAACGTGGCGTTTAAACCTGTTGCCTGGAAATGCCCCCTTCCTTGCGGAAAAAATTCACGATCACCGCTTGGAATATCTCGAATACGAAGGACCGGTAAGCAATGATAGGGGCTTTGTGAAAAGAATGGACAGGGGCAAATACGAAATAATCGCCGACACAGAATCATTTATGATAATCCAACTTTTGGGCGGAAAATACCAAGGTCAAATCAACTTTGACCGTATGGGGGCAGAGACACTTTTAGGAACATTTATGGTAGACGACTAACGCTATCAGGGAGATGGACTTTGAAAAACCACTTTATTTCTACCACTGTTTTTAGCCATATAAAGTCGGGCATCACTCTGCTGGATTAATTGATCGATAGTAGTAGGAGGATCGCCATCAGTTGTTGCGACACCAATACTAACGGTAATATTAAATTTTTTTGATTCAAAGTCGAATATATTGTTTTCAACAATTGCCCGAATTTTTTCAGCAAGAATTAAAGCTTGTTCAATTTTGGTTTCCGGAAGAATAATCGCAAACTCTTCGCCACCAAATCTTGAAAAAAGCTCCTCCCTTCGAATAGTTTCACGAATCAGAGTAGCCATCGCTTTCAAAGCGGAATCCCCTGCAAGATGCCCCATGGTATCATTGACCGTTTTAAAGTTATCAATATCTATCATAAGCACGGATAAAGGGCGCTTATGCCTGTTGGATCGAGCAATTTCACGGTCTAAAAACTCATTAAAAAACCTTTTATTAGGGCAACTGGTAAGGGCATCGATAATTGT
Organism: uncultured Planctomycetaceae bacterium; assembly: GCA_937888715.1. Classification (GTDB taxonomy): domain Bacteria; phylum Planctomycetota; class Planctomycetia; order Gemmatales; family Gemmataceae; genus UBA969. The sequence goes on along the minus strand of CALARU010000263.1, from coordinate 25,645 downwards.
AAGATTATAAATAACCTCGTGATAATCTGCTTCAATATTTCCACCCGCAAGAAATCGATAAATACAATTTCCCGCCTTCAAATAATCCCCATCCTTCATTATGGTTTGGTTGGCAGGAACATCATTAACAAATGTGCCATTGGTGCTTTGAAGATCGGTTGCAAAATATACTCCTGCCTCATCCCGATCAATTCTGGCATGTTGCCTAGAAACAGAAGCGTTGTCGATATGAATTTGGCAACTAGGGGAACGACCGATAATTACATTCTGATCAGCAAGGGCAAAACGAAACCCCATGCCGGGCCCAGTTGGGTATATCAATACCAGACATGCATCTTTGGAAGAAGCAGGGGCCTGCTTCTTTGGATGTGAGACAAGAGTTTCGGAAAGTTTGTCCACCAGATCGCCCCGCTAATCTTAAGTATTCCTTATTTAATACTATGATTTATTTTAGCAGGGAAAGCCATCAAAATTAAGTCTATCATCAACAATCTGAATTATTTTGAATTTAATGAAATTCCGAGCACATTGACTTCGGGAATATTAAGATCAATCAACAGTGGTTCCTGCGTTTGCGCAACCGCAACATTGCCTGCGGAATCTTTTACCATTAGTTTCAAATATACACTTGCAGGCATATTAGGGTGCATGGCCCATGCGAATTTCCCTGTGTTAGGTAATTCACCTGCCCCAATCGGACTCCAAGGGCCTTCTCGTTTTTCACTCCATTCCAAAGTTACAGGGTTCAACGAAAGATTACGATCCGTTGCTTTCCAAGTAAGAACCAAAGTGTCTCGCTGGCCAGGTTCTGGTTGAGGACTATAAAGCACCGCCTCGGGAAAAGTTGTATCAACTTCCACTCGAATATGGGGAATATCAGATTTCATAGGCGGGCTTTTCCCCAAACCTGCCTTACTTTTTACAACCATATAATAACCTACCGGAACACCTTCTTGGGCCACAGGAACTACAATCGAAGCTTTAACTGGCATCATGCTTCGTGGGTCGGATACCAAGCTGTTTTCAGTTAAAGCGAGTGTCCAAGATTGACCATCATCTAGCGTGCTATACACTTCAACGGAACCTAATCCTGAAGGGCCAAACTTTGCGACCTCATAATCAATTCGAATTTGTTTTTTATTAACAATCTGCAAGGCAGGCAGAATCCTTTTGGATGCGCCAGTTGTCGGGTGATTTTGGACTGTATTTGCATTTTGATTATTATTTGATCCACTTGCAGAAGAAGCCAACACGCCGTTTAAATTTGATGTATTTGCGTTTCCACTCCAACCTGGAATAGTTTGAGCGGGTGGCACAGTGCTTCCAAGATCAACTTCTTTTGCTCCCCGAGAAACTGGAAAAACCGGGACTGCTGAAGGCAAATTGTTTTTAGCAATATCATCCACTGCGGGCAAAGGGTTTCCTGCGGGCAAAGGAATGGCGTTATTAGGCATAGTAAGCCCGGACATTGGCGGAATTTTTTCGGTATTTAAAGGCATTAGAGGCGAATTATTTGAAACAACTGGGCTTGAATCTACGAGTTTTTCTGGAACGACCTGAACTAATTGCGAGTTTAAACTATTGGGATCTGTAACTGAATTTGAAATTTTTGGGGTGGGAATAGTGCTGGGAACAGCGGCCAAATTTGGCATTGGAACAGCTGTCTTTGGACTGCCTATATCAACAATAACGCTGGCATAATTCGTTGCGGTATCACTCATCTGAAGCCTTACAGATAGCATGCCTGCACCTTGCACTTTAAATGTACCACTACCATCCATCACAGGCTTGATACTGATAGGAATCCATTCGTTAGAATCGTTGCCTTCAATTTTGCATTCAAGTTTCATGGAATTGATATCAGGATTGGCATCCTTGACTTCCCATTTAACCTGAATCTCTTCTCCGATTTTTTCCGCCTTTAGTTTTATGTCTGGTTTTTGGGTATCCACTAAAACTTTCTGTCCAACTTGAGCCCTGGCAATATCTACAGGCTCTTGAGTACCTTTTACATCTACAACCCCGATACTAAACCAATGCGGGCCATCCTCTTTTGCAACAAAGGTAAAAGCTTCCTGATTAGGTTTCGCACGGGTGGAAACTTCCCATGTTTTTCCTTTATCTTTAGAAACATAAAGAACCAGTTCTTTAATTTGGTCTTTTCTTTCTTGATGCACACGAATCGGTATCTGAAATTTAGGGGTGTTCAGGGGCCATTCCTCGGAAGGAGTTTGCTGAAAGCATGTAGTTAGTAAAGCAACACCTAGTAAATTCATGACCATAACAAATTCCCCTTACCGAAAATTAAGACCAATACTTCTGAAAAAAGCTCACTTGGTCCACCTCTAATGAAAAATCGGACTTTTCTGGATAAATCTTCAAGTAAATTAAGATTTCTTCAATAATTGTTTAAGAAACCCCAACACTTGTAACTTTGGGCAACTAAATAAACAGGGTAGGCAAACAATCAAATATTGGGTTTTAAATCTCCTTGCTTCCTAGAATAGATAAAAGAAGGAGATAGCTATGCCTTTGAAATCTGTAGAAGATGTTGTTTGCGGCATGATGGTTAATCCAGACAACGCCGCTGCAACTCAAAACTATAACAACGAAACCTATTATTTTTGCCACGCTTCTTGTGCGAAAAAGTTTGAATTAAATCCTGAATCTTACTTAAAAAATGACCTCAAAGTAATCAAAACCAAGCCGATGGTTTTAACAGGTGGCAATCTGCGTTATTCCTGCCCAATGGATCCGGAAATAATCCAGGTTTTACCTGGAAGCTGCCCAAAATGCGGCATGCCTCTAGAAGCAATGGCTACAGCAAATGAAGAATCGAAAACTATCAACCCCGAGTTAATTAAAATTTTCATTGCTGCTGCGTTATGGTTACCGCTTCTAGGAAGCCACCTTCCGGTTTTTGATTCCCACGAATTTTTAATAGTACAAGCGATTCTTTCTTCACTGGTTGTGTTTATTTTTGGTTATCCAATTCTTAAAAGCTTTCTGAAGTCGTTATGGCCCGGCCCGTGGAATATGTTTACATTGGTAGGCCTAGGGGTTCTTGCAAGCCACACATTAAGCTTACTTGCAGTATTACAACCCGAAATGTTTGGCCATCACAGTTACTTTGAATCTTCCGCAGGAATTGTAGTCCTAATGCTGCTTGGGCAGTTTCTTGAAAATCGCCTACATAAACAAGCAAACAAAGCACTATCACAAATGATCATGGCTATACCCAAGGAAGCTAGATTAATCGGCCCTTCTAGTGCTGAAACCAACATTCCCATAGATCTTATCCAGCCGGGCGACCTTGTGCGGGTTAGGCCCGGGGAAAAAATCCCCCTAGATGGAATCATTGCGATAGGCAATTCCAGCATTGATGAATCAATGATTACTGGTGAATCCATGCCCAGAGATGTAGAAAGCAAAGATTTTGTATACGCAGGCACTTTAAATATAAATGGCTCCTTCACTCTAACCACTACGGGCTCCGGCAAAGAAACCATGCTGGCTAAAATCATCCAGATGGTGGAAGATGCGAAACGCACTAGGCTTCCCATTCAGGCAACAGTCGATGCTATTTCAAGAATCATGGTTCCATTCGTGCTGTTGATCGCGGCACTAACTTTAATTTACTGGATCATGAAAAATGAAGGACCAATGGGTTGGATTGATGCATTGCAAAAATCTATCGCTGTTCTGGTAATCGCCTGCCCTTGCGCTTTGGGTTTAGCAACACCCATGGCTGTAGGAGTCGGAATTTCCAGAGGAGCAATGCTCGGCATTTTGGTGCGAAAAGGGGAACACCTTGAAAACCTAATGCATATTAATGTGCTTGTAATAGACAAAACGGGAACACTTACTGAAGGAAAACCAAGTGTCACTGCAATTCACACTTCCACAAACATTCAACCAGAAGAATTGCTAAAATATGCTGCAAGCCTAGCACAATCAAGCAGCCATCCTCTTTCCAAATCGATTGTAAGTTTTGCATTAAAAAAAGGAATTGCTCTAAGCTCCCCTACGGAAATTCACGAGGAACCGGGGCAGGGCACTTCTGGCGTAATTACAGGCCAGTTTACAGTAATCGGAAAACTCACTTTTCTTAACGAAAAAGGCATAAACACTTCAATCAGCGGATTAGAAGAAATTGCAAATAATGAATCAACAAAAGTTTGGGTTGGTATTAAAGGTATTAATGCAGGATTCATCGAATTATCAGACCCAATAAAACCTTCCTCCGCAAAGGCAATAAAGCAATTACAAAACGATGGTATAAAAGTAATATTACTCAGTGGCGACAACGAACGGACTACCTCCAAAGTCGCAAAACAACTCGATATTAACGATTTCCAAGGAAACAACACCCCCGCAGACAAAGCTGCCTTTATTAAAAAACTTATTCTTCAAGGAAAAAACGTGGGGATGGCCGGAGACGGCACCAATGATGCACCTGCCTTGGCTTTGGCTCAGGTATCAATTGCAATGGGTACCGGCACTGATTTAGCACAAGAAAGTTCTGGGATTATTTTGCTAAAGGGCGATCTAATGGCTATTGTTAAAGCTAGAAAATTAAGCAAGTTTACAATTAATGCAATAAGACAAAACCTTGCATTGGCGTTCCTTTACAACATGTTAAGCATACCATTGGCCGCATTTGGATTTTTGTCACCACTGCTTGCGGGATTAACGATGAGTTTAAGTTCGATTTCAGTATTAATAAATTCTCTTAGGTTACGCAAAATCCCACTATGAAATGAGTGCTCATTTCCTATAAGATTATTAGAAATAGATGTCACAGAGTGAAAATATGCCTGCCAACTTGAAACCGTTAGCCGATTTCCTTCAAGGAAAAACCAATATTCTTCTAACCACCCACGCAAGGGCGGATGGAGATGCAATTGGTTCATCCCTTGCCATGCTGGAATTGCTAGAGAAGCTAGAAAAAAAGGTTGAAATCCATCTTCCAACCCCTTTCGCGCAACGCTATGTTTTTATGGATCCGGGTAAAATCCTCCGTGTATATGGGCAAGACGCCGACCCTAACAAAAATTGGGACGGCTTAATCGTGCTTGATACAGGCACTTGGAGTCAACTTGCCGAAATGGGCAACTGGATTAAACAACAGTTTGTACCAACCTGCGTAATCGACCATCATGTAACCCAAGACTACATTGGTAACCCCTTAATATTGGATGTTTCAGCAGAAGCCACCGGCCGACTTGTTTATGAATGTTTTAATCATTTTGGTGTTACCCCGACCGCCTCTGCTGCAAATCATATGTTTATTGCAATTGCAACCGATACCGGTTGGTTTAGGCACGCAAATACAACAGCTTCCAGTTTTTCACTTGCGGGAGAGTTGACCAAGCTAGGTGCCACTCCGACCTTGGTTTATGATGCATTATTTGATAGCAACAGTTTGGCCAAACAAAAACTTGCAGGAACCATGTTATCGAGGTGCCAAACCAGGCAGGGCGGAAAATTAATATATTCTTGGCTTACACAATCAGATTTTAGCAATGCCAATGCGAGAACATCTGATGCGGAAGATCTTATCGTTTATCTACGAAGTACAGCGTGTGCAGATATTGTGATTTTCTTTTTAGAAATAAATGAAACAACAACCCGTGTGAACTTCCGCTCGCGTACTGGCGCGGATGTTTGTCAAATCGCACAACAATTCGGTGGGGGTGGCCATAAACTTGCTGCTGGGGCCACTGTTTTGCTTCCCATAAACCAAGCGATCGAAAAAATCTTAGTACTAGGCGAAGGGCTTGTTAAAACAAAATCCAGCCCCCGAGAGAACCAATCATGAACGAATCATACTTGAAAAAATTACCTTTTGCAGGGAAAATCGTTGTCGCTACTCTATTACTTAGCATTGGAATAGGTTTCACTTCTGCAATTGTTAATCTGCATTTCCAATCTGCAAATGCTGGGCAACCCCTGCCAGGCCCTGAAGAAACCGTCTCTGAATTCCATGGTTCTAAAGAGTATTCACAAATTGAACGCCTTTTGATTGCAAATGAAACAAAACCTTTTAATGGCACCGGAAGTATGAGAAGTGTCTTTACCAGCAAAAGAGCAGGCGGCATTAAACGGGCAATCAAAGAAAAGCGGATTCTCTTGACCGAACTTGCTGAAGAGAAACTGAAAGACAAACCAGAAGCACTAGCTAAAGAAATATCCCGTATTGAGAATGATCCCGAAGTTGAAAAATTAGTTTATCAAGATATCGATGGCGAAAGAATTGCGCTCTTGGCTTGGATTAAAAATGGTTACAAGAAAGAGTATTATGAGAATTCACAACTTCAAGGTTACCCTTTAACAAGTAAACTAGAATCGCTAAAAATTTCGCCTACTATGGTCCATACCACAGAAGATGGCTCGCAAAGATTTGCCAACATCGAGGGGATTATTGAATCAAGGTGCGTAAGATGTCATGATGCCTATGCGGGGGGGAGTGCAGCAAATTTCCCATTAAACACTTACGAAGAATTCACAGATTACTGTGCGCCCGAGAAATCCTCTGCAAAATCTCTTGAGAAGCTTGCTCTATCTTCCCATGTGCATTTGCTTGGTTTTGCGATGCTTTACGGGATTACAGGATTTTGCCTAGCAATGACGGGATTCCCAAACTTCCTCAAGGTAATCATTGCACCATCTGCATTAATCATTCAAGTAATAGAAATTTCATGCTGGTGGTTTGCCAGAATGGACGCGCCACTGGGGCCGCTTTTCGCTTCTGCAATCCCAGTGCTCGGGGGTTTGGTAGCCTTGGGACTTTTAAGCCAGATATTACTTAGTCTTTGGGATATGTTTGAAATTGGCGGAAGGAAATTCATCATTACCCTTCTGATTATTGGCGCGATTTTTGGAGGAATTATTGGCATCAAAGTCATTCTTCCTTATCTAAAAGAAGAAGCTGGCCAAATTGAAAATTAACACTTCAATTCATTAGTTTCAGGGGGGGTCATAACCTCCCCGATTCCAAGGATTGCATCTGCAAACCCTTCCAACCCCTTTCAAAGCCCCCGAAAACGGGCCATACTTATTAACTGCCCCAATGAAATATTCACTGCAGGACGGATGAAATTTACAAACCGCAGGCAGTATCGGCCTTAATATAAGCTGATAACAACGCACCATTCCAACCAAAATCATACTTATGAAAAACAATAAAGCTTTCATCGTCGCTTTTTATCATTTAGAAACTTCAATGCCTGCGATGTAAGATTCAAAAACGAATCTTTGAGAGTGACTAATTCTAAGATGGCGCCTTTTCTAGGAACAACCACGAGATCGAACCCCTGAGCCTGCTGTTGATCTTTTGTCAATCTGAACGCCTCTCGTAACAGCCTTTTAATTCGATTTCGCACAACCGCATTGCCGTTGATTTTGCCTACCGCAACCCCCACCCGGTTAAAAGAAAGATCGTTAGGCATGGCATAAAGAGCAAGATGCTGATTTGTGACTTTCACCCTAAAAGCAAACACTTTACGAAAATCATCCGACGATTTAAGTTTATATTTTTGTGAAAAACAGAACTCAGATAAGGCCATCAAATCACCTATGATTATTAATTCCAAGGCATATTTTTTCGAGGTTCCAGCGGATTAAGTTTTGCAAACTCTTCAATAAGTTGCTTGCTAGGCTCATCAATCGAGGAAGTCACAATAATTTTAAGTTGAATAAACAAATCACCCAACGCAACACCTTTACCCTTAATGCGCAACCTTGCACCGCTGGAAGCCCCCGGAGGTACTTTGACAGTCAATTTGGAACCATCGATTACGGGTACATCGATTTTAGTACCCAGAATAGCCTCGGAAATTGAGATAGGAACATCTACAACGAGATTATCGCCTTCCCTATTAAAATAAGCATGGGGTGCAGATTTTATGGTTAGATACAAATTTCCACCATCCTGGCCCTGACCAGTAAGCCGAATTTTTCCGCCCTCCTTTACACCCGGAGGAATGTTAACATCAATATTTGATCCGTTTAAAGAGAGAGAAATTTTACCCCCGAGCACAACTTTCTCGAGAGGAACCTCTACATCAAAATGACTATCTTGAGGCTGATTAAAAGGCTTTTTTCTTCCTTTAGCTTTTTTCCCAAACATAGAGCCAAAATCAAATCCGCCTCCTGCATTACCCCCAAACATACCTGCCAAATCTTCCATGTTGATGGAACCTGAACCACCATGAAACCCACCACCGGGGCCTCTCGGTCCCCCGCCAAAACCAGCGGAAGGATCTACAAACCCAAATTGATCATATTTGGCGCGCTTTTCTTTATCGTGGAGAACTTCGAAAGCGTCTTGAATCTCCTTAAATTTCGTTTCAGCCTGCTTATCTCCGGGATTGCGGTCAGGGTGAAAATCTCTAGCAAGCTTCCTGTAAGCCTTTTTAATTTCATCTTCGGTTGCGTTTTTCGGAACGCCCAAGACTTCGTATGGATCGCGTGGCATGATATTATTTGCCTTTTGTCCTTAACTGGGAACTTTAATCATGGTTAAATGACCTTACCGTTATTTATAAGAATAATCGCTGTTTTAACCCTCGCAAATTTTATTGAAATCGAGATTTCTTCTTTTGGATTGATCCAAATGGCGATTTAGCTTAAAAACTTGATCGTACGATGATTTTTTGGAATATAAAGGGAATCCTGTGTTTAAGCTGGTTTCTGAGGGAATTAGTTCGGGAAATTCAAGTTATCAAATACTTGGTTTCAGCAAATTCACAATATTAAGCAGTGAAATAGCAAAACTCCGCACCGAACTTAACCCTTCTTTACCGAACCCTTTATCAACCTCAATCTTAAAATATTTGGACGACCAAACTGCAATCGCACTGCAATGCACCCACCAAGCAACTAAAGAAATCAAAAATCTTGCGAATTGGGGCGTTATTGTTTCCCCGAAACATCCAGGCCGAAAAAGAGTTGCTGGGGCATTCGATAAATTCAAACTCGAAAGCGCATGGGGGATCTCGCCCCACTTGGTGCCTTATGATTCCTTGCATGCCCCCTCTGGAATCGTCAGCCTAGCGTATCAGATGAATGGAATTAATCTTGGGGCGGGTGGATTTGCAGGAATGGAAGGGCAGGGCCTTCTTGCGGGCTTTACTTCACTAGAGAACAATTTCGCAGAAGGACTTGTTCTTATTTGGACGGGCTACCAAGAAGAATTTTCTTTATATCACTTGGAAAACCATAACAATCAAATAATTGAAGGGTATGCTCTTGCAATTACCAAGCAAAAGAAAACAAATGGCAATAAAAACCCTTATCCAGGTTTGAATATTTCTTGGAACAAAAACGCAAAGAACACAGCATATGTTGCGCCATTGTCGCTTGAAAATCTTTTCAAAATTCCTGACAATTTTCAAACTGATTGGACATTCCAAATTGCGATCAATATGCTTGCTGATTTTATTCCTGCAAGCATTTAAGGATTACAAAAGCAATGGATGATGAGATTTGGATTACTGGAGTAGGTTTAGGTTGCCCAATGGGCTTTAGCCTTGCTGAATTTTCCAAAAACCTGCTGGAAGGTAAATCGGCCGTACGCAAAGTTGAATTGTTTAATACCACAAATCACCCTAGTCAAATTGCGGCTTACATCGATGAGGTACCAGCATCAAATAAAGTTTCTAAAGAAACATTTCGCTCTAGATCCAAGGCCGAACAACTTTACATTCATTGCCTTGGACAGGCAATTCAAGATGCTGACATCCAAAAGGAATTAGAGAGAAAAAATGCAGGACTGATATTGGGAACCGGCTCGGACTGGCTTTTATCCTGGGAAGAGAATTTTTTCTTGGGAGGCGACAACTACAAATTACCAGGGCGCGAAATCGCTCCGTACTTTCAATACGCAAAAGATTTATACCAGATAGAGGGACCGGTACTTCAAGTCTCCACGGCTTGCGCTTCCGCCAATCATTCTCTGATTTTTGGAGCAAATTGGCTAAAAATGGGGATTGTTGATATATGCATTGTTGGCGCCTGCTCCATAAATGTAACCCCTATTACTCTGGCCTCATTTGGAAACCTAAGAGCTCTTTCGCGCAGAAACGATACCCCAGAGCAAGCTTCTAGGCCTTTCGATAAAGATCGTGATGGCTTTGTTCTTGGCGAAGGGGGCGCAATTTTTATCCTTGAAAAAGCATCTCATGCCAAAAATAGACGAGCTTCGTGCCATGGAAAAATATTAGGAGGCGGTTTCTCTAGCGATGCTTTTCATCCTGTTATTCCTAATCCCAATACTTTGCAAATTGAAACTGCTGTAAAAAACGCGCTTACCAACAGTCAAACCAATCTTGATGCAGTCGATTACATTAACGCCCATGGTACCAGCACACCGGTCGGGGATGTTGGTGAAGCAAATGCAATCAGAACTGTTTTTTCAAACCAGTTTCGAAACATCCCTGTCAGTTCCATCAAAAGCATGGCAGGCCACGCACTTGCCGCTTCTAGTGCAATTGAGGCTGCAGCATGCCTCGTAGCATTACAACAACAGGCAATTCCACCAACTATCAATCTCGAAAATATAGATCCTGCATGCGATTTATATCATGTTGCAAATACAACAATCGAAAAAAAGCTTACACGAGTGATATCAAATTCATTTGGTTTTGGGGGCAGTAATAGTTGTATCGTGCTTGGAAAAGCATAAGGCCCACCAAAGAATGGCAGGCCCCTATAGCAAAAAGATCAGCCTTCTTTTTTAAAACAAGAATTGCAGCTCGAGGGTTGGGCCTTGATAAAAGATTGAACCTATATCGCTGGAACCCGTGGTGTCTCTAAGATCATAATTAAACTGGGAAGAAGCTTCTGCAACTCCTATAGCCCATAAAACATTATAACCCGCCCTTAATCGGGCCCTTTCAAGTAACAGAATATCTGCATAGAACCCCATTTCTAAAATTGATGCAAAGGTTGCTCCGTTTTGCGATCCGCTAAACCCTTGCAAGCCATCACCGCGCACAAGCGAAACTTGCGAATTCCACCAATTCACGCCTGCAGAACCTTTACTCATCATCCCTATTCCTAAATGCTTGAATACTCGAAGATTATATTCGGACCCTACTTGCAACCCTAAAATATGATTATGCGCACGAGCATTATAGTTGGCTTCCAATTTAGGATTTGATGTCGTTATATCGCCTGAATGATTGGTCGAATAAATCATATTTTCAAGGATATCAAAATACCTTACCCCAAACATAAACTCGACATCTTTAATCGCAGGACTTGCATATCGGTAATTGAGTTCAGCATTTCCAATTGCAGAATTCATGGTTGTTGTCATGGTATCCGCATTTAACCACAGACCCTGAAAACCTGCTGGTGCATAGGGTGGGGGAGGCGAGCTACCAAATGGACTAGATAACCTTCCTTGATCTGTATTGGAAATTGAGGTTGAATTTTGTGGAATGTAAAAACCGTAGAACTCAAGCATGTGATTGTTTTCAAGGAACCCTAAAGTCACAGTAGGCCCCCATCCCATGGCCGGATTCAATTGGTTAAAATTTTGAACCTCGGGTAAACGAGCAAAATCTGCTGCACCCACCACATCCCCATCACCTTGATAAGCAGACCCTAAGCTGCCGTTATTTTGCCTTTTCAACGCCCTTGCACCAATACTCCCGTACCATGCAAATTCAATAAGTGGAGGCTCTTCCATAAACGCACTAGGCGACAAACCGGACAAACTTAAATCTAGAGGTGCCTCCTCGGGTTCACCATAGGACTGAGGATTTCCCATTGGTCCAGAATTCGGAAAACCCTGATTACCAAGGTTTGAACCACCTAATGGGATTGGCTCAGCAAGAGGTCGAGGGCCTTGGCCAGATGGAAGATTTTGAGCTTGAACAAAGGAAGCTTCAAAACAAAAAACTGCAGAAACCAGAATACTTAATAAAACTTTTCGCATGACCACCACCCCCTCTTTACTGCCTAACCATCCCAAATCTACAAATTTTGGAATTTCCTTAACTTGGGAATCCGTATTAATGGAATCGTCACTATAAAGCTCAATCTTGAAAAAATCGGTAAAGGTTTCCAATTGGACATACGAATACCCTGCAGAAAACAACCCATTCCACGCAAACAACCCATTCCAAGAATACTTAAGCTTCTTTACACAGATCCCTATGAAAATTAAGAATCTTATTGGAATATACTCAAAATGATTCTTTCCAAACTCACACTGGGTTGACTTTTAAGTTAAATCCTTGGTATTGAGGAAAGGTCTGGGTTGACTTTTGGTAATTTCAGGCAAAGAGACCTGCATCAAAATGGCAAGATTATCTTTATATTTGGCACTGGCTACGTTCCTTAGTTTACTATTGATTGGGGGAGTGATTTTATACTCCATCATTCGACATGAGCCGAATTTTTACAAAACAGCTTTGCTAGTAGCAAACGATCCGAACAAAAGCGACAAATCAAAGGAATTTACCTCTGAGTGTTTCGAATTCGTTGGGGCTGTTGGAACCGAAAAAGAATGGTATGCCCAATTCAAAGAAGATCAGATCAACAGCTTTTTTTCTGAAGAACTCGACGAAACAGGAAATAAGAACAAATATTTCCCTAATTACATTCGGGCTCCACGAATCTGCCTAGAACCAGATCGATTGCGTTTAGGGTTTCGTTGGGGCGAAGGAAAACTAAGCACCATCGTTTCAGCAGAATTAAAACTATGGCTTGCCAAAGACGAACCCAATGTGATTGCTATTCAAGTTTATTCATTAAAGGCAGGTGCTTTGCCCATATCCTTGTTATCCATGTTCGACAAAATATCAGATACTGCAAGGCAAAACGGAATCGAAATATCATGGTATCGCCATCAGGGCAAACCGGTGGCAGTGGTTCGATTTCAAGCAGATCAACCACGCCCTACAATGCTATTGCAAGCTTTGGAAATTGAAAGAGGGTTTCTCACACTACGCGGAAAAAACATGGATAGCAACCGGCCAGAAATTCCGATTGCAAACAAGCAAGTCTCCAGCGCAAATTAGGTATTAGAATCCGTATTTAATTCGCGTGGCTTGAATAATTGTTTGAATCGTACATTCCTCACCCAACCGACTTGAGTTTAAAATGAGATCGTAGCAATAAGGCTCATTCATAACAGCATTAAAATGGCCATGCAGGAACTCAACCCGCCTTTCATCAGAATTTCGAACCTTGTCTTTTGAATCATCCAAGGTCAAGCGATCATATTGCGAAATATAAGAAGCTCGATCCTCAAAAGGGGCAATAATTCGGGCATGCAAACGACTGATATCTGGAACAAGAAACCCGGCACCTGAACCAACAAAAACGGTATTACCAATGCAGCCAAGCAGCAAAATCACACGGGCCAAATCTTCAACTTCTTCTGTTCTGGTAATTCGCTTTTCGTCAACTAGTTGAGACCATTGACATTGTACCCAGTCAACAATTTTAGAGCCTGCAAAATCAAACAACTCCTGTTTTGCTGCTGGATTAGAAGACATGTACTGAAGAATTTCATGGCTATAGATTTGCCAACCCAATTTTTTGGCAACTTTCGCAGCGATAGACCCACCTCTTGCGCCAAACTGTCGAGAAATGCAAAGGCAGTGTCCCGGAAAAGAACTGGGAATACTATCTGGGAATAAATCACCTCGATACCCATGCTTGGGGAAATCAATAAACAAATCAGGTCTGGGGGTGCTATCATTTTTTTGCATTGGTCACCGGTAAAAAAATCATCTCTGGCCTCTTAGCTCTATCTTCCCAAAAAAGAATATTCCTGCAACCAGAAATAGTAATGCAATACCCATCATAAAGCATATTGCCATTGTTTCAGAAAAATCACCATACCCACCACCTTGCTCTAAAACCACCCCTAATTCCGCACTTTTTTGAAACATGATACATCTGGCATAAAAGGCAACACTTAATTGCTTAAGTGAACCAGGCATACTTCCTAAAAGAGTTTCAACAACAAAAGCATATGCCAAAGCAATCAACGAAGCTCTAGGGAAACAGGCCCCCATAAAGAAAAATACTGAGGCATACGTTACGCTTGCTAAAGCTATGGGCTGCCAAAATAATTTGAAAGCAAAAAGCCCACAATCACCCGCACAAACTGCAAGAACAAAAAAACCTCCAAGACTCCAGATTAAAACCCATGGTAGAACCGCCAAGAATTTTCCAATATAAATACTTGACCGGGGAACAGGCTTTGAGAATAACCAAAACAAAGTCTTACCTTCTCTTTCTGCCCCAAGCCCTTCCACCGCAAAAGTAAGACACCATAAAGGAAGTAGAAATCCCAGTAAAACAGAGAATACAACATTTTTGGTAAAAACCGGGAATCCGGATTGGACCAATAACCCAGAACCAGCACTTGCAACTGCGGAACAAACAGCAGAAACACCAGCATTATGGCCCAAAACCAAACTACCTGCCTCGATCATTTCAATTGAATTTTTAAAATTTAGGCCAACCTGACCACGCGGTTTAAGCGTTTTATAGTTCCACTGATTTTTCAGATTAACGGAAACAACAACACCGGCAACAAGCATTAAAAAACCAACCGAAACCCAAAACAAACCGTGCCCAACCCTAGCCCGAAAAAGATGGACTGCAAGTTGAGACTTTACACCTTGAATAAAAGATTTTAGAAACTCCAAACTTAAACCTCTTTCAAAATCAACCTTCAAATAATGATTCCATAACTTCAGCAGGGGCTTCGTCGACCACTTCCAATCTGCGAATTAGAAAATTGTTCTCAATCGAAATCATCACCAAATGCGAAAAAACAAGCTCTGGCTTTCTGGTTAGCACCATTAAAACATGCTTTTCTCCTTCAAGCAAACGAACTCCAAGTACCTCTGAATTACTTAAAACGGATTGAGCAAGCAATCGGATTTTTTCATTAGCTTGAATTTCCAAAGCAATTTCGACTGGTTTATTTAATAATCTATCTCGAGCCCGGGAAACTGGCCCTGCGGAAACAACCCTGCCTGATCTTAGCATTACTACCTGATCCGTAAGTTTCTCAATTTCTTCCAACTCATGACTTGATACCAAAATCGTTTTTCCTAATGTTTGAAATTGTAATAACAACTGAACTAGATCACGCCTTCCTACAGGATCAATACCCCGAAAAGGTTCATCTAAAATCAACAAAGGTGGATCCATTAAAATAGCATGGGCAATTTTTGCCCGTTGCCTCATTCCTAGCGAACAGCGCCTTAACAATGTAGTTTGCACTGATAACAGACCTACCACCGAAAGAATTTCATTAAGCAAACTGGGAACCCGTTTGCTTTCAATCCCTGCTAAACAAGCCATTCTCGCAAGAAAATCTTTAATACTCCATGAAGGGTAAAAATAATCCAGATCAGGGCTATAACCGACAAGCTGTTTCCCCTGCCAAGTCCAGGGATCAATTCCAAAAACATGAATAGAGCCAGAATCAGGAAAAAGCTGACCAGATATCAAGTTCATTAAAGTGCTTTTACCCGAACCATTGGAACCCAATAGCGCTGTAATTCCTGGCCTAAGTTCCAAGCTGAGATCATTTAATCCTAGAAAATTGCCATGCCATTTGGATACTTTCCTGCACCATAAAGGTACAGCATCAGACTTGGCGGAATCAACTGAAACCCCCATCATGATTCCACGCCTTTTTTAAAATATATGCGGATGGTAAGAATTGAACTAACCATAAAAACAAAACTCAGAGAAGCAGCGGCAAGCCAAGGATTTAAAGAATGATCGGTTTGACTAGGATGCAGGGTAGGGGATGCCCCGAGGCATTTTTCACCCAACCTCTCAACACAATACCAAAAATCTAAAACCCTGAACGCAGGATTTAATTTTAAGCGATCAATCATGATGGCACAAAGAGAAGGGAGAAGAAAGAAAACACCTGCCCAACACATGATTAAACCAATGGTTGACCTAAAAAATCCGACCGTAGCAAACAAAAGTGAAACAAGCCCAAGATTAATTACAAAACCATAGCCAATAATTCCAAGCAATAATCTTGGATGATAAAGCAGGTAAGTCCAGGTATCGATAAAACAAATTTCAAGAAAAAGAAATAGGGCAGGAATAGTCGCGAATAGATGAACCAAAAAAGAAGCTGCTAGAAACTTGCCACCAATATAATTGCTCATTCCACCAGATTTGGATTGGTAGAAGATCAAAGAACCTTGATTTAAATCTTCGCCAAGCAAAGAAGCCCCCGCCAATACAAGTAGCACAATTATGCCCCTTGATTGCAGATTAATAAAATTCCGAAAGGTCTCAGGAGATCCATCCATCTTCAAAACACTGCGCAGAAATTGCAGCATATCGTTTTGATTGGCACGCCCAAAACCACCAACGCGCACCAATCCGTCTGGTTGTTGATCGGCAACCCAAAAGAAAAGATACTGACCAAAAAAATAGAGAAGAAAATTCAAAACAGCCAGTGAGAATACGACCCAAAATACTTTGCGAGTGAATATTAATTTCAACGATTCGCGAGTAATAGCAAACGCACCCATCCAAACCGGGTTTCTTAAACCACGCCATGGCCTGTATTCCAAAAATGAATTAAGGGAGGGAACCGACATTAGTTCGCCACCAACCTTTGCTTATCTAAAAGAGCAAAAAAAACATCATCCAAATTACCTTCCAATGGTACGAACTTTTTAATCACACCACCTGCAGCCAAAATCTTTGAGGCAATATTATTTATCCCTAAAGATGAATCACACTGGACAAATACTTTGGTGAACCCGCCCATATCTTGCGAACCTACGCACCTTTCACCCAAAGCAACAATTGCGTCAATTTGGTTTCCTGCAACTTCAATCAGATAGCTATCGGCTTTGTTTCCTACAAGTTTTTCAAGAGAACACGAAGCAAGGCAAACACCAAAATTTAAAACAACAACCTGATCACAAACTGCTTGCACATCTCCAAGTAAATGGGTTGACAGCACGATTGATTTACCTTGCTGTCTGGCAAAATAACTAAGGTAATCCAACATTTGATTTCTAGCAGGCGGATCTAATCCTGCGGTAGGTTCATCAAGGATTAACAAGTCGGGATCATGAACCAAAGCCTGTGCAAGTTTAACTTTTTGAATCATCCCTGTAGAGTATTCACCAAGCTTTCTAAACCGCGCTTCCCCCATGCTTAGGCAATCAAGAATCTCATGAGAACGCCTAAGAGCATCTTTGCGTTTCAAGCCTTCGAGTTCGCCAGCAAATGCAACAAATTCAAACCCTTTCATTGAAGGGATAATAGCCTTTGCTTCAGGCATGAAGCCGATTTTCCCTAATTCAACTTTGGTTTTCCCAAAAAGTGATATGTCGCCTGAAGTAGGTATATCTAGACCAAGAATAAGCTTGATTAAAGTAGATTTGCCTGCGCCATTTGGGCCTAACAAACCAATAATGCCTTGAGAAACTTCAAAAGAAACATTATTCAGAACGGTTTTCGAGCCGAATTTCCTAGTGAGATTTCGACACCTAATTACAGCAATCTCATCACCCACATTAAAATCTCGTTTAGAATTAAATCCCCAAGAAATCAATCGCTATTAAGAGCAGCAATAGCTTCCTTGCGATCATTGTAGATGGGCCAGAGTGTATCG
This sequence comes from uncultured Planctomycetaceae bacterium, assembly GCA_937888715.1. Lineage (GTDB taxonomy): Bacteria > Planctomycetota > Planctomycetia > Gemmatales > Gemmataceae > UBA969. The sequence continues at coordinate 8,004 of CALARU010000263.1, read as the reverse complement.
AGGCCGGTAAGGTGCAATAATTCTCTTGCATTGGGAGATGCCCCTGCAATCACCACTTCGCACCCATGTTTTTTGACTCTTTTATGACATCTAAGCAAAAAACCCAAGAATAATGAACCAACATAATCAACTTCAGAAAGATCAAAAACAAGCCCGCTTGGCTTCATTTTATCTAACGGATCCAGAACCAAATCAGTTGCGGTAAGCATAAGATCTTCAGCCATTTTTTCCGCAGTTGGCGATGGTATTACGATCGCTATGTCTCCAGCTTTTTCAATACTAAACGTTGGAATTTCCATTGGTAGCTTTATAACTCCCCTTGAGATAAAAACCGATTTTCCAAGCCGTGCTTTAACTAACTAATATCCTATCTTCATGTGCATTGATCAAAAACACAAGTTATTTAAAGGAAATTAGTTACTTGGACACCATAAATCCAAAACTACCTGTTATCAAACTAAAAATCGTCAGGAACTCAAATCATCCCTGGATATTCCAGAAAATGATTGAAAAACCAGACCAAAAGATTCCCAACGGCTGCATTGTTGACATCGAAGACCGCGGAGGAGCCTGGGCTGGCCGTGGTATTTTTAATGGCCACTCCAGAATTTCTCTTCGCATTTTAACAACTAATCAAGACGAACCGATTGACGAAGCTTTCTTTGATAAAAAAATAGGATTGGCAGTTGGGCTCCGTAAAGAAATCTTAAATCTAGAAACTTCAACCAATGCATACCGCCTTATCCATGGCGAAGGGGACGGCCTTAGCGGACTTATCATTGATAAATTTTGCAAAACAATCGTTATCGAATTTTTTTCTTCGGGCATGTACCGCCTTAAAGACACAATTCAAACGATTCTTCTAAAACATTATCCAGAACATCAAATTACTTGGTTCGCTGAAAGTCATGTTCAAAAACAAGAGTCATTTAATTGCAAAGAACCAGGCTACGATATAAACCCTGAAATCATTAATGAAAATGGATTAAGCTTTAAGGTAACCCCTGGCACTGGCCACAAAACCGGTTTTTTTGCAGATCAACGCGAAAACCGATTACTTCTTAGCACCTTCTGCAAGGATAAAAAAGTCTTGGACCTTTGCTGCAATTCCGGGGGTTTTTCCGTTTATGCTAAAGCCTTAGGCAAAGCTGAAGATGTAACCGCAATTGATCTCGACGAAGAAGTCCTTGCGCTTGCCAGACATAATGCGAGCCTAAATAAAGTAAGAATTAAATGTGTCCAATCAGACATTTTCCCTTGGTTGCGAGATTGCATAGCTAAAGGGGAAAAATTTGATGTTGTGATTTTAGATCCATCCAAGCTAACCCGTGATCGCGATGAAATTGAAACTGCCCTTAGAAAATATACTGATATGAACCGACTCGCAATGCAGGTGGTTTGTGATGGAGGCATTTTACTTACTTGTTCTTGCACTGGTTTAGTTTCAGAATTTGATTTTTTTGATTCAGTGCGAAAGGCTGCTTGGCAAGCAGGTAAGACCGCCCAAATTTTAAAGTTAACCGGAGCTGGCCCAGATCACCCGTTTATGGCACATGCGGGCGAGGGGCGTTATTTGAAAGCTATTTTTGCCAGAATTCATCATGGTACTACATAAAAAAAGCGCCTCAGCTTTAACTGAAGCGCTTAGAATTTCTCATCAGCTAATTACTTTAAAGCAATTCTGTAACAGGTTCACGATCATCCAGAATATACATTGGACGGCCAAAGTTATCTGGGAAGGTCGAGGAAGAATCGATACCCATTGCGGAGTAAATGGTGCTTAACAATTGAGGCACCTTGTACTTGCGATCAACAGGATATTCCCCGCGGGCATTAGTTGCACCTATCGCTTGCCCCATTTTCAAACCGCCACCTGCAACAAGGGCGCTCATAGCAGCTGACCAATGGTCACGGCCACCGCCATCTTGCATATTGATTTTTGGTGTTCTACCAAACTCGCCCCAAACCACCGTAACAACCTCGTCACTCATGCCTCGTTCATGAAGATCTTGGATGAGGCTCGAAATACCCCGATCCAACATTGGAAGTTGGGTTTTCAAGGTTTTAAAGTTGCCGGAATGGGTATCCCAACCGCCATAAGAAAGAGTTACGCAGCCAACCCCTGCTTCAATAAGCCTTCTAGCCGTAAGGAATTGTTCAACTCCTTTATAACGATCACGAACTTTTGGTTCTTCCCTCGAAAGATCAAGAGCTTTGCGAACTGTACCTGATGCAACCATTTCAAAGGCTCGCGTTGCAAAAGAATCCATCCCTTTCATAGTGCCAGAGGCATCAATTTCACGGCGAACATTATCAAAGTTTTTAAGTAGCGATTTTCTATCATCATATCGGTCGTTTTCAACACCGTTAGGAAGGCGTAAGTTTTGCAAACCAGGACCGTCTGGAGTAAATGGACGATGAGCAATACCAAGATAACCAGGTTCGGTACCTTTCGTCATCCCCCTCAAGCTAACAAAAGGAGGGATATCTGACTGATTAGATTGGAGCTTGGAAATAACCGACCCGAAAGATGGATGATGAACAACCCGATTTATATTTTCGCTATAACCAGTCATCACTTGGGAATCAGAATGTTCATCAACAGAAACAAGACTTCTTACAACGGCAAGTTTATCAAACATCTTAGCTTGGTTAGGAAAATGCTCGGAAATCTGGACCCCAGGAACATTGGTTGAAATCGGTTTGAAATCACCACGAAATTCAGAAGGCGCATTGGGTTTTAGGTCATACATATCCATATGGGATGGACCACCAGGAAGATAAATCATAATAGCAGACTTAGCTGTACCGACTTTACCAGATTCTTTAGCTCGAAGCATATCAGTAAGAGAAAGGGAGGAACCGAAAGCGCCAATTTTGAGAAAGTTTCGGCGATTGATACCATCGCAAAATTTATTGGAACCACCAGAAAAAGATAGCATGATAAGACTCCATCTAAGGTAGGAAGCCACGCTTAAAAACAGGTAGGTAAAAGAAAAGTACCCCAACATCTCTAGTAGGTCAACTGTTTTTATTGATAAAACCAAAATAATTCGAATAAAAACCCAAAAGGTTAGTCCAAAATATAACAAATGGCACATTAACTTCTTTAATTTCATGAATTTATCGTTAATATCACTTAGCGATCAAGTCCTTTACGCTGTTTAGCAAAAAAATAAAATCTATTCTGGAACACAATTTAAGACCTAGTAAACCTTAATTTTCATTTATAAACATTTTCAGGTTCCAAATCAGATCGTGTCTTGTTTAAATCCAATAGAATAAATTTTCTTTTATTAAGAGAAGATAAACCTCAAAAAACCCTATGTTAAAAAAAACATCAACAATAGCTGGCATCGACATAGGCGGGGCGAATATTAAATATTGCCAATCTGATGGGTACACCCTAAACACCATATTTCCACTATGGAAAAAAAAGAAATCATTACCAGCGATTCTTGAAAAAATCATCCCTGAAAAAAAAATTAGAACACTTGCTATCACCATGACCGGAGAACTGTGCGACTGCTTTAAAACAAAATCTGAAGGAGTGAGGTATATCTTAAATTCTATTCCTAAGAAACAATTTACGCCCTTAGTTTGGACTACAAACCAAAATTTTATTCCTCTGGAAGACGCAATCCAAAACCCAACAATTTGTGCTGCATCAAACTGGCTTGGCTTGGCAAGCTTTATTGCAAAACAACATCCTGAAAACTTTGGGCTATCAATTGATATCGGTTCAACCACCACAGACATCACATCGATCGATCAAGGAAACCCAAGCCCAAAAGGCCTCACCGACACCCAACGGCTAAAGTATGGCGAACTTGTTTACACCGGCATAAAACGAACGCCAATGGCTTCATTATTAGGAAGCAAATACGCACAAGAATTTTTTGCAACTATTGCGGACGCTCACCTACTTGTAAACAATTTAAAAGAAGACGAAGAAGACACTGAAACAGCAGATAGGAGGTCGTTTACAAAAACAAACTCAGCTAGGCGAATTGCCAAAATGCTTTGTGCGGATCAAAATGAAATCCCAATGTCCGTAATTATAAAAACAAGTGAACTTGCTATCAAAACACAAATCAAATGGATCACGATTGCGCTAGAAAAACATCTTCAAAGAAAAGGCCAAGAACCAAAGTGGATCAGCATATCAGGATCAGGAGAAACTTTGGGAAAAATGATAATAGAATCATTTGCATGGAAAACAAAACCAAGTATTCATTCATTTTCTAACGCATTCGGAATTGAAAATTCCAGTGCAGCGTGCGCCTACAGCATTATGAAGTTAGCTGGTAATCACCATGAACTGTAATGTCATAAAAGTTGGTGGCAGCCTTCTCGACACGAACGACTTGCAACAAAAACTCGCCGAATTGCTAAAGAAATTGCAACCCGCCTGCACAGTAGTGGTAGTTGGCGGCGGAAAAGCGGTACGAAAAATAGAACTAAATTATGCAAACAAAAACCCTATACTTGAACATTGGGATTCATTGCAAATAATGACTGAAAATGCAATTTCGCTAATGTCTCATTTCGAAGAAGCCACAATGGCAAGCACACCATTTAAAAAAAATTTAGGTTTGTTTTTTTTAGATGCACATCAATATTGCAAAAATGACAAAATGGTTAATTGTGAACCATTTTTGCCACAAACTAGGGATGTGCGTTCTGATAGTGTTGCACTTCGATTCGCACAAGATTTCGATTTTAGTGAATTATATTTGTTGAAATCAGTCGACTTCCCATCATCAAAAAACTGGGGAGATGCGTGCAACCAAAATTATGTCGATCCTTTTTTCTACAAGCTATTCAATAAAAAAAAACATAACCCCACTATACATACAATCAATTTAAGAACTTCCCAAACTGTTCAGCCTTTTAACTCCAGCAATAAGATCTAAAGTTAAACCAAAATCAATTGTTTTGTTTCGAGAGCGATCTTTGCAAACTGCGCCACGAAACCCAAACCATGCAGGTTTAACCCCCTCCCGAATAACCCGTGTTATTTTTTCAAGATTCAATGAACCTGCAAGAGCAAATTTTACATTATTAACTTCACACTTGTTTTGTATTTGCGAAAGTTCATCTACTGTAATCCAGTCAAGAACCGAAGAACCATCCTTAACCCAAGTATCGATCATAATCGCAAAAAAAGAATGTTCTAATAACATTTCTAAAAGAGCGAATGGCTTGATTGAATTAGCTTTTAAATAGTCGCCATATAGTACCGGAACTATAAATGCAGATTCATTTAACAAAAGCACCTGCTCTTTGAGTAAAAGTAAATTATGCACCCAGTTACCTGTACTTTTACAATTCGAAAGCCCAAACTTATAAAAAGAAATTCCAGTGGGAAGAAAATCTAAATGTTTTGGTACGTCGGACAACTCCCCACAAGCCATACTAAGGGACAAATTAGAAGGTAAAGCCTTTTGAATTAGTGAAACAACCGACAAATCAACCATACCCATTGCGGCTTTTTCAGGCTCTTTCAAATCAATAAGGTCAACTCCAGCCTTTAAGGCAATTTTAGCTTCTTCAACATTTCGAACACTGACTAACACACTAACCAAAGTTCACCTCACACGTATTAAGCCCTTCACAAAAGAAACAAAAAGACTGATCGTGTTTTATCAAGATCATTATTTTTATCATTACAGCAATGAACAATGTTAAAGTAATATTAGTAATTAGACATTACCAAACATTTATTGAAGTTAAAATTGCATCAACCATGATAAAAATTTACCCGAATTACGAACCAATTCCAGGCTATCGAGTCCTTGAAAAAATTGGCAGTGGTGGATTTGGCGAAGTTTGGAAATGCATAGCTCCAGGAGGGATTCTTAAAGCTATTAAATTTGTATCAGGAAAACTTGGTGCAAAATCAGATATACGAGCAGAACAAGAATGGCGCGCAGTTGATCGAATTAAAATTATCAGACATCCTTTCATTCTTACAATGGAACGAATTGATATTATCGAAAACTGCCTAGCTATCGTTATGGAACTTGCAGACAAAAACCTTTGGGACCGATATCAGGAATGCAAACAAAAAAAACTACAGGGAATACCAAAAAACGAAGCGCTACACTACTTGGCGGAATCTGCAGAAGCACTCGATGTAATCAATTCTCAGTATCAACTACAGCATTTAGATATTAAGCCCCAAAACTTATTTTTAGTACACAATCATTTAAAAATTGGAGATTTTGGGCTAGTCCACGATCTTACAATTGCAGACCAAGAATTTGAAGGCGGAATTACACCTATTTATTCTGCACCCGAACTCATAGAGGGCCGGCCAAGCAGATTCAGTGATCAATATAGCCTAGCTATCGTTTACCAAGAAATGACAACTGGAAAAAAACCCTTTGAATCAGACAATTTACGAAATATTATTAAATCGCATTTAACTGATGCCCCAAATCTTTCTTCACTTGAAGAAAGCGAAAAACCTATAATAGCCAGGGCTCTTTCAAAGAAACCCGAAGATCGTTTTAAAACATGCACCGAATTTATAAACGCTTTAAAAACTATTCACACACCCTTTGATTTTCAAATATCGCATCAGCCTTTTATTTTAGAAGATCAATATATTATTCCTGAATCCAAAGTTAAAGACCAAGCAATCAAAAACATTGACCTAAGTAAAACATTATCTTTCAAAAAATCAAATGATGAACAAAATGCATCAAACCAAACAACTGAACAAGAAGAATCAATACCAAACAAAGATCTAATTCTAAATCTGGAAAATCGCACAGGTTCATTAATAATTGGGCTAGGAAGAACGGGCATCGGAGCAACCGCATTTTTCGATAATGCACTTAATAACCATTCAAAATTAACTGGACTAACTTTACCTATTGAAATACTTGGTATTGATATCGACACCCAGGGCCTAATCACGACAAAAGATGATGATCAACTTAAACTTCCGTTTGACAAAGTTGTGGTTTTCAAACTAAATAGACCTAACTACTATTTAGGCAATAAAGAAAAATCGGAAAAACTAGCACAATGGCTTCCTTTAAGTAAACTGTATCAAATCCCAAAAAACCTTAGTACAGAAGGAAATAGAACGCTAGGAAAACTTGCAATAATTGATGCGGGAGATAAACTAAATGATGTACTAAAAAAGCTTTTGAATAAAATTAATCAATCCGCATACTCGAACACCATGCCGGGGATAATTAGCCCTAATATTTGGATTTTAACTCATGCTGGAGGTGGTACCGTTGGTTCACTTTTAGACGTTTGCAAATCAATTATTGAATCTTGCCTCCAACTAAACTTAAAACCACCGACATTCAACCTAATTTTGGCATTACCTGCAAAAGATAATTGCAGCGTGCAAATGGCAACCAATACAGCAATAACACTGCAAGAATTAGAGAAAATAGAAATAGCAGATCGAACACTAAAAACAATCTTGATAGAAACATCAACCAATGAAAAAGTTGTTCATTTAAAATTAATGCAAGACATGGGAACGATAGTTTACGCAAACCAATTGAAAATTTACAACCAAGGTTCGGAAATCAACAAAAATTATAGAGCCGAATATTCGGCAAAAAGATCTTACAAATCTGCTGGAGCGCAATTAGATTTACTATCAAACGACTTAAATCAGCAAGTAATAATCAACAAAACCTGTTTGGAATTAATCCAATCATGGGTACAAGAAAAACCTGCTTATCATCATGAAATAAGCACATGGATTGACCAAGAATTGATAAGAAACAATATTACATTTGAAAATCTAACATCAACTTTGACGGAGCACCTTGAATTAAAATTAGGTCATCCAATAAGTTCATTCATATTAAAGGACCTAATTGATCCATTATTCAAATTGGAGTCTATATTAGGAAACAAAGACATACCAATTGAAACGATTGCAAAGACGAGCTTAAAAATTCTTAAAAATTCGGAACAAAATCTAGGACTCGAATGGTATACAAGTGAAAATTTAACTGACAAAGG
>CALARU010000262.1 GCA_937888715.1 uncultured Planctomycetaceae bacterium | reverse complement strand
CGAAGGGTTTTTCTACTTGCGGAAGTCCAGCAACCAAAGATTACAGAAGCTTTTTTGTCGTTAATGAGTTTGGTTGCAAGTTCGGGATAAAGAGCTGGCTTGGACTTTCCATCTTCGTAATAAGGCAGGATTTTACGGCCTCTGATTCCACCCCGCGCATTGATTTCATCGATTGCGAATATGGTTGCATCCTTGACGGAATTTCCACTTTGTGAAAGGGAGCCCGTAAGATCATGAAGAAGACCCACATGAATCGGCTCTTGCGGAAAGATTGCAGAATAAAAGAAACCAAACAAACATAGAAGCATCAAACAAAAGATTCCGCCCGCCCATGCTGCAATTTTTTTAGCGCCCAAATTAGCCGTTGGAACTTTGGGATTTTGGCCTTCTTGAATAGCCTGCAACATGGATTCAACCTGATGGCAATCCTTGGGTCTGAGGCTTGTAGTTTTTTCCAACATCTTAAAAATTAATTCAATCAACGCAGGGGGCGTAGGTTGAATGGTTTTCGCAATTGGTTTGGGTGAAGCGCTGGTCACAGCATTCAAGACGGCTAAGGTTGTCCTGCCTTCAAAGGGGTAGGAACCCGTAACCAACTGATAAAGCAAAACGCCCAGGCTGAAAATATCGGTGCTAAGATTAAGAGGTAAACCAGAGGCTTGCTCGGGGGACATATAATAGGGGGTGCCCATTATAATGCCTGCCCCTGTCATGGAGTTGTCGGTATGTTCCACGGCTCTTGCCAAGCCAAAGTCAAGAATTTTTAACCGGGTCCACACCAAATCTGAACCGGTTGATTCAAGCCAGATGTTATCGGGTTTGATATCGCGGTGAATCAGGCCATGATCATGGGCGGCAGCAAGGCCCCGGGAAATTTCCAACCCGATCCTGATTATTTCATTCACGGGAACGGGGGCGCGCTTAATACGCTCCGCAAGTGATTCTCCGCGCAATAATTGCATTGCAATAAACGAGGTGTTGTCTTGTTCACCAACCTGATAGATGGTGATGATATTTTCATGTTCAATAGCAGCAGCGGCTCTTGCTTCCTGCATAAATCGTAATCGATTATTCTCTACCAACCCAAATTCGGGATGAAGGATTTTTATTGCAACTTTTCGTTTAAGGATTGGATCTTCGCCTTCAAGCACCAAGCCCATTCCACCTTTCCCGAGTAATCTACGAATGATGAAGTCGCCTATTTTTTCAGGGACATTTGGAAGGTTCACCGATCTGAAAATCTCGGTTGCAGACCCCGGTTGGGTGTCTTTGCCCCTTGGCCCTTCGTTTTGCCCAAGCACTTGGGTAGGTACGCTTAGTTCCTGATTTACTTGTGTTTCGATTTTAGGATCATTCAAAGAAAACAAAGTGGTATGGGCAGAAACCTCACTGGAAGAAGCGACTTCCGCCTGGCATTTGGCGCAATTAGAAACATGGTCTGTTAGGAAGTTTAATCGTTGAGGGTTATCAATGGTTTTTTTTAAAAACTCATCTAGTTCTTCTTTTGAAGGGCAGGAATTTACAGAAACATTTGTGTTCATAAATATATTTTCAATTTTAAAAAGATTTATAATAAAAGCTTATTATAAAACCCTTTAGAACCTAAAGCAAGATAGGATTAACATTGGCTGATCAATAGATTGGGGTTCTTTTCTATGTTCGTCCATGGCTAATTCCAACAGACCCATGGAACGCAGTCCATGGGCTTTGAAGTCATTCAT
>CALARU010000261.1 GCA_937888715.1 uncultured Planctomycetaceae bacterium | reverse complement strand
TCAGGTATTGAAGTTAGCGAACTCTTTGCAAAGACCGCTCAGCATGTTGATGATATGTGCATCATCAGATCCATGCATGCCAATGTTCCCAATCATGAACCATCGCTTCTGCTGATGAATTGTGGCGAAGCAAGGCTTATCAGGCCAAGTATGGGCAGTTGGCTTACCTACGGGCTAGGAACTGAGAACCAGAACCTGCCAGGCTTTATTGCGATGTGCCCGGGCGGTTACCCCATTCAAGAATCTCAGAACTGGCAGGCGGGCTTCCTTCCCGGCATCTACCAAGGCACCTACATCGACACCAACCAAACCGAAGTAAACAAACTCATCGAGAACATTCGCAACAAGAATCTTTCGCTAGAGAAACAAAGACAACAGTTGGATCTTTTACAAAAGCTGAATTCACTTCATGCCAAAGATCGCCTGACCGATCCAATCCTAGAATCACGAATTCAATCATTCGAACTCGCATACCGCATGCAGATGGATGCCGCAGATGCCTTTGATGTCAGCAAAGAATCGAAGCATGTGCTGGAAATGTATGGGCCCGGTGTTCAAGCCCGACAAATTTTAATCGCCCGTAGGCTTCTTGAAAGAGGTGTACGATTTGTACAAGTATGGCATGGTGCGGGCCAGCCTTGGGATAGCCATGACGATATCGAAATCAATCATCGACGCCTTGCCAAGGAATGCGACCAAGCCATCTGGGCCCTACTCTCCGACTTAAAACAACGGGGCATGCTTGATGATACTTTAGTTATTTGGGGCGGAGAATTTGGCAGAACCCCCACCGTGGAGCTTCCCACCCCCGGAGCCAATGCGGGCAAAATCAATGGCAGAGACCACAACCATCACGGGTTCTCGATGTGGCTTGCAGGGGGAGGCGTAAAGGGGGGCACCGTCGTCGGAAATACCGATGAATTTGGCTTTGCTGCTCAAGATAACAAGGTTCATGTTCACGACCTACATGCTACCATGTTGCAGCTTTTAGGGTTCGATCACGAGAAGCTTACTTATCGTTATGCAGGCCGGGATTTCCGCCTGACCGATGTGCATGGCAGAGTAGTAGATGACATTATTGCCTGACCTAAATCATGTGAACTTGCTATAACAATCATTTGAATGCCCTATGTCGGGTATGAATATTATTTCTGCCGAGCCGCCCACTTAAGATGGATCAACTTCCTAAAACCAGAGCCGAGGTTATCACCATCTCCATCTTGGTTGAAGGCGGGTTGGTGCTGGGGGCATACCCACTTGGCTGGTTACTGGGCGTGCACCCTTTAAGTAATTTTGTTATCAGCTGGCACGATTCATGGATCGGAATGGCAGCAACTTTGCCCTTGCTGCCTATTTTTCTAATTATGATACATGGATCAATTCCATTTCTAGGCAAGTTAAAAACCATCAGTAAAGATACCATCAGGCCAATGATGCGCAGGTGTACGATTCCCGATCTTATTGGGATAAGCTTGCTTGCAGGGGTGGGGGAAGAAATGGTTTTCCGAGGGGTGTTGCAAACTTGGCTGGCACAAGATAGCCCGCCCTGGGCGGCAGTCATGGCTGCAGGCCTTTCGTTTGGCATGATGCATTCCATGAGCAAAAGTTATTTTATACTAGCTACATTGGTAGGGTTTTATCTCGGCTTCCTCTTTGTATGGACAGGCAACCTGATAGCGCCCATTATGGTGCATTTCCTTTATGATGCATTCGCTCTTTACTACCTTACAAGAGTTTGGAAGCCCTACCCCAACGAAGAACAAGCACCCATCCCAGATGAAGAAATCGAGGATGATTTCTCAGAAGACATGTTCTGACTCATTCTTCAGTTTGGTCATCAGTGCACATTCCTTGACATTAGTTGGGTTATTATGAAGCAACTTTGCTAAAATGAGCATGTATTCTATTCAGGGAAAAGATAATGAATGAAAACAATCCGCTTCAAGATCAATTGCTAACCGATGCCAAGTCTGGCAGTCCCGATGCGGTAGATCGATTGATTTCACATCACCGGGAGCCTCTTAGGCGGATGATCAATAATCGAATTGACCCAGCACTCTCGGCCCGGGTTGATGCTAGCGATATTGTGCAAGATGTGATGCTTGAAGCCCACCGCAGATTAAGTGATTATTTGCGAAACCCAGAAGCCATGCCTTTTCATCTTTGGCTTAGGCATATCGCACTCGACCACATCATCGATGCACATCGTAAGCACAGGGTTGCCAAAAGAAGAAGCCTTGATCGCGAAAAACCTCTCGTCATTTCAGGGATGAACGATCAATCTTCAATTGAACTTGCGGGCCAACTACTCGCCAACGAAGTTACCCCTGCTTCCGCTGCAATTCATGCAGAGCTAAAAGGCAGATTAGATTCAGCCATTAACCTTTTAGATCCCGATGACCGAGAAATAGTTCTTATGCGCCATGCCGAGCAGATGACCAATCAAGAAGTCTCGGCTTTGTTAGGCCTTACCGAGGCAGCGGCATCGATGCGCTACCTTCGTGCAGTACGAAAGCTACGCAGTGGGTTATTGCCTGGGGGCCTTTAACATGGATAAAATCAAGAGTCTTTCGCAGTCAAATAAAGATACTTCTGATGAACTCCTTGCAACGCTTCTGGAAGATTTGTTGAATCAATCCAGAAATGGAAGCAACAATCTTGAACAGGTATGTGTAGAGCACCCTGAGCTTGCGCAAGAATTAAGAGAACTTTGGGCCGCGAGCCAATTTGCAGATGTGTTCGGGCGACCTGAATTGCTCAACCCTCAAAAACCTTTGTACGAAACACCCACGCCAGCAACATCTTTGCCAAAATACTTTGGAGAGTTCGAACTTCTTGAAGAATTGGGAAGAGGCGGCATGGGTGTGGTGTATAAAGCATGGCAGAAAAATCTGGGGCGGATGGTTGCCCTGAAAATGGTACTTCGAGGAGGGCATGCAAGGCCCGAAGAGATGGCACGATTTCAAGCAGAGGCAAAAGCCATCGCCCTGCTTGAGCACCCAAATATTGTTCCTGTTCATGAAGCAGGCATTTTCGAAGAACAACCCTATTTCAGCATGCGCTTTGTTGAAGGACAAACCCTTGCAACAGTTCTGGCGCAGGGCCCCATCAAGCCAAGAGATGCAGCCTCGCTTATTGCAAAGATCACCCGGGCTGTTCATCATGCTCATGAAAGAGGAGTGTTGCATCGAGATTTAAAACCTTCCAATGTTATCATCGATCGCGAAAACCAGCCGCTCGTTACTGACTTCGGCCTTGCCAAAAGAATCGACCTTCCCGATGACAACCCACTGAC
>CALARU010000260.1 GCA_937888715.1 uncultured Planctomycetaceae bacterium | reverse complement strand
GCATTAAGGCGTAGGACTATCAAGAAAGGCTGTTTGCTATGAAGAACCGATTATTCTCTGGAATTACTTCGATGGCACTTGCATTTACGCTCGCTATAGTCGGAGTGGATGCGTTCTCCAATCAAGCACAAGCGGCAGAAAAAAAAGTTGATTCTAAGATGCAGGAATGTGCCAAAACCTGCTCGGATTGCCAACGGGTGTGCGACCTCTGTGCCTCGTACTGTGCGGATATGCTGGCCGATGGCAAGAGGGATTACTTGTCATGCCTGATGCACTGCCGCGACTGTGCAACCTGCTGTGCCGCCTGCTCCCAAGTCTGTGCAAGTGATGGACCTCTTGCTGCTGTAATGTGCGAATGTTGTTCGATATGTTGCGCCAATTGCGCCAAAGCTTGCGAAGCATTCCCCGATGACAAGAATTTAAAGGCATGTGCCGAGGAATGCCGGAAGTGCGAGAAGGCGTATAAAGCCGCTGCAAAGTAGTTCCCCATTCTGCAGGACAAATACCGGCTAACGACATTGGTCCCGTTGTTGCAGCGGGACTGGCGGGGTGCAGTTATAGAAACGGATAGTTCCAACACAAGGCTAAGAAGCCGATACTCAAAGGAAGTAATCATAAAAATCCAAGTCAATACGGGCAATCACGTCGAGGGTGATGAAGAACTGACCCGCCAAGTCGAAGGCGTGGTTGAGGGTGCATTAGGCCGGTTTAGGGACCGGATTACACGTGTGGAAGTTCATTTAACTGACCAGAACGGCAGTCAGAAGTCTGGCGACAGCGACAAAAGGTGCCTAATGGAAGCGCGTCTTGCTGGCCTGCAGCCGATCGCCGTTAGCGCGGAGGGATCAAGTCTGGCGCAAGCCCTAGATGGTGCCGCTGACAAACTTGAGAGAACTCTCAAGCGTACTCTCGGGCGGTTAGAAGATCCGAAAGGTCGTACGTTTTACGCCGGGGATCAGTCGTAACCAAGCCAAGCGGCTGGGAAGTTTTACATCTATAACTATTAATGGAGAAACGACAAATGGAACACTCTAACCAAAACAGCCTTCTGGGCAGTGCAGATACTAATGAACCAAAGGCCGTCCTGCCAGGTGGTTATCACAGCCGAGGCGTACCTGGTGAGGAAGGCTTGATGCGCAATCGTATGCGTGTCCTGAAAGTGGGTGACAGAAGCCAACGCGTCTACAATTCTCAGCCTACTAAAGGAGCTACGGACGCTAAACATTCTTCTGCAGCCCAACTCAATCGAGCGGTGCAAGAGGCCAATTCGGCTGCCGGGGCCCGACTGGACGAAAAGCGATCCGACCAAACTAGGGATAACAAATTGGCAGTTGCCTACGTCATTGCCAAAAGGGGAATAAGTGTTCTGGATACGCCCGTCTTTCATGCCGGCGACTCGGGCGAAGAGGAAGTTGTCGTGCTGTTCACGGTCCGCCAAGCAGCGCAGGAATATATCGATCAGGCCGGCTGGGGTGGCTCCGACGAGATCGGCGAACTCGAACTGAGCGAGCTGCACCGGTGGCTGTTAGAGGCAAATGGGGAAGGTATTCACTATGCGACTGTCAACCCCGAGCGCCAACAGCATCTGGCGGGCGACCCCCAACCCGTTCTATTTCTTGACGCCCTGCCCTACCATTCCGCAGCCAGCCTCTTGCAAGCTGTAACCAAAATTGCGCTAGGACAAGCCAATTCCAATCACCTGAACGAGCCGCTCAGTCACAATCATACAGATGACACGACTAGACCGAGCCATTTCTAGAGTATTTCCCATAACACGTGGGCCGCTTGGGATATATCGTTATTCCTGCGCCCACCATAATCCGGAGTTTTTAATGCGACAAATCACCACCGACCTTCTAATGGAATTTTTATCCGATCACGAGCCGCCATGTATTTCCCTCTATATGCCGACCCACCGCAACCATCCCGAGAACCAGCAAGACCCGATCCGTTACCGGAACCTGCTTGCGGAGATGGAGAACTCTCTGCGGCAGAAATATCCGACGGTCAAGGTGCGCACGCTTCTGGAGAAGTTTCAGGAGCTGGCACGGGACGACCGCTTCTGGAACCACCGGACGGACGGCCTGGCCATCCTAAGTGCGCCTGACACGTTCGAGGTCTTCGATCTGCAACGCACGGTCCCGGAACTGCTCGTGGTTGCCGACAGCTTTCACCTGAAGCCACTGATCCGTGTAATCCAATCGGCCGACCGCTACCAGGTTCTCGCGCTGAGCCGCCACGAGGCCAAGCTATACGAAGGCAACCGCTACGCCCTCGACCAGGTCGAGTTGATGAACATGCCTTCGACCATCAATGAAGCGCTGGGGGAAGAACTAACCGAACCCCACGAGACAGTCTCTTCCCACGGCGGATCAGTCGCCGGTGGCGCACATGCCATGCACCACGGGCAAGGTTCAAAGAAGGACGAAGCCGACATCGATCGGGATCGGTTCTTCCGTTGTATCGACCGGGGAATTTTGGAACACCACTCCCGCACGTCCGGGTTGCCGTTAATGCTCGCGGCCCTGACAGAGTATCACGCTCCATTTTGCGCGGTTAGTCACAATCCATTTCTGATGGCGACTGGTGTCATGAAGAACCCCGAGAGCCTGAACCTTGAGCAGTTACGGGTGGAGGCGTGGCGCTTCGTCGAACCCGCCTACCTGCAACGCTTGGCGAAACTGAGCGACGACTTTCTAGCGGCGCAATCCCGAGACCTCGGTTCGGAAGATCTTGCTCAGATCGCATTAGCAGCGACGGCGGGCGTGTTGGCACTTTGCTGATCGAGGACGACCGACAGATCCCCGGCAGAATCGACCGCCCGACTGGCCAGGTTCAGATGGCCGATCTCGCCGATCCAGAAGTCGATGATCTGCTCGATGATCTGGGGGAAATTGTGCTGAGAATGAAGGGCGAGGTCATCGTGCTTCCTGCCGAGGGGATGCCGTCGGAATCGGGGGTGGCGGCGATCTACCGATTTTGAATGGCGGAGAGCTAAGCCCTTTTGTTGCCAGACAAACGGAATTATCGTGTTCGGGATGCGGACACGATACCACCATTACTATCGAAGGAGTAAATGACGTGAGTAACCACCCAGCAGAGTACTTCTTGCCACCCAACCCCTCTTCTACGCAGCCGGTGCCAAATGATCCGGCAACAGTCAATCATCCGGCCTCAGTTCAGGCTCGGCCGGCAGGTGTAAATCCTCCTCGTGTCGAGGACCAACCGCCATATGAATCAGAGGTGGCGAAGCCCGTCAGCGAACTGAAGATCTACAGCCACTCATCGCTTGTGTACTGGTGGCCGGTCTGGGCGGTGGGGTATCTGATGGCGATTCTGACTTATTCCTTGGGACAACAGTACCAGATCGCCCAGGACAACGAGTGGTTCCACGGAAGCAGCAACCTCGGGGTCTTCTACTTTCTAACGCTCCTGCTGGTCATTCTCATCACCAACGTTTCGGTGCGGGGTTTGGCCTCCGGCCTAGTGCTCCTTGGGGTGGCGCTCGTCACCGTGTTGCTCGCCTATTTCGGCTGGTGGGATGAGATTTTCGCTTGGTTTGGGGGACTCAAGATCCATCTGAACTTCGGCGCATATCTTTGGTTCTCCACGGTGATGTTCCTGATGTGGGCCATCTCCGTATTCGCAGTAGATCGCATGAGTTACTGGCTCATCAAGCCGGGGCAAGTCACCCACGAGGTCGTCCTCGGGGCAGGCTCGAAGAGCTACGACACCAACGGAATGATGCTGGAGCAAAACCGCGAAGACTTCTTTCGCCATTGGCTCCTCGGACTGGGTTCCGGCGACATCCAGATTCGGACCACAGGAGCCACGAAAGAACAAATCGACATTCCCAACGTGCTCCTGATCGGCTCGAAGATCAAGATCATGCAGCGAATGATTGCGGAAGAGCCCAATGCATCGTAGGCGTCCATCAGACTCAGATTCATTCAGGCGATTGGAGTTAACCGACGACGAGAAAAAGGCGTTGGTTGCATTCCTGTGTTGCCTCTGACCAAATCGACAAATTACCCGAGGATCAAATGCACACGTGTTTTAAAAAACTAGTTAATAGAGATCAACTTACTCCTCAATATAATGGGAAGTGGCAAGGCGAAAGGCACACTCGGTGGAAACAATCTGATCGAGCAGGGGCGTTAGTTAAGCCTCGTCCGCAGCCGGGTCCAACGGGGCCGTCGATCCCGCTACCGGGCCCAATCCCCAATCCGCCACCGCTTCCCGTACCGCCGCCGATGCCGGGCCCCGTCTTTGCACCCGCACATAGAGAGATGATTCACTTTGTCAACGATTGTCAACACGGCAAAAAACAATTGCCTCAATGGATCAGGCTGGGGAGAATTTGGGTGTGCCAAGAACCTAGCCTGACCTGCCAAGAAGTGTACAGGAGCCTTGGCGCACGTTTATTGAAGTCTTCCATTGTAATTTGGTGCGCAATGGTCGGCCGCTGCTATGGGTTAATGCGAACAGTAGCGATGGTTGTTTTGGTTTGTGGCGCACCGACGTCATCTCTGATGGCACAGGGGTCAGGGAGCACAGCCGAAATTCCACAGAAAGTCTCGGCTCAGGAAAAGAAGGGCCTCACCCCAGCGCCTGCCAAGGTAGACGTCAAGCCCGTCGCACGCGATGAAGAGATTCGCAAGCGTCTCAAGAGTGTGCTTGACGCCACCGGCTGGTTCACCGATCCTCAAGTCCAGGTCGAGGAAGGTGTCGTTTTCTTGAACGGCCGGACGGAAACGGATGAACTCAAGAAGTGGGCCGGCGATCTGGCGCGAAACACCCAAGATGTCGTCGCCGTCGCCAACCGGATGGAAGTACCCGAGCCTTCGGTATGGGATTTCGGCCCGGCGTGGAACGGGCTATTGGTCTTGTGGCGAGACTTCATCCGCTCGCTTCCCTTTTTCGCTTTTGGGCTGCTCATTCTGGCGCTCTCGGCCGGAGCCGGTGTGCTGGCAACACGTGGATCACGGGCGGTCCTTCGCCAAAAGGTCCGAGCGAATCTCCTTCGCAATGTAATCGCTCGGGGGATGGGTGTGATGGTTTTTTTCTGCGGCGTCTACATCATTTTGCGAGTCTCCGGCCTGACCCAACTGGCGTTGACGGTGGTCGGCGGCACGGGACTGATCGGTCTAGCCGTCGGCATCGCCTTCCGCGACATCACCGAAAACTTTCTGGCCAGTATCTTTCTCAGCATGCAGAGGCCGTTCGAGACGGGCGATCTGGTCGAAGTCACCGATGTGACTGGGTACGTGCAGCAACTGAACGTCCGCACGACGATCTTGATGACCCTTGACGGCAACCTGGTGCAGATCCCCAACGCCACCGTTTACAAGAGCAATCTCCGCAACTTCACCACCAACGCCAACCGGCGCGAGGACTTTGTCGTAGGCATCGGATACTACGACTCGATGGGCGAGGCCCAAGAGATTGCGCGAAAAGTGTTGTCGGACCACCCGGCTGTTCTGAACGGCCCCGAGCCTTTAGTGTTGGCCGACAGCCTAGGGACATCAACAGTGAACCTGCGGGTCTACTTCTGGCTTAACGGCCGCAAACACAGTTGGCTGAAAGTACGGTCGTCGGTGATCCGGTTGGTGAAGCTCGCCTTCCAGCAACACGGCATCTCGATGCCCGACGTAGCCCGAGAGGCTGTCTCTCCAGAAGGCACCCCCGTCACCATACTCCGCGGGAAAGTCGGTGAGACGCACGAGATCGAGCCAGTCAAGCGCCTACCGCCCCAACCGCCGAGCGAAGAATTCGATACCGCCTCCACCAAAGCTGAAGGCGGGCTTTCTAGCGAAGCCGGTGTCATCGGGGAACAGGCCCGACAAGTCAAACCGTTGAACGACGGGGAGAACCTGTTGAAAGCTGGTTGTGATTCGGGAAAGGTTCATAGTGTTAATCCTGTTTAATCAAAGCCAGTTGCCAAACTTTTTTAGATACCAATTTTTCACAAATTGGATCAGCAAACAATAACACAAAAGGGTTAGAGCTAGCCATTTAAAGTATTCCAATTGAAGGGGCTGAATAAAGGTAAGGTCTTTTTTTCGGCAGTGTGGCTGAACAAAAAACAGGTAGGCTCTCAGGCTTCATCAATTGAAGGCATAATACAGTCTACCTGCTTTATCTACGCATGTTGGTAAGCGCTGAAAAAAAGAGACCTCACCCCTTTTGCCTCTCAATCTGGAAGTCTATGTGAAGATTATAGGTTCAAAAAACTGCTGGTATGGTTATAGTGTAATCAAATCGGTTTTGATTTGTTGTCAAACTAACACCGCCTGCAACAACAATATTTAAATGCAAAAAGATACTGGAAAAAGGATGATGACTAATCCATTAAATCAACACCGATACGCAAGAATCAAAATTGCAGTTTTGTTACAATTATTCGCATTGGGCACGATGCCTTTAATAGCTCAGGAACCCGCATCGAAGATAGATTTCAATCGGGATGTTCGCCCGATACTCGCAAATCATTGTTGGAATTGCCATGGGCAGGATGAATCTTCGCGAAAAGCTAAGCTAAGATTGGATCTCCGCCCAGCAGCACTTGCAATAACAAAAAACAATGATCACCCCATTGTTCCAAATAATCCTGCAGCCAGTAGTTTAATAACCCGCATTGATGCCCATGACAAATCCCAGATGCCACCGCTTTCGTTTAATAAGCCCTTGACTGACACCCAAAGAAAAACTTTGAAGCAATGGATTACAGAGGGTGCGCCCTACGCAGAGCACTGGGCATTTGTGCCACCCCGAAAATCAACTAGCCTACCCAAGGTAAAATTATCCAACTGGCCAAGAAATGAAATCGACTATTTTATCCTTCAAAAGCTCGAAGCCGCAGAAATCACCCCTACGCTTGAAACTGATCGCAGCACTTGGCTTCGCCGAGTTACTCTTGATCTAACTGGCCTGCCGCCGACCCTAGATGAAACAAAATCATTCCTTACAGATAAAGCAGAAGGTGCCTACGAACGCGTTGCAGATCGCCTGTTGAATTCGAATCGGCATGCCGAACGAATGGCAATGCATTGGCTCGATGCCGCCCGATATGCAGACACCAACGGCTACAACAATGATGAGATGCGAACGCTTTGGCCCTGGCGAGACTGGGTGATTCAGGCTTTCAACAAAAACATGCCTTACGATCAATTTCTAACAGCACAGATTGCAGGCGATTTAATTCCCAATGCAACATTAAATCAGAAAGTCGCAACGGGTTTCAATCGTAACCATGTGCTCACGACTGAAGGTGGAATTATTGAAGAGGAATACCGGGTGGAATATGTTGCAGACCGTGTGCACACATCTGCCACGGTTTTTCTTGGATTATCAATGCAGTGCGCCAGATGCCATGATCACAAATATGATCCGCTGACACAGAAAGATTATTATCGGTTCGCAGCCTACTTCAATAACATCCCCGACAAGTTGGTTTCTTATAGCCAAGGCCGAATGGCAGAACCGTTATTGAAAGTTCCATCACAAGCCCAGTTGGCAGAAA
The DNA here is from genome assembly GCA_937888715.1 of uncultured Planctomycetaceae bacterium. Taxonomy (GTDB): domain Bacteria; phylum Planctomycetota; class Planctomycetia; order Gemmatales; family Gemmataceae; genus UBA969. The sequence continues at coordinate 12,602 of CALARU010000260.1, read as the reverse complement.
AATCAAAGCTAGAAGCAAGCAATGAAGAGTTAACGAGTCGCTTGAAAAAGCGTTCAATGGAAATTGATGCGGACATCACAAAATGGGAAATGTCATTGAGCAAAGAACAAATTGAATCTGCTGGCCCGGTGGGATTAGTAGCGCACTTCCCCTTGGATGATACCAAAGGTCCAACTATTGCTAACACCATTTCAATGCAAAATCCTGGCACTATTAAAGGCAACTTTACTTCTGTTCCAGGTCGCATTGGTAAAGCATTGCAATTTGATGGCAACACTCATATTTCTGCAAATGAAACAGGTGTATTCGAAAGCGATCAGACATGCTCGTTCGCTGCATGGATTTATCCAACCAGCAACCAAGCCAGCACCGTGTTATCAAAAATCGATGATGCGAATGCCTACCGAGGCTACGATGTTATTCTTGAAAGCGGCAAAGTTGCTAGCCATTTCGTCAACCACTGGCCTGATCGTGCTTTTAAAGTTGTGACAAAAAAAGCACTCACCTTAAATGCCTGGCACCATCTTACCGTGACCTATGATGGTTCACGAAAAGCATCGGGTGTAAAAATATATGTTGATGGGCAACCTCAAGAACTAGATATCACGACCAACAATAAGCTTGAAGGTTCTCTTAAAACTGACAAACCATTCCACATCGGCCTGCGACAATCATCCATCCCCTTTACAGGAAAAATTGATGATGTGCGCCTTTTCTCAACCGTTCTGAGCCCAAAAGATACAGCACAACTTTCCAAGGGCGAAACAATCCAAGGCCTTAAAGAAATATTGGTGGTTGCTCCTGCAAAGCGTTCTGCCATCCAGTTGGAGCAATTGAAATCCTATTATCTGGATCATGTAGACACTCAAGCAAAACAGATAAAAGCAGAGTTGCTTGAGATTCCCAAAAAACTAGCAGAGCTAGAAAAAGCTATGCCGTTAACAATGGTTATGGGAGAACTGACACCCCGTCGCCCCACCCATATTTTAAAACGAGGCCAATACGATCAACTTGGAGAGGTAGTAGAGCCGGGTGTACCGGGGATTTTTGCAGAATTGCCTACCACCGTTCCGAACCGGCTTGAGCTTGCACACTGGCTTACTAATCCAAACCACCCTCTTACTTCACGCGTCGCAGTCAACAGGTGGTGGGAAATGTTTTTTGGAACAGGATTGGTTGAAACATCCGAAGATTTTGGCATTCAAGGTTCGCTGCCAAGTCATCCCGAATTGGTAGACTGGTTGGCATTAGAACTTATTAAGAAAAAATGGGACATGCGAGAAATCTTAAAGCTTATCGTACTTTCCTCAACTTATAGGCAATCATCAAACACCGATACCAAGGGATTGGAAAAAGACCCACGAAACAAGTTACTTGGCCGAGGTTCACGAAATCGATTACCAGCAGAAACTGTTCGCGACAATGCCTTGGCTATCAGCGGACTACTTGTGGAACACCTTGGCGGCCCCAGTGTAAAACCTTACCAACCCGATGGTTTATGGGAAGATGTTTCGGTAGAACGAAGGGAAAAATATAAAGCAGATTTAGGAGATGGTTTATATCGAAGAAGCATGTACACCTTCTGGAAAAGGACCTGCCCGCCACCCGGCATGGCGGCATTCGATGCCCCTGACCGCGAAACCTGTGTCATTCGCAGAGCACGAACCAACACACCATTGCAAGCGTTAGTGCTTTTAAACGACCCCACCTATGTAGAAGCTGCTCGCAAGTTTGCTGAACAGATCCTGCTAAAGGCAAACGATAATCAAGCAAGGTTCGAATTAGCTTTCCAGATGGCCCTTTGTCGATCACCAAAAACAGAGGAAGTGGAAGTACTTCTAAAAATATTACAAACTGCTGAGAAGCGCTTTTCATCGGATCCGGTTGCTGCCAACAATCTAACCTCCATAGGGCATTCAAAGCGAAATGAGAAATTGAATACATCAACCCTTGCTGCCTGGACCACGATCACTTGCATGATTTTGAATTTAGACGAGACGATTTCAAAGCCATAAAAACCTCAACGATAATTTTGCTTATAAGCCCTATAAATGCGAACAGGAATTTAACCAAATGAACCCACTAATTGATTTCAGCAACCGGATGCGTCGCAGGGCTTTTTTAAATCATTCAGCGTCTGCTCTTGGAACCGCCGCCATAGCAGGACTTCTCGCCAAAGATGCCAAAGCGCAAGAAAACGCATTGAATCACCTCACGCATTTTGCCCCTAAGGCAAAGCGGGTGGTTTACCTTTTCCAATCCGGTGGCCCCTCTCACTTAGAGCTTTTAGACTACAAACCTAAGCTTAAAAAATTCCACGGCACAGAACTCCCAGATTCTATCCGCCAAGGCCAGCGGTTGACCGGCATGACATCGGGCCAGAAAAGCTTCCCGATAATCGCACCTAAATTTGAATTCAATCAAGCTGGAAAATCAGGTACCTGGATCAGCAGCCTATTGCCATACACCGCAAAAGTAATCGACGAAATCTGCTTGATTCGATCCATGCATACGGAAGCGATCAACCATGACCCTGCAATCACTTTCATTCAGACGGGTTCGCAACAACCAGGAAGGCCATCACTGGGGGCATGGCTAAGCTATGGTTTGGGAAGCGAAGCGGAAGATCTGCCAGCCTTCATCGTTTTGATCTCTCATGGGACTGGCAAAGATGCGAACCAAGGGCTTCTGGAAAGATTATGGGGCAGCGGGTTTCTGCCTTCCAATCATCAAGGTGTAAAACTGCGTAGCAGCGGCGACCCTGTGTTATATCTTTCAGACCCTCCAGGTATTGATCGCAACTTACGCAGGAATATGCTCGATGGCATAGCAAAGCTTAACGCCTGCCAGTTCAAAGAAACCGGCGATCCGGAAATCGCAACCCGCATAGCTCAATATGAGATGGCATTCCGAATGCAAACATCGGTGCCCAAGCTTACTGATTTATCAACCGAATCAAACAAAACTTTTCAGCTATACGGTGAAGAGTCCAAGCGAAGTGGATCATTCGCATCGAACTGTTTGCTGGCGCGTCGTTTACTTGAATCTGGCGTGCGTTGCGTTCAACTTTATCATCGGGGTTGGGATCTTCATGGTGGATTGCCCACAAATATTCCAAAACAAGCGCTCGATGTCGATCAAGCCCAAGCTGCTTTAATCTTAGACCTTAAACAGCGTGGCATGCTAGACGATACTCTTATTGTCTGGGCTGGCGAATTCGGTCGCACCGTTTACGGGCAGGGAGGATTGAAGGAAGAATATGGCAGGGATCACCATGGTCGATGCTTCTCCGTGTGGCTGGCGGGTGGCGGTATCAAGCCTGGAATAGTTCATGGGGAAACAGATGATTTTGGTTATAACATCACACAGAAACCGATGCACATCCATGATCTTAACGCAACGATCCTGCATTGCCTGGGCTATGACCACGAAAAATTAACCTATCGTTATCAAGGCCGCGATTTCCGCCTAACCGATGTGCACGGACAGGTAGTTAGAGAGATTCTTGCATAAAAACATCACACGAATATTGAAACAATTGCGTATTATTGTCATGCAATATGATTACAACTAGTAGTTAGAATGCTACAACACCTTGCAAGTAAAACAACGGGTGTACTTGATTAAAATCTACTGTTTGCTTAACAAGTCCAAAGGCAAAAACTAATGACAAATGAAGAACAAGTCACAACTTCTAGCATGGCAGTAACTGAACAAGAAAAAATCGCAAAAAGCGTTGAGTTTGAAATTCTTAAGGTCGAAAGCTTACGGGCTTTAATTTTCGCCATCGTTATCACAATCCTGACAATTGCTTATTTCATCGTTTCTTACATATATCTTTCTAACGTAAAATATGGCGACAAACTGCCCATACCGCACCTGATTATAGAATTGTTGCTAATAGTTTTTTCCGGGTTTGAATTGCTTATCTGGTACTTCATAAATCAGTGTCTAGATAAAAGAAAAAGTGTTCCTACAATTTTGCGCTACATTGTTGCTTTCGTAGAAATTAGTATGCCTACATTATTTATTTTTATTATCAGTCAGGTGGTATCGATTCATGCGCTATACTTGCCCCCTGTATTCCTTTACTTCATAATCATTGCACTTTCTGCATTAAGTCTGAATTTTGCAGTTTGTATTTTTACAGGTGTCATCGCTGCACTCGAATATATTTTACTTGCGTGGTACCTTATCAATTTTACAGAAACACATGAGAATTTCTACAATCTGCCTCCAATTAGCATATTTATTGTTCACATTGTAAAGAGTTCAATGATCTTAACGACAGGAATAATCACGGGGATCGTTACCAATAAATTAAAAAAAGTGTTTCTAAAATCTTTTCAATCGATAAGCGAGAAAAACCACATCATGAGCATGTTTGGCCAACATGTTTCCCCTGCCGTCATGGAGAAACTCCTCCACCAAAAGAATTCAACAGAAGGGGAAGTCCAAAATGTTTGTGTAATGTTTCTGGACATCCGAAACTTTACTACATTTTCAGAAAGCCGTACTCCACAGGAAGTTGTCGCCTATCTCAACTCCCTGTTTGATTTCATGATCGAAATTGTGAATCGCAACCATGGAATCATCAATAAATTCCTAGGGGATGGATTCATGGCTGTATTTGGCGCACCTTTTTCTAATGGCTTTGATGCCCGCAATGCTGTTAATGCTTCAAAAGAAATACTTCAAAAGCTTAAAGAGGAAATTGAAGCTGGCAATATTCTTCCGACGAGAGTTGGCATAGGCCTGCACACTGGCAAAGCAGTGACGGGTAATATCGGATCAAGCCAGAGAAAAGAATACACCATTATCGGTGATGTCGTAAACCTTGCCTCCAGAATAGAATCGCTCAACAAACAGTTTAATTCACAATTTTTGATTTCTGATACGGTTAAGGAAGCTCTTGGCGATATCGGCATAGAAACTGTCAGCCTTGGAAAAGTGGCTGTAAAAGGCCGGGCTGAACCTGTTGAAATTTTTAAACTTGCTTGATAGCAGTTACACAGATCTAAAGTCCACATTTAATTCTTAAAAACAACTTTATGTGTTTCATTTGGTTCCAATGGAATCATCGGTTAGAATCCCATTTTTAAGTACCAGCGGTTTTCCATCGAATCAGTTGCTAGGCAAAAGGAATGCTAATGAAAATCAACACGGTAAAACAAAAAATCACATCAGGTGGAACCTCTATCGGGACTTTTATTTTTGAATTCAACACTACGGGTATAGCAAGGCTTGCAGCCCAAGCTGGAGCAGAGTTTGCAATTTTCGACATGGAACATACTGGCTGGAATGCAGAAACCATCCGAATGCTGGTTGCAACTTCAAGATCCACTGCTCTAGTGCCATTAGTTCGAATCCCCGCAACAGAATATCATTTCATCGCCAGCGTGCTGGATATGGGTGCAATGGGAATCATGATCCCCATGTGCGATACCGCAGAACAGGCGCGGAAATTTGTTTCCTCCGCAAAGTATCCTCCTATGGGCCGTAGGGGCGCAGCTTTTACAATTGCACATGATGATTACATTAGCGGAAACATTGTTGAAAAAATGAGTTCCGCCAACAGCGAAACTTTGCTGATTGCACAAATCGAAACAATGGCTGGCCTTGAAAACGTTGATGCTATTGCAGGTGTAGAAGGCATCGATGTTCTCTGGATTGGGCAGACTGATTTATCAACAAGCTTGGGAATTCCTGGCCAATTTGATCACCCATTATTTCAAGATGCGGTAAAAAAAGTGGTCGATGCCTGCAAGCGAAATAAAAAAACTCCCGGCTTCATGCCCTTAAGCATTCCTGAAGGCAAGAAGTTCATCGACCAAGGCTTCCGCATGCTTGCCTATGGTGGAGATTTATGGATTTATCTGGCTGCACTCCGTGATGGCATCAATACTTTGCGTACGCATCAAGGCTAGGTAATCCTCTGCTTTTCAGCTAAAGATCACAACATATGTCAATCATACATACCTATTTTAATGGCTTACTTTCCAGAGAAAGAACAGTGGCACAACCAGGGTTCAATCGCTGGTTTGTACCGCCTGCTGCACTTTGTATCCACTTGTGTATTGGCATGGCTTATGGGTTCTCCGTATTCTGGCTGCCTTTGACCAAAGCCGTTGGCATTACAACATCAGTCCCCTACCCTGCTGGCATGACCTTCATTCAAAAATTGTTCTCAACTCAATATGATTGGGACAAGCCCATGCTGGGTTGGATGTACACGCTCTTTTTTGTTTTCCTAGGTTCTAGCGCAGCATTATTCGGACGATGGTTGGAGCAGGCAGGCCCTCGCAAGGCAGGATTTATTTCTGCCCTCTGTTGGTGTGGGGGATTAGTCATTTCTTCCTTCGGTGTTTACATCCATCAACTCTGGCTACTGTGGTTGGGCGCTGGTATTATAGGTGGCGTTGGACTTGGATTAGGCTACATTTCACCAGTTTCCACCTTGATCAAATGGTTCCCCGACAAACGCGGCATGGCTACGGGCATGGCGATCATGGGCTTTGGGGGTGGAGCTATGATCGGTTCGCCTCTAGCTGATTTACTCCTGAAAACATTTGCAACCCCCACCTCTGTAGGAGTATGGGAAACATTCTTAACACTTGCTGGAATTTATTTTGTTTTCATGATGATCGGATCTTTTGCCTACCGAGTACCGCCCGAGGGATGGAAGCCTGAAAATTGGAATCCCCCTGAAGCCCAAACTTCAAACGCAATGATCACACAAGGGCATGTACATGTTGATCATGCCTGGAAAACCCCACAGTTCTGGCTTTTGTGGATGATGCTTTGTTTGAATGTATCAGCAGGAATCGGGGTGATTGGAATGGCCTCGCCTATGTTGCAAGAAGTTTTTGGGGGAAGGTTATTAGGATTAGAAAAGGAGTTTGATAATTTAAGCAAGGAAGAGTTAGGAAAAATCGCAGCCTATGCTGCTGGGTTTACTGGGCTGCTTAGTTTATTCAATATTGGTGGTCGTTTTTTCTGGGCTTCTCTATCTGATATGATCGGGCGCAAAGCAACCTACCATATATTCTTCATTCTTGGATTTATACTTTACGCCCTCGTTCCTTATGCAGGAAAAATTGGAAGCATCGCGGCTTTTGCTTTAATATTTTGCATGATCCTTACCATGTATGGTGGCGCATTTGCAACCATTCCTGCCTACCTTGCAGACATGTTTGGAACCAAAATGGTGGGTGCAATTCATGGCAGATTATTAACAGCTTGGTCGGCTGCGGGCATACTTGGCCCGGTGCTAGTCAATTACATCAACGAATCCCAAATCCAATCAGGGATACCAAAAAGTCATGCTTATGATACCACCATGGTTATACTTTCATCACTTCTTCTAGGCGGAATGGTATGTAATTTTCTGCTTAAACCTGTGAGTGCAAAATGGTTTTTAATTGAAAGCCCAACCATGCAAAGTGGAATAATTGCCTCACCAAAACCCAGCAACATTTCTGCAATTCCTAATGAAACTACAACTCATAAAAACGAATGGTTGTTACTGGGATCATTCTGGCTGCTGGTAGGGCTACCCATTCTCTGGGGCCTTTGGAAGACATTAAATCAATCCATGTTTATATTCAAATCATGAAGATTATTTTCAATTATAAGAAATATCTTATCTTGGCCTAATAAAGAACTTAAGAACACTTGCTATGGTATCTTTATGAGTCAATTGAAAATAGCCACGCATTATGCGTTTAAGGGTATTACCTTACTTTTATAAGTTTTTAAACATGGGCATCCGCATTTTAATCATCGAAGATGAAACTGATATTGCAGACTTCATCATACGGGGCCTTCGAGAAGAAGGTTATACGGTAGAGCATGCAGCAGATGGGATAGACGGATGGCACCGTTTAACCACGGAATCTTGGGATGCTATTTTGCTAGACTGGTGGTTGCCTGGAATAGATGGCATATCGCTTTTGACAAAATTTAGACAAGCTGGAAAAACCACCCCTGTGCTCTTCTTGACCGCACGAGATTCTGTTCCTGATCGTGTACGAGGCCTAAACTGCGGTGCAGAAGATTACCTTTGCAAACCTTTTGCCTTTGAGGAATTACTGGCGCGGGTACGGGCTCTTTCAAGACGCAACCATTTGACGATTGGAACTGTCCTTAACTATGAAGATATAAGCATTGATTTGGCCAGCCAACGAAGTCAACGCAGTGGAAAAACGCTGATTTTGACTGCAAAGGAACAAGCCTTGCTGGTTTTATTTCTACGCCATCCGGGGGAAATCCTCTCTCGCACCAGAATCTACGAACAAGTTTGGGAAGATCAGTATGATGGATTATCCAACACTATCGAATTTCACATCATGGAGTTAAGGCATAAACTCGAATCGCATGGCCCAAGGCTTCTATTCACCGTTCGTGGCAAAGGGTATGTTCTTTCGAATCAGTTCCCCAATGGGGAAAATCCATGACCATCGTAAATCGCTTGAGCATGCTATTTTTAATCTGGCTTGGAATTATTCTCGCTGGTTTTTCTGCACTGGTATTTGCAATTGAATGGTATTACTTGTACAGGCAAGCAGATACCCAATCTATTTCTGCATTTCACGCTTTGGTCGCTGCAATAGAAGTTCACCCCACAGATGTAGAATGGGAACCTAACGAAAGAAAAATTGTTTTAGGCCACGGTAGCGGATTCGACCAAGTCAGATGGAGTGTTCATGATAATCTAGGGAAATTGGTAGACTATTCCGACAATCTGCTAGCGGGCGATTCCTGGAATACTGGATCTCCTTGGTCGGTAAGCATTCAAACAATTCGGGCCGGCAATTTTATTCCTGAAATAGTTGCATCAAACAAACACACAAACATGCCTGATTTACACCAGCAGATGAACTTGGAAATTGCAGGAAACCCAAACTTTATCCGAGTTCCTTATTATTTGAGCACCTCGTTTACTCTTTCCGTTGCAGTTTCTCATCAGCCAATTATTTCTTCTCTATGGCTGACCGCAAGAGTATTGCTTTTTGCGGGCATCGGTGTCTGGATCATAGGTGCGCTATTTGCACGTTTAATTTGCAAACAAGCTTTAACACCTGTCACAATTATGTCTGCATCGGGAAAATCTTTGGGCAGTGATCCTAACGCTAGGCTTTCAGTCCCTAAAACAGGTGATGAACTTGAAGGCCTTGGCCATACTTTTAACGATCTACTTGCTAGGCTACAAACTGCCTTTGATCGCCAAAGCCGCTTTAGCGCCGATGCTGCTCATCAATTACGAACACCACTTGCAGCATTACTTGGGCAAGTGGAAGTAGCACTGAAACAGGACAGGCCTGCACATGAATATCTCCGGGTTTTAAATTTGGTAAACAAACGAGGACTGCAACTTAAGCAGATTATTGAAAGCCTTTTGTTTCTTGCGCGTCCTGATGAAATTGCTTCGTTTGAAATGAAGCAGGTTGAAATAACCTCTTGGATTCAAGAATGGATTAATGGTTGGTCTGACCATGAAAGATTCAAAGACTTTCTATTCGATGCAAACAATACATCGCCATGTCTGGTAAATATTCATGCTGGATTATTTAATCAAATCATGGATAATATTTTAGATAATGCCTGTAAATACAGCACTTCAGGCAGCGCCATCACCATAAAAACAAACCTCCACGAGGCAAGGTTACAACTAGCAATCGAAGACCATGGCTGCGGCATCGAAACTGCAGAATTACAAAACTTGGGCGAACCCTTCTTTCGCACCCAAGAAGTTCGTAGGCTTGGAATACCAGGAATAGGTTTGGGGCTGGCAATCGCCAAGCGGGCAACCGCCGTGATGGGCGCAGTTCTAACATTTGAAAGCAAACGAGATGTTGGCACCCAAGCAATAATTTCAATTGCTATTATTTCAGAACTATCGATTGAGCGAGACCAGAAAAATTCTTCAACCAAAAAGGAATGTCATGAGACCATCTAAATTGAAATCAAGTCGAGTTGCTTTCACGCTAATTGAACTCTTAGTGGTAATAGCAATCATTGCAATTCTCATAGGGCTGCTATTGCCTGCAGTGCAAAAGGTGAGAGAAGCAGCCGCCAGGGCCAAGTGCCAGAATAATATGAAACAACTGGGGCTAGCTTTACAAAATCATCTAACCACCTTGGAATACTTTCCCTGCATTTCAGAAATGCCCAAAGGTGCTGTATCTCAGCCATGGTCCGCACATGCCAGGCTTCTTCCGTATTTAGAACAAGCAAGCCTTCACAACCTCATCGATTGGAAAACTGCTCCGGCCAACTTCACTACAAGGCCTGATGTCTCAGCATTAAGACTAGGTTCCTACATCTGCCCCAGCGAAATAAACGATCGCTCGCGTATCACTCCGCAAATCACTTATTACCCTTTAAATTACTGTTTCAACGAAGGCACTTGGTTCATTTATGACCCCGCAACTGATACTGCAGGTGATGGCGCCTTTGCTCCCAATCGCAAAATGAAACCTTCAGACTTTACCGATGGTATGTCTAACACTCTTGGGGCTTCAGAAACCAAGGCTTACCAAGCCAATCTTTGGGATTCTAATAAACCTACCACCTTAAATGTACCCGCACCTGCAAATGTTGCAGCATTGACTGCCTACCTTGGGGGAACCTTTGATGAAAACGGCCATACCGAATGGGTCGAGGGTGATGTTCATGAAACCGGTTTTACTACTACTTTTACTCCCAACACAAATGTCCCTTATGTTAGCGGGGGAAAAACCTACGATATCGATTTAACCTCGATGCGCGATGGTGAATCCATCACCCAGCCAACCTATGCTGCCATCACTGCAAGAAGTTTTCATAACGGCGTTGTCAACAGCTTGCTAATGGATGGCTCTGTCAGGCCCACCAACAACAATATAAGCCTTAACATCTGGCGTGCCTTGGGAACCAGGGCAGGCAATGATCTCAACAACGAATAAAGGAACCTTATCATGTTTTCTAAAATCACCCATACCTTTTTACTATTACTCTTGATTACCAACTTGTCTGCATGTGGCAACAAAACAGCCGAGGGCGATAGTAATGAGAAAACCATATCCGATTCATTTTTGAAGCTCATCGCTAGTGGTAAAACAGAGGATGCCTGGAACAGTACTTCAGCAGAGTTCAAATCTTATATGGGAAAAGCACAGTTTCAATCAACTGTTGGTGCAAATCCGTTCCTTAAAAAAGAAGTGACATTCGGGAAAGCGGAAAAGGATGAGAAAACAAAAGTCCTTACTTATTGTTCTTACAAAGAATCAAAAAGCAACAAAACAGTGGTAGTGATTGTGGGGCCAGACTCAGATGCATTACGGGTTCAAGGGATGAAAATTGAATAATTAATTCGAGAGAGTGATGTAGATCTGAAGCACGGTTGCAATCGAGACCCACACAAAATACGGAATTTGCGCAAGCATCACCCATAAAGAATAAGGCCATATTGCAGCCATCGACCAGATAATGGTGCCCCAGACAACAACTATATCAAAGGCTGCCAAAGGCATATTCCGCATCCCAAATTGAATGGGTGTGAACAAAACATTGGCAACCAGATTAATTGCAAAGGGAAGAGCCACATACCACGAAACTTTGCCTTTATAGGCTTTAAGAAATACATATCCAAACGAAACGATAATGACTGGGTAAAGAATTTGCCAAATGGTTCCAATGGTTTTTGGAGCTGGAGTCCACTCGGGTTTGTTCAAACTGTTGTACCAAGTCATCCAATCCATTTGATAGCTTTCGAAATTAAAGAACTTATCTTTGCCGATATAAACATTCTATTTACCAATAGAATGTTATGCCAAGACCTAATACTAAAATTAAAAGGCAAGTATATTCTACCATAGATGCGTGTATAATTTCGAATGCTGAAATGATTTAATAGCTGTTACTTTAAAACAAAAACATCGCTGGGGTTGGTTGATGAACATGCAAACCTTCTTTAAAAGTTATTTGGAAGCGCCCAAAAATCTGGATAATGCTTCGTCAAGATTGTATGTGATAGCATCTGCAAACATTCCATTTGCGCTGTTGGTCCACCTACTATACATCCCTTTGTTTATGTGGATGAAAGTACCAGAAATGGCGCTGGTAAATATTTTAAGCGTTATTGCTTGGGCATTCGTTTTATATTGCATCAGACGGATGATGTTTTCAACTGCATGGATTTTATTTACTGCAGAAATAATGATTCATTCAGCATTTTGCAATTATTATGTTGGATGGGGTTTTGGCAACCAGTATTTCTTATTCCCCTTGGTGGGCATGAGTTTTCTGCTTCCCGGAAAAATGTATCTAAGTATGACCATCGCAGTTGCAGCCATTATGGAGTTTGTAATTCTTTCTCGATGGAGTAATGAAACAATTTGGACGGGGAATACTGATGTGCTTTATGTGTTTAATGTCATTAACATTGTAATCGCCCTTGGAATCTCGGTTTTTGATACCCTGCACTATCAATTGATTATTCACCAAACCGAGGCAGAATTAAAGAAGGCCAACAGCAAAAGTGAAAAGCTGCTGGCAAATGTATTCCCCCATGCAATATTAGAAAAACTAAAGAATAAAGAGGAGACGATCGCAGATAGGTT
>CALARU010000259.1 GCA_937888715.1 uncultured Planctomycetaceae bacterium | reverse complement strand
TGGAGGTATTAAATCCGAAAGCAATGATGGCTTTTATTAATTGGTCGGCATTATGTTCATTCAGGGCGATCCAGATGTCCATATCCCCTGTAGATCGAGGGTAGCCATGGTAAGCTCTGCATAGCCTCCAATTAGCATGTATTTAACCTGGTATTCGTTCAGTAACTGTAAGAATTCTTTGAAGTCGAGCGGTAGATTGATATTGGCCATAGTTAAGTTGCCTTAATATTTCAACAAATTGAAGGCGCTCGGAAGGGGTTTTAGAAAGCCAAAAATCTTTGTCATCGGAAGGCTCTAAAAGCGGACTAACCGTTACAATAGACTTATTGATTCTGTTTGAATTTTGCGTGTTCATAAAATTATCTTAACACATTTAGTAAGGTCAAGGTAGTTGGCCATTAAAAAGCCAAGCTTAAAATATTGGTAATGTTAAATTCCAACAAAGTACCCCTACGCAAAGTGATTGATCAAATCATTGCCTAGGGGTATGAATATGAGGGTTAGTAGGCCTTGTTATTTTGTCATCCCAGGTAAACCAATTTGAAGCAATGAGGTGTCTCGTGCTTTTAATTGACTGGATTTACCCATAAGAAATTCATCGATTTCCCTAGCTGCTTCTCTGCCTTCAGCGATAGCCCAGACGACAAGCGATTGCCCGCGTCTAGCGTCACCCGCAGCAAAAATATTCGGCTTGGAAGTTCTGTAGTTTTTGCGCCCCGTGCCAATGTTTCCTCTTGAATCAATTTCTACATCAAACATTGCTGGCAACCCTTTGTCCGCACCGGTAAAGCCGATCGCGATCAAAGCCAGATCGCAGGGGAATACAAGATCCGTACCCCTGATTTCTTCAAACTGCCTTTCGCCTGTTTCGTCATAGTATTGGTTGACTCTTACAGCATGAAGTTCTTTTACATGGCCCTTGGAGTCGCCAACGAATTTCGAGGATTTAATTTGCCAATCTCTTCTGCCACCTTCTTCATGCGCAGGGGATAACCTCAGGATCTTGGGCCAAAGGGGCCATGGTGTTTCAGAATTGTAATTCTCAGGAGGTCTTGGGTTGTAATCGATTTGCATAATCGATTTTGCTCCTTGCCTGTGGCAGGTACCCAAACAATCGGCAGCAGTATCGCCCCCACCGATGATGATTACATTTTTACCTGTAGCCAGGATTTCTTTTTCGGTGACGGGTTTATCGAGGCACCTTCGATTTTGCTGAGTAAGGAAAGGCATAGCAAGTTCGATACCTGCCATATTCCTGCCCTGTATTTCTAATTCTCGGGCAATGCTAGAGCCGGTAGCCATTAATATTGCATCAAACGAAGAGAGTATTTCGTCGGCACTGATGGTTTTACCAACATCAGCGTTGTTAATGAATTTTACGCCTTCAGCTTCCATTTGATTGATTCGGCGTTCGATGTAGAATTTCCCCATTTTGAAGTCAGGGATGCCATAGATGAGCAAGCCGCCATACATATCGTCTTTTTCGTAAACGGTAACAGCGTGACCAGCTCTGCAAAGTTGTTGAGCTGCTGCAAGTCCAGCGGGCCCGCTACCAATTACAGCAACTTTCTTTCCCGAAATTTTTTCAGGGGGAGTAGGTACAATCCACCCCATTTCCCAGCCTTTATCAACAATTGCGAGCTCGATGTTTTTAATTGTTACAGCAGGTGATGTAATTTCCAGAACGCAGGAAGCCTCGCATGGTGCAGGGCAGGTCTTGCCAGTAAATTCGGGGAAATTGTTGGTGCTGTGAAGTTCCTTCAAGGCTTCTTCCCAACGATTCCGATGAACTAAATCATTCCAGTCTGGGATCAGATTTCCGAGTGGGCAACCGGTATGGCAGAAGGGGACGCCACAATCCATGCAACGCGAAGCCTGCGCACGAATACTTTCTTCGGGCAGAGGTTGATATATTTCGTTGTAATCCTTGATCCGCTGATAAACCGGACGAGGAGTGTGTTTTTGTTGTTCAATATTCAAGAAGCCGCGTGGATCTGCCATGTTTTAAACCATTGAGCCTAAGGGGAAATAATTAAAAGTACACCTAAAGTTTTATTGCCTATTACCCGTTTACTAGTTCCCATTGCCTTTGAGCAACACGTTTTGCTTCAAGCACCCGTCTGTAATCCTTGGGGAACACTTTTTTGAAATGCGATAATGCAGTCGAAAAATCGTTGACGATGTTTTCTGCAACCGTTGACCCTGTGTACAATACATGTCTGTTCACAAGATTGCTGATCGTAGCAATATCTTTGTAGTCAACGATAGGAACAAGGTCGACCATTTGGTGATTGCAATTATCTTTAAAGTCGCCATCAATGTCGTAAACAAATGCGAGACCGCCGCTCATGCCTGCAGCGAAATTGCGTCCGGTTTTGCCTAGAACAACAACAACACCTCCAGTCATGTATTCGCAACCATGATCGCCAACCCCTTCGACAACAGTTTTTGCACCGCTATTTCGTACAGCAAATCTTTCGCCTGCGATCCCTCGGAAATAAGCCTCTCCTGCGGTAGCTCCATAAAGTGCAACATTACCGATGAGGATGTTTTTCTCTGGGATGAACTTCGAATCTGCCGTTGGCGCAACAATAATCTTTCCGCCTGACAATCCTTTGCCTACGTAGTCATTAGCATCACCCCTGATGCGCATCGTAATTCCCTTAGTGATGAATGCACCAAAACTCTGGCCTGCGCTGCCATTGAATTGCAAATCAATGGTATCTTCTGGCAATCCATCTTCCCCATGCTTGGCGGTGACGAAGTAGCTTAAAAGAGTGCCGGTGGTTCTGTTCGTGTTTGCAATAGGAGATTCGAATTGAACTCTCTCGGCCCTTTCGATAGCAGGGTTACAAACTTTGATAAGTTCCCAATCTATTTGGTCAGCAATGCGATCTGCTTGTTTTTCGACGCATCGTATTGGAGTTCCAACAGCGACAGGAGGCATTTGAAGGATGGAGGAAAGATCAACATTTTTCCCCTTCCAGTGATCAACTTTGCGTTGTTTAAGAAGGTCGGCCCTGCCGATAATTTCATCTAAGCTTCGGAAACCCATTGCGCTTAAATACTCGCGCACTTCTTCTGCAACAAAGAACAAGTAGTTGATGACTTGTTCTGGGGTACCTTGGAATTGTGCCCTGAGAACTGGATCTTGAGTAGCAATGCCAACAGGGCAGGTGTTGAGGTGGCATTTCCGCATCATGATGCAACCCATTGCAATCAGTGGTGCAGTAGAAAAGCCGTATTCCTCAGCGCCTAAGCAAGCAGCAACAATAATATCGCGCCCAGTTTTTAACTGCCCATCAGTTTGTACCCTGACCCGGCCTCTTAACCCGTTTCGAACTAATGTTTGTTGAGTTTCTGCAAGGCCCAATTCCCATGGAACTCCAGCATGACGGATACTTGATAATGGCGATGCACCTGTTCCGCCGGAATCACCACTTATCAGAATCCTGTCAGCAAAGCCCTTTGCAACGCCCGCAGCGATTGTTCCAACACCAACTTCTGCAACTAGTTTTACCGAAACTTCTGCATGAGGGTTGGCATTCTTAAGGTCAAAGATTAGCTGGGCAAGATCTTCGATACTGTAAATGTCGTGGTGAGGCGGTGGCGAAATTAATCCCACTCCCGGTGTGCTGTAGCGAGTTTTTGCAATAAAGTTGTCTACTTTATGGCCTGGTAATTGGCCGCCTTCACCGGGTTTTGCTCCCTGTGCAATCTTGATTTGTAACTCGGTGGCATTGACTAAATAGTTGGATGTTACTCCAAACCTTCCGCTGGCTACTTGTTTGATAGCGCTATTACGCGAATCCCCGTTGGAATCTTTCTTGAATCTTGCAGGGTCTTCGCCGCCTTCACCCGTATTGCTTCTTCCGCCAATACGGTTCATCGCAATGGCAAGGGTTTCGTGTGCTTCTTTGCTGATGGATCCAAAGCTCATTGCACCGGTACAGAATCGTTTGACGATATCTTTTGCAGATTCGACAAGTTCCAAGGGGATAGGTCTAGGGGACTTTTTAATTTCAAGCAGACCCCGAATCGTGCATAAGTGTTCTTCTTCTTCGCTTGCGAGTTCCGAAAACTCTTTGTACGAAGAATACTTTTCCTTGGTGATGGAGTATTGCAGTTTCTGAATGGTTTCAGGATTCCACATGTGATGTTCGCCACGCCTGCGCCACATGTATTCTCCGCCAACATCCAGTTCTTGTTCTTCTAAATTTCTATCATCTGGAAAAGCAAAGCTATGGCGGTGAATCGATTCTTTTGCAATTATCTCGAGGCTAATGCCAGATATTCGACTGGGAGTTCCAAAAAAGAATTCGTTGATCACATCCATGTCGATGCCAATGGCTTCGAAGATTTGGGCAGCTCTGTAACTTAAAAGTGTACTGATGCCCATTTTACTAAAGATTTTAAGCAAGCCTTGATCAATTGATTTGATGTAGTTTTTGACAGCAGAAACCAAGCTAAGTGGAGAACCATTATTGTCTACCATCATGTTGGCATTGTTTAAACCTTCAAAAGTTTCAAATACCAAATATGGATGAATGGCACTGGCACCATAACCGATCAGAAGTGAGAAATGCATAACTTCTCTTGCTTCGCCTGTTTCAACAATAATACCACATTTTCCCCGTAACCCACCTCGTAATAAGTGGTGATGCACGCCAGCGGTGGCAAGCAGAGATGGAATCGCAATATGATCTTTATCAACGCCGCGATCAGAAAGGATAATAATCGTTGCACCAGCTTCAACAGCAGCGGAAGCTTCTTCACGCACCCGTTGTATTGCAAGTTTGAGGCCCAAAGGCCCTTCGCTTCGCTTGAATAAAGTTTTAATGGTTTGGCTTTCAAAACCAGTGATATTGCAGCGTTTGATCCTTTCAAGTTCTGAAGCGGTAAGGGTTGGCGTTTCAAGCCTCAGCATTCGGGCGTGCAATGCAGTTTCACCCAAAAGGTTAACTTCGCTGCCCAAAAGCGATTCTGTGCTCATTACAACTTCTTCACGAATTGCATCAATGGGCGGATTGGTGACCTGGGCAAATAACTGCTTGAAATAGTGGAACAGTAACTGGCTTCGATTACTTAATACTGCAAGTGGTATATCAGTACCCATGCTGGAAACTGGCTCTTTGCCATCTTTTGCCATGGGAAGCAAAATGCGATTGATATCTTCCTGAGTATAACCAAACGCACGCTGTCTTTCTAAAAGAGTGGTGAACTCCTTGGCAAACCCATCCTCAATTTCAATTTCTGGAAGTTTCTCAAGCGTAAGGTGATGCTGCTCAATCCACTCAAGGTAGGGAGCTTGATTAGCTAAAACGTCTTTAGCCTCTTTATCAGTGATAATTTTGCCTAATCCTGTGTCGACCAGAAAAATTCGGCCCGGTTGGAGTCTGCCTTTTTCTATTATCTTTTCAGCAGGAACGGGAAGCACTCCCGTTTCACTTGCCAAAATCACCATGTCATCATCAGTGATAATGTAACGGCTTGGGCGTAAACCATTGCGATCCAACATAGCGCCCACTAGTATTCCATCCGAAAAACAAAGATCCGCAGGGCCATCCCATGGCTCGGTTAAACAACTGCTAAACTGGTAATAAGCTCTTTTTGCAGCGTCCATTTCTGGCTGGCCTTCGTAAGCCTCTGGCACCATCATGGTTATTGCGTGCGGGAGTGTTCGACCCGCTTGGATCAGTAATTCCAAACCTTGATCGAGAATTGCAGAATCACTTAGTCCATCAGAAGGCAAAGGCACGACATGTTCAATATCGTTGCCGAAGCGATCATTGTGCATCATGGAAGAACGGGCCTTAAGCCAGTGTACATTTCCTTGAAGAGTGTTGATTTCACCGTTGTGTGCCAAAAACCTAAAAGGTTGTGCCAAGCTCCAGAGGGGGAAAGTGTTGGTGCTATATCTGCTATGAACGACAGCAAGGCAAGAGTCCATTAAAGGATTAAGAAGGTCTGGAAAATATTTGTCTACTTGGTCAGGTTTAAGCATGCCTTTGTAAACAATTGTCTTAGAACTACAGCTGGCGAAATAGATCGGGGCAGGCATTTCTGGCTGGGCATTGCTGTAAGACCAGTTTTCAACTTTTCTGCGAAAGATGTATAGCTTTGTCTCTAGCATATCCTGATTCATGGACTTGGTGCTTTTTCCTATAAAAGCCTGTTTCATGTAGGGTTCTTGCGACCTTGCAAGCCAACCAACGCTATTAGAGTCGACCGGAACATCCCTCCAGCCTAGAAATTTGAGGCCAGTTTCTTTGCACAACTTTTCAATTGCTTTTTCGCATGTGGTTCTTTCGGTAGCATCTTTCGGCAAAAAGGCGAAAGCAACGCCATAGGAACCCGGTTCAGGAAGACTTAAGCCTGATTGTGAGCAAACATCAGCGAAAAACTTATGGGGTAGTTGAATTAATATGCCGGCGCCATCTCCGGTTTCTTGATCGCAACCACAAGCTCCACGATGTTGAAGATTTAGCAGGATTTGCAAGCCATCTTTGACAATATCATGGGTTTTAACGCCTTTTATGTTGGCGATGAACCCTACTCCGCATGAATCTTTTTCGAACTTAGGGTCGTAAAGACCATGTTGGAAAGGTGGTAGCGGTGTTGAGAATAACTGTTCACTTAAATTAGATGCCATAATGTTAAATTATCCTGAATTTCAAATATTCTGATGTTTAAAAAAACTTAACTGTAAATAAAAATCCGTCCATTTAGATTGTAGCAAAACCAGTCAACTTTGATAATTGTTTTGAAATCACTTTTGGTAAAAAAAACTTGGTTACAAGTTCTGTTTACAAGGGTATTGCTGCATTATCCTTCACTATTTTTAGTCAACTAATCAACTAATCTGGTTAAAGTATACAATATTTTTTGGATTTTCTATTGCGAAAAGAGCATGAAATCCTCTATTCATATGTTGAGTCTAGTTAAACAAAAGTTGTCAAAGGAGTTTTACATGTCCACGGGCAAGGCGATAAAGAGTGATGTAAAAGATTTGAAGATGGCGGTATTGGGTAAAAAACGAATTATGTGGGCAGATACGGATATGCCTGTTTTGGCTCGTGTTCGTGAAAGATTTGCCAAAGAAAAGCCATTGGCAGGGCTCAGAATGTCTGCCTGTTTGCATGTTACTGCAGAAACTGCAAATCTTGCCCGCACTTTGCAGGCCGGTGGGGCGGATCTTGTTTTAATTGCTTCCAATCCCTTAAGCACCCAGGATGATGTTGCAGCAAGCTTGGTTCATGATTTCGGTATTTCTGTCTTTGCGATTCGTGAAGAAGATAACAATACCTATTACAAGCATATTGTTGCAGCTTTGGAACACAGCCCCCATGTAACCATGGATGACGGCGCTGATCTAGTTTCCGCACTCATTTTCATGGCTCTAAACAGGTTGGATGAAGTTCATCCCGAAGTTAAGAAGTGGGCTGAAAAGCACTCTGTTGAAAGCCGTAGAAAAATTCTTGATCAAATTGTAGGAAGCATGGAAGAGACCACCACAGGCGTTAACCGTCTAAGAGCCATGGAAAAAGATGGCGTCCTCCAGTTCCCCGTAGTTTCGGTTAATGATGCTCAAACCAAGCACTTGTTTGATAATCGTTACGGTACCGGCCAAAGCACCTTGGATGGCATCGTGCGCGCTACGAATATCTTGCTTGCAGGAAGAAAAGTTGTGGTGTGTGGCTATGGTTGGTGTGGTAAAGGGGTGGCCCAGCGCGCAAGAGGAATGGGAAGCTTGGTTATCGTAACCGAAGTTGATCCAATTCGCGCATTGGAAGCTGCAATGGATGGTTTTGAAGTAATGCCTATTTCCAAAGCCGCTGAAGTTGGTGACATTTTTATTACAGTCACCGGAAATGCACATGTCATCATTGGAGATCATTTTTCCAAGATGAAGCATGGTGCAATGGTTTGTAATAGCGGTCACTTTGATGTGGAATTAGAATTGCCTGCGTTGAAGTCTCAATCCAGTGCAGTGATTAGCGAAGTAAGGCCAAATGTTGATGAATATCAACTTAAGAATGGCAAAAAGATTTATGTGATTGGTCAGGGTAGGCTTGTAAATCTTGCAGCAGCAGAAGGGCACCCACCAAGTGTAATGGACATGAGTTTTGCAACTCAGGCCCTTGCAACTGAATTCTGCATTGTAAACAAAGGCAAATTGGCCAATAAAGTTATCGATGTTCCTTTGGAAGTCGAGCGCTATGTTGCAACCCATAAGCTAGAATCCATGGGAATCAGCATAGATAAGCTTACTGCAGCTCAGAATAAGTATATGACTGGTTGGGAACACGGGACCTAAGGGTCAGTAAGATTGGGTAATATTTACGGCCTAACTTGAAGAAAGTTGGGCCGTATTTGTTTTACTTTTTCATTTTCTTTGTAGAATTCCTAGTAAACTTAAGTTACAGTTCATTTATTATTTTGCCCTTTTGTTTTATTTGTGGGTATGTGCTTTGCACTCAATACTGAAATTAATTCCTAATTTGTTTACTCTTGGAAACGCAATTTGCGGCTTTGCTGCGATTGTTATTGCTGCAAAAATAGATCTTTCTGTTCAGGATGATCACTCTGCAGCGGTTTTACTGCGTTGGTCTGCGGGCATGATATTTCTTGCCATGATTTTTGATGTGTTAGATGGGATGCTAGCCAGATTAGTAAAAGTGACTAGTGATTTTGGTGGTCAACTTGACAGTTTGTGTGATGCGATTAGTTTTGGTGCTGCTCCCGCATTTTTAATCCTGCGTTTAGGCCAGGATTGGGACAGCTTTTTTGTTAGGAATATATTCGCTTGTATAGCCGGCCTTTTCATGGCGTGTGCAATTATTCGTCTTGCGAAGTATAACCTTGAAAATACTGATCTTGAAGCTGGTTCGTTTAAAAGATTTAAAGGCTTGCCTTCCCCTGCCGCTGGTGGTTGCATTGCGAGCTTGGCGCTTATTCGTTCTTATGGCTCGATGGAAGTGCCGGGATTTGATTTTTTAACTGCCAAGAATGTGGTTAGTGTGTGGACTGTTTTTGGTGCAGTGGTTGTAGCTTTACTTATGGTTTCGCCTTTTTCCTACCCACATTTAACCAAGCATATTCTTCGTAAAAAAGTAATTTTTGGCTGGTGTTTTGCCTTGCCTGTGATTGCTCCGATGGTATATCTAGTTCCCGAATCACTTGCTATTTTAGTTTTTTGGATTTATGCTTTAAACTTCCCTGCTAGGCAGATCTTTTACATTGCTTTTCGTAGAAATATGGTTGATTCTTCGCAGGCCAGCGCAAATGATTATTATCGCCGCTAGCCGATTCTTTTTCATCACATTTATTGGCAAAACGAATGTTTACCGGCATCGTAGAATCCATTGGAACGGTGACTATTTTAAAAACCCAAAATGTTGGGGTTTTGCTTTCCATTGGGCATGATGATTTTTTTAAAAAAACAAAAACCGGGGCAAGTATTGCCATCAATGGTGTTTGCCTAACCTTGATTTCCCAAAAGAATAAGCAAGCTGTTTTTGAGGTGGGGCCGGAAACATTGAAAAAGTCTAACCTCGGGCTTCTTCAAGTTGGTATGAAAGTTAATTTGGAAAAACCTGTTTCTGCAAGTAGTGATTTTAGTGGTCATTTTGTTCAAGGTCATGTTGATACGACTGCAGAAATTTTGAAAATCGAAAAATCAGGTCCATGGATAGATATCTGGTTTTCATTACCCGATTCGATCAAACCTTTTCTTGTTGATAAGGGGTCCGTTTGCATTGAAGGTGTTAGTTTGACCATAGTCCAAGTAAAAAAAGATAAATTTAGTGTCGCCTTGATTCCTCACACCCTAGCGATGACTACCCTTGCACTTAAGAAGCCTGGGGATATGGTTAACATTGAAACTGATATGATTGCAAAATACGCCATGCGCGCTTACGAACTGTTTTTTAAAGGCAAAAAGTAATCGATGAACCTTTACGATATTCCACCTAGACAAACCCAGTCCTACTTGACTGAGCTTTTAAAAAGCAGAAACATATGGCCCAAAAACAAAATGGGGCAAAACTTCCTCATTGATCTAAACCTCATGGATCTTGTTGTTAATAGTGCCAATTTACAGCCCTCAGATGCTGTTTTGGAAGTAGGCAGCGGTACGGGCAGCCTATCCAACCGGCTGGTGGAAGCTGCGGGATTTGTATTAAGTATCGAACTGGATCCCGCTTTTCAAAAGTTGACCGAAGAAACCGTTATTGAACGGGATCGGTTCTTTCTTCATCGTGGCGATATCCTTAAAGGCAAGAATCAGATTCAGCCGCAAGTCACCGAAAAGCTTGCTGAAATCACTTCAATGCCTGGTATTTCTGGCTACAAATTGGTTGCTAATCTTCCTTATGCTGTTGCTACTCCCGTAATAAGTAATTTACTTATTAGCAGACACCCGCCCACTAAAATTGTTGCAATGGTTCAGCTGGAAATTGCAGAAAAAATTATTTCAAAACCAAAAAGTAAAGATTTCGGAGCATTACCGATTCTTTTTCAAAGCCTTGCTAAAGTGGAAATAGTTCGAAGGATATCGCCCGCGGCCTTCTGGCCTAGGCCCAAGGTGGATTCTGCGATTATTAAAATTGATCCGAGCCCACTGCTTAGAAGTAAACTGATTTTTGAAGGGGTAAAGCCCGAGGACGGCCCTCTTTGTTTTAGAAACTTCCTAAGAGGCTTATATGTTCATCGCAGGAAGAATTTACGGGGTGCCCTTTTATCTATGCCCAATAACAAGCTTTCTAAAGCTGAAATTGATGCCAAGTTGGTGATTCTAGATATTAAAGGCGAAGTTAGGGCAGAAACTCTTTCGCCATTAGACCATTTCAGACTTTGTTCGCAATTTGGCGGCGGAGTGTTTGTTTCAGGCGAAACCGATGAAACTGCTGATTAATTGATTCTAAGTTCGCGGATTTTTAAGGTTATCTTCTGAAGTTGTGTATTTACTTCGGCTTCATTTTTTGTCCTGCATGCTTCTTTTAGTTTTGCTGCTTCCCGATTTAGATCGGATGATACCGCCAAGATTGACTCTTTTTTGTCTTCTGGCATATCTGCACTTTTTGACATTAATCTCGATGTTTGTTCTAACCCTTTTGCGGCATCCTCAAGCTCTGCCCAGTTGTTGATGAAAAAAGATTCTGTTGCAACTGAGGACTGGTTTCTAGCTCGGGATAAAAGATCTTGGTAAGGCGGGACCGGTGTGTTTTCTGCCAAAGGCTGAATTGATGCTGCTTTCTCTGATACAGATTGGCAGCCTAGGGCTAAAAGGGCTAACAGGAGAAAAGGGGCAGATAAGGTGTTTTTCATGTTGGTTCCCATTTTAAACTATACCCTATTCTACCACCTTCCTGACGGTCCGTATGTTTCTATACCGGTTTTTGGGGCAACATTTTGGCTAGCGTCCGGCAAGGCTATCAATTCTCTGCCACGCCTTTTCTGCTCTTCGATGTTATAAACCGCACTATCGATCTTCTCTGGGTGTTCTTTATGGTACTTAGGCCCTTCTAAATTCCTGCATCCAGTAGCCACTATTAGTGCAATAAATACGAATAATCTTGTGTACATGGCAACCTTTTCCTTGGCTCGTTATACCTGTTTTGCCCGCTGGATTAATCCTTAAACTTTACATAATTAAACTTTAAGTATTAATCGGCAAATTGCTTGATAAACTTTAAACTTAGCAATGGCAATGCCATTCCCATAAAGAGATAATGGCTAATATTTCGTGTTTATGTAAATTGATAACAGGCGTATTAAACGAAAAGTTAGGGTTTGAATTTTATGGCTTTGACTAAGGCACCTGATCCCGAGGATTTCTTTGCTGACACAAGGATGTCTTTTGGTGATCACATTGAAGATTTGCGTTCGCATTTATTAAATGCCTTCAAGGGCTTTTTTATTGCATTTATTTTTAGCTTTTTTATTGGCAAATATGTGGTTGATTTTATTACTTTGCCTGTGAAGTCCGAGCTTAAAAAGTTTTATGAGAGAAGAGTGGCTTTGGTGCGGGAAGAATTGGATAAAGGAACAGATTCCACTTTGATTGCGTTGAATAAACCAACCGAATTTACAGGGCTAATATTTTCTAGGGCCCAGCTTGAAGCACTTTTTAAAGGTGATCCATCTCAAGCAATTAGCGAGATTAAGCCCCCTGCGGATTTGTCTGAGGAAAAACTTAAAAACGAAACGGTTACTCTCTGGGTTTCCCATAAAGAACCGTTAAAAGAATCTGCATTAATGGGCGAATCACAAAGGAAAATAGGTGATTTTGACGCCATGAGCACTTTGAGCGTTCAAGAAGCTTTCATGGTTTATTTCAAGGTTTGTATGGTGAGTGGAATTGTTATTGGAAGTCCATGGCTATTTTTCCAAGCTTGGTCTTTTGTGGCAGTTGGGTTGTATCCCCATGAGAAAAAGTTGGTGCATGTTTATTTGCCCTTCAGTATTGTTTTGTTTTTGTCCGGAGTTTTTATCTGCGAGTTTTTTGTGATACCAAAAGCGATCGAAGCCCTTTTGTGGTTCAATGAATGGCTTGGGCTAAAACCAGATTTACGATTGAACGAGTGGTTGAGTTTTGCAATTTTCATGCCTGTTGTTTTTGGTCTATCCTTCCAGACTCCTTTGGTGATGGTGTTTGCAGAAAGACTAGGCGCTATGAATGTTGAGATGTTTCAAAAGAATAGAAAATACGCTTGGTTTGCGATGGCGATTTTTGCAGCAGTTGCAACACCTTCAACTGATGCATTTAGTATGCTTTTCTTATGGATACCAATGAGCCTTCTTTACGAATTGGGCATTTTTATGTGCAAAATTTCACCTTCTAGGCCTGACTATGGTATTGATGTTCCTGACCCTGACGAGATGGTTGGCGTCTAGTTTACCCAGCTCTATAAGCGAGTTTCCATTTGAATGATGTTGCTGGTGGATTTGTTTATTTTATTGGTGCAGGCCCGGGCGATCCGGGCCTGTTAACTGTTCGCGGTCAACAAATATTAAATGATGCGGATCTGATTATTTATGACAGGCTTGTGTCCCTTCAAATTTTGCAAATCCTCCCAGATGAAACTCCAAAAATTTGCGCAGAATCCCTCCCAGGTTGTCATCCTGAACGGATGGAGGTTCTGGTTGATTTGATGATCACCAATGCTTTCAAGGGGTTGAAAGTTGCACGCCTAAAAGGTGGCGATCCACTCCTTTTTGGCAGAGGTAGCGAAGAAATCGAACCTTTGATTGCCAAAAATATTGCTTTTGAAATTGTCCCGGGGGTTACAGCGGCTCTTGGGGCGAGTGCTTATTCTGGAATTCCGCTCACCCATCGAGAATTTTCTAGTGCGGTTGCGTTTATTACTGGGCATGAAAAAGCAGGTAAGCCCGATAGCTTTCTTCATTGGCCTGAAATCTCAAAATTCCCTGGTACTTTGGTCTTTTACATGGGCGTCAAAAGGGCACAAGTTATTCAGTCTAATCTTCTCGAACAAGGGATGAGCCCGCAAACGCCCGTCGCCATTATTTCCGAAGCTACCCTTCCTCAACAAAAGCAAGCTACCACTGTACTAGGCAATTTAACCACACTTGTTGCCCAGGAAAATTTCGAACCACCTGCTGTCATTATTATTGGCTCCGCAGCCAAGTATCTTGGTCTTTGGGGTTGGCGAAACAAACTTCCATTGGGGAATGCCTCGGTTTTGATTTCTAGGCCCAAAGGGCAGGGCGCTGATTTTTCTACCAAGCTAAAAAATCTTGGTGCCAATGTTTTTCAGTTTGACTCTATGATCATTAAGAGCCCTGATGATTGGAGCTTGGTCGATCGTGAAATAAAAAAAATTACTTCTTTCGATTGGCTCGTATTTACGAGCGCCAATGGTGTCGAGAAATTCCTGCAAAGATTTTTCGAATTAGGTTTCGATATCCGGGTTCTTTCAAATTTGAAAATTGCCTGTATTGGTCCATCGACTGCACTTGCATTAAAGTTTTTTCATATTTATCCGGATCTGATTCCACCCAGACATGATGCAGAGGGTTTAATCGAGGCCTTAACGCCTTTGGTTAAAGGCGGAAAAGTTCTTCTAGCTAGGGCTAGGGAGGGTAGGGCCCTGCTTAGCCAAGAATTGTCGAAAATGTGTCAGATTACCGACCTTCATGTCTATTCTCAGAGTCCTCCTTCAGAGGAACAAATCGACAATATTAAAAAGATATTATCACATACTTCGATGGATTATGTTGCGGTGACAAGTTCCAACAGTGCAAAGGTGATATTTGATTCGCTGGATGATTTACTTGCACCTGGCATTCATGTGGGGAAAACTAAAGTTGTTGCAATTAGCCCTCTTACTTCCGAAGAAGTGAAGGATTTGGGGTGGGGTAGCGCCCTGAGTTCCGAAAGCTTCACCACCGATGGGATGATCGAGGAGATGATTAAGGATTGGTCGAAAGAAGAAGCTTAGTGATAAAGCCTACAAAATTTAAATAGCCTAGCCCAAATCTCGGAATGCATCCCAAGATAATAATAAAACAGCAATGCTGCAAATGATTGCAATTGCATCAACAACAACACTGGAGCGACCAAAGGGCAGTCCGATAGCAATATCAAGGATAAACAATAATAAAACTAAACCGGCTGCCCCCATGGAACTCCAACATAACCATTTCTCCATGGAGAACCCCTTAGATACCACTAGTTCCTTGAGTACTTACCTACATTAATCGTCATGTAGCCAAAATAGGTTAAGTAAACAATAACCGTAGAATGATATATATCCTATAAAATGCAAGACTTATCGTTAGATGTAAACTTAAATTTGCATAGTTATATGAAATTGTTAAAAATCTGCTGGTAGCTTTTAGCGTTATGAGGAATGAATTGGTATTTAAACGCTTGATAAGCTTTCGTGGGTTTTTGAGTTTTCAATAATTAAATCGGTTAGTCGATCCACAAGTTTTTTCAAATCGTCAATTTCTTCATCGTTTAACTTTTGCAGCAATTCTTGAACAAAACAAACTCGGGTGGTTTGGTGGTTTTCAAAGGCAATGTTACCAGCATCCGTTAAAACAACATCGATTTTTCGTTTATCTAATGGGTTAATGCTGCAAGAAATCAGTGCAATATCCCGGTTTTCAAGAGAACGGATAATTCGAGACATTTGTGCCGGTAGTACGCCTAATAACTTTTGTATATCCCCGACATTCATTAAATCTTTGTTTCTTAGGTGGCAAAGAGTTAAAAACTCCATTTCCTTCAGGCCTTTGTTTTTTCTCTTATTCCTTGGCTGGGCGAGGCTGATTTGATTGTTTAAATCTACAATTTGTTGGGCCAGCGTGCCCAAAGGTCTTGAATTTGATTGATAAACCATAATATTTCACTCATTCGTCAATTAGCCATGCGATTACAGTAACCATTCAAATGTAAACAATTAACCAACCTTGTGTCAAATTAGAAAAAACAAATAGCCTGAGTATTATGGTTGCTATGGGGTGTTGTGCGTGTTTTGTGACGATAGTGCCGGTTTTTACGGCTGATGCTTCCTTTTGAGTTTTTCGCTTTATCCTTACCTCGAAGCGACCAATTCGATTTTTGCGAACTTGTCTTGTTAATTTGAACCCTTTTTTGCTACTTACAACATGTTATCAGTTGAATTTATTTAGTAATTGACCAAGGATCGGTCTTTCTATGAAGAATTTTCTAAGAGCTCTGCGGTATGCTTGGCCTTATCGAGTGAGGTTGGTTATCTCCATTGTTTGTGCGGTTTTTGCTGCCATTCTTTGGGGTCTTAACTTTACCTCCATTTATCCTGTGCTAAAACTCTTGAATAACGACCAAAGCCCCCAGCAGTGGGTGGATTCATGCATTGCAAATTGCAACAAAGATATAGAGCAAATTGAAGCAGTCTCGGATGCCTTGAACGAAAAATCAAAAGAACTCGAGAAGCTTCCCCTTAATAAATTTGTTGAACAGCAACGCAGGGCGCATACTCATGCGCTGGTAAAGGTTGAAAGTAAGCTGGTTTATGCCCGTAAACAAATGGATTGGTATCTGATTGCGCATAAATATATCTACGCTTATTTGCCTAGGGATAGTTTTACCACGCTCTCTTATGTCCTAGGGTTTGTCTTGGTTGGGGTTTTTATCAAATGTATTTTCGAATTCTTCCAAGAGTCTCTTGTAGGCAGCGTTGTTAATCTCTCACTTTACGATATGCGCAATCGTTTTTATCGTAATGTCATTCACTTGGATGTGGATCAATTTGGGGAGCAGGGCACCAGTGAACTTATGGCTCGTTTTACAAACGACATGGAATCCGTTGGTTCGGGTTTGAAAACACTATTTGGGAAAGTTATAGCCGAACCACTGCGCGCCATTAGTTGTGTGATTTTTGCTGCATGCATCAGCTGGCAATTGACTCTTTTGTTTTTAATTTTGGTGCCAGTAGCGGCATTCATTCTCGGGAAAATTGGACGCCTCATGAAGCAAGCCACCAGGCGCTTGCTTGAAAGAATGTCTAGCATCTACAAAATTCTTCAGGAAACTTTCCAAGGAATCAAGTTGGTTAAGTCTTACACAATGGAGCCCTATGAACGCCGTCGGTTTAGGGCTGCTACTTACGATTATTACTTGAAATCGATGACCGTAGTTAACATTGACGCCTGTGCAGGCCCCATCATCGAACTGCTGGGGGTTGCTGCTGTAGTTGGTGCATTGCTTGCCGGATCGTTTCTTGTCTTAAAACATGAAACCATGCTTTTTGGTATGCGTATGAGCCAGTATCCGATCGAGCCTGAGAGCTTATTGCAACTTTATGTTCTTCTTGCTGCGATTGCCGATCCGGTACGTAAGCTTTCCAGCGTCTTTACCAAAATTCAATCCGGTTGTGCTGCTTCAGATCGCATTTTCTTTTTTATGGATAAGCAGCCTAGGGTAAGTGCCAACTGCGAGGGCCCAGCATTTATTAAAACCGAACACGGCTTATGCTTGGATTATAGTTCTAGGACAGGTGATATGCCTTTTAAAGCACACGAGGTTGGGAAACCAATGATCGAATTTAAAGGGGTTTGTTTTAGTTATGACCCGGGCCGACCTATTCTCTCGAATATCAACCTTTCGATTTATGAAGGTGAAACAATTGCTATTCTTGGGCATAATGGTTCAGGAAAAAGTACTCTTATGGGTATGGTTCCAAGATTTTATGATCCAGACCATGGCACCATTTTTCTAAGTGGGGAAGATCTCCGAAACATCAACCTTCGTAGTTTGCGTAAAAAAGTAAGTGTCGTTACTCAGGAAACGGTTCTTTTTGATGACACAATTTACAATAATATCGCTTATGGAACTCGGGGTGCGACCAAGGCCAGTATTGAATCTGCTGCAAATAAGGCATTTGCTCATGATTTTATTCTTAACCTTCCCAAGGGTTATGAAACTATGGCAGGGGAATCTGGTAATAAGCTTTCCGGGGGCCAAAAACAAAGAATTGCCTTGGCACGAGCCATCCTTCGTGATCCAGCTATTATCATTCTTGATGAATTCACTAGCCAATCAGATCCCGAAAGCGAAGTTTTGATTCACAAGGTTATGAAAGAGTTTCTGAAAGGTCGAACATCCTTTGTCATCACGCACAGATTGAATACCTTGGAAATAGCTTCTCGCATTGTTGTGCTAGATGCGGGGGTTGTTGCTGCAGTCGGAACCCACAAAGAGTTAATTGAAAATTGTGCTGCTTACCAGCGAATGTTTGAAGTCCATGGGAAAAGGCTTTCCGCCTGATGTAATATGGATGCTCAAGATTTTCGGTTATCGTTTGGCAAAGGCTTGCAAAACCAGACTCAGGGGTTTTCTTTTGTTTTAAAGGTTGTTGTTGGGGTTCTCCTGTTTTTGTTCTCGATCTACTTTGCTTTCTTTCATCATTTTGCTAATCGTGATTTTTGGAGCAGCCATGAAGCCCGTGCTGCGATGAATGCCAATAGTATTTTAGATGGCTCAAGCAATTTTCTTCCCAAAATTTACGATGGTTCAGACGATCTTCAAAAGCCACCTTTTTATTATTGGTTGGTTGCAACGATTTCCCGCATGCGGGCTTCCGAGGTCGATGCGGTTTCCGTGCGATTGCCCTCTGCTATTGCCGCTTCCGGTATCATTGTTTTGCTATTTCTTTTTCTTTGGAAAAACCACGATCTTTATGCGGGGGTTTTTGGGGCGGTTATCCTGCTCACTTGCATTCATTTTGGATGGTTGGCAAGAATTGGCCGTATAGATATGGCAATGGCGTTTTTTACGACAAGTTCAGTGTTGGCTTTTTATCAAGCGGGTAAATCTGATGGGAAAACAAAGCTGATCTTACTTGTGTTAACTTAT
Source organism: uncultured Planctomycetaceae bacterium (assembly GCA_937888715.1). GTDB lineage: Bacteria > Planctomycetota > Planctomycetia > Gemmatales > Gemmataceae > UBA969. Next base: position 31,011 of record CALARU010000259.1, on the reverse strand, counting down.
GTTTCGATATTAATTTCGGTGTTAATGAAAGGTTTGCCTGCTTTAGTATTAGTTCTACCTCTGTTTGCCTTCTGGATTTTTTTTGATGCTTTTTATTGTGAAACAACAAAAGGTTCACATTCTAAGTCAGAGCTTTTATTTCGAAGCATCCGTGATTATCGGATGATTCCAGGATTGTTGATTGTTGTGTTTTTATCCTGGATTTATTTTTACTGGATAAATAAACAAAGTGATGGCAAGTTTTATGAGGTTTTTTTTGGGTATCATCATCTGGCTCGTGCATTGGGTAACGGGGCGCTGCGATCCCATCCGCCTTGGTTTTACACTTACCAATTCTTTATCGATTTTGCCCCCTGGTCCCCGATTTTTTATGGTTCGGTCATTGCAGTTTTTTGTACCAAGCGTTTCAAGCTATCATCACTTCATTGGTTTGGTTTGATTTGGTTTTTTGTCATGTTTTTTGTTTTATCCCTAGTTAGTTACAAGCGGGCGGATTATCTATTACCAGCTTACCCTGGGGCTGCAATCTTTTTAGCGGTGCTTTTGTCTGATGCGCTGAAAACCTGCCTGTCGAAGGGGTTTCTTACTACTAATATGGTTTTTAACAGTATTGCAATCTTGTTGCTTGCAAGTATGATTGGTTGGGTTTGGTTTGTTGATTTTTATCTGCCCAAGTTGGAACCTATGCGGGAGATGAAATCTGCTGCAAAAATAATCCGCAAAAGTACGGGTGATAGTTTGTTGTTTTTTAACATGGAGGCGCATGCACTGGCCTTTCATCTGGGGAAACCCGTAGAAACAGTGATTGGCTGGGAAAATCTGTCTAAAGCAATTTGCACCAAAAATGAAGCGTTTGTGCTTACTTCGCCTGATTATCTTGATGAAATGATGGAAAACTTTCCCAGATTTAAATTTGATATCCTATATTTGAAAAAGGAATCAGAAACAAAAGGGCTTAGCAGGCCATTTGTCTTTATTAAAATAGTTTCTATGGATCATTCTTAATTTCTACCGTCGAAAGTTTGCATGAAAGAATATTTCTTTATCCCGGTATCGAGCTCTTCGCTTTGCTTTTTACTTTTTGCAAAGATGGATGATATGGCCTCATTAAAACATGGGCTAAAGAAATGGCTTGATTATATTGCAACATTTGAAAACAAGGTGGAAGTTATAGTTGCACCCATTGGTAAAGAAATGGTTGAATCAGAACTGTTGGAAATAAAGGTTGCAGCGGAGAAGTATGCATCCAAGGATGTCCTGCCCGGTTTGAAAATTTTGGGGACCAGTTCCATATCAGAGGGGGATGCAATTCGGCTTGGTTTTCAGCATTCCTCAAATGAAATATTTCTAGTTGCACCATTGTTACCACGCTTTTGCCAACCTTCGGTGCTTAAAATCATGTTGCAAAATATCGAACAAACCCACATTGCAGGTGCGGTTCGGGTGCTGGATTTTTATTCACTCCCCTTGAGATTCTTTTCTTTTTTTAAAGGCTTTTTGTGCAGGTTCTTTTTGTGCATTCCTTTTGAAAATATTTCGGGCCCAGGTTCTATTTCGGGTCGTATTCAAAGCTGGATTTTTTGGTTCATCTTTGGTGTTCGCTATGTCGATCCCTTTTTTCCAGTCCGGGTTTATAGGCGAGATGCTCTTGCGACCTGTCTTCCTGTATCCAAGGGCAATTTCTTTCATTTGGAAATACTCGCAAAAGCTAATTTCCTTGGACTCTTGTTCTTTCCTGAACAACCTTGGCCCGAGACTCATTCTAAATCTTTGATTCCTGACCGTGGTGATCGTTATTGCTCATCAGATTTCTATTATTTATTATCTAATCCCATTTTCTCATCTTCTAACCCTCCTTTGGCCAAAGTTGCTGCAAACAATGATGGTTTCGCGGATTCCTCAGGTCATCAAAACCCTTTTATTCCGTAATAATTCCAAGCAGTGTCTTGACGGACAAGTTTCTTACCTTAGGATTGTATTGCATGCCGAAGTGGCGAAACTGGCAGACGCGCTAGCTTCAGGAGCTAGTTCTCGCAAGGGAGTGGAGGTTCAAGTCCTCTCTTCGGCATTATAATTTTAATGATTACGGAACATCTTTTGTTAAACTTTCAAGCTTAAGCAAAGCTTGAAAGTTTATTTAATATTCAGTTGAATCGATTTTAAAAGCATGTCCCGGACTTCTGAAGCTTTTGTCAATTTTTTGTAGGTTGCTCTAAATTCATTTAAACTGGCTTCATCAATGCTGTTTAACACCCTTAAAATAGGGTGTAATCTTTGAACGGAAACGCTAATGGCTGAGACATTGCAACTTGCAAGAAATGTCGCCCCCAAAGGATCCGAAGCCAGTTCTCCACATACGGTGATCGGTTTGCCTGCGGCATGGGCGTGATCAATTGCGGAAGATAAAATATTCAGAAACCCAGGATGGCAATGATCACCTTGGGAAGATCCTGCTTCTTCATTTCGATCTAAACCAATAACGGAAGCAAAAAGATCATTGGTGCCAAGAGCAAAAAAGGATGCTTTATCGGCCCAAAAAGGCATCATGGGAATAGAAGCCGCGGTTTCAACCATTAAGCCAAGAGGGATGTCTGGGTTGTGATCCAGTTTTTCTTGAGACAACGATTCTCGAGCGTCTTGCATAGTTTGCATGACAAAATTGAGAGTCTCGGTAGATGCGACAAGTGGGATTAGGATATTGGGTTTTCCCTCAACCCCGGCACGCATAATTGCCCTGACCTGTTCATAAAAAAGTTTTTGTAGTGGTGGTGAATCCAGCACTTTGCGCCAGTCGTAGGCACGAGAAGCTGCGCCGCCAATGTCGGAAAACGATGCTAGTTTATCCGGACGTAGATCAAAAGTGCGAATCGTTGTGGGCTTGCCTTGAATGTTTTTTAGAAGCTTGGAATAAATCGCAAATTGTTCTTCCTCTGTTGGAATGGTACGCCTTGCAAGAAGCATGAATTCGCTGCGGAAAAGCCCAACGCCTTCTGCGCCTAAATGCAATGCGGTGGGTACTTCCCAAAGCAGGTTGATGTTCACAAATACGGTGGGAACTTTTTCTGCTTTGGTTTGAACGGGATAAAGCGATTCGGGTAGTTCCAAAGGTTGCGTTAGTGCATGAATTCTAGCTTCACTTGGGTCGAGACAAATCGATTGGGCTGGGCCATCGATAAGCACAATTTTCCCTGGTATCAATAAATCTTGGAAACCATCGCTTACTTGCATCATCGGGATTCCAAGGGCCCGGGCAAGGATTGCTGCATGGCACTCGGGCCCCCCTTTTTCAACAATTACGCCTGCTAATTTTTCCGGGCTTACTGCAAATAACTCCATCACCGAAGCTTCTTTACAAATCAAAACAATTCGCTGCTGGGCTGCACCACCATTAGTTTTTTGTGGCCGTAGATTCCATAGCACACGCAAGAATACATCTTTGATATCGTAAATGCGTTCTTGAAAGAATGGTGCTTTGATTTTCTGAAATGCAGCGAGGTATTTGTCTAGCGTAGATATAAGCGCAGTTTCAGAACTCATTCCCTCGATCACGCATGTCATCAAGTCTTTTTCAATGGTTCGATCTTGTAAGATCATAAGTTGAGCATCTAGGATTGCACCGTGATCTTGGCCCACAAGATACGCAATCCGCACACCCATTGCAGCTAATTCTTCTTTTGCCAGGGTCATCGCCTTTTGCATCCGCTCTTTTTCAATTTCCAGTCCTGCGGGCTTGAATGCAGTGGTCGAGCGCCATTCATCTAGGCTGTCGATGGAATAGGTTCGACCAACTCCAACGCCTGGGCTTAATAGCCTTGCGTGCAATTCGTGCGCTGAAGTTGCGGTTGCAACTGGTGCAAAGGGTTCATGGGTAGCTGCAGTTAATTGGGAAAGAAGCCTTGCATCCGAAGCAACCGTAGTAAGTTGGGCTGCAACGGTAACCAATGTTCTTATTTCATTTATTGAAAAGCTTCTGGATTCTTCAGTTTGGATAACCAAAACACCAACCAAGCCGCCAGCTTTTACCAAGGGAACGCCCAGAAATGAAAGGTATGGGTCTTCACCTGATTCTGGAATGTATTTGAATCTTGGGTGGGAAAATGCGTTTGCTACCATCACTGGGCGCAAGGTTTCTGCCACCAATCCAACTAAGCCTTCCGTAGTTTTTAGTTTAACTTTGCCTATGGATTCTTTTCGAAGGCCTACGGTAGCGCCCAAAACTAATTCGGTCCCGGAACTTTCAAGAAAATAAACCGAACAAACATCAGCCTTGAAGCGCGAGGAAATTAATTCCACGATGTTTTCCAAGGTCTCTGCTGGGTCGCGAGTATGTGCTACAAGCTTGCTAGATTCTTCCAAGGTTAATAGAAGAGGGTCTTCTTGGTCGGTAATCTTGCGGTTCATTCCATCCTCTGATGACGAATCAGTTGTAATTAGTTGCATTCAAATAATCCCTTTCGCCCTGGATAAGATTCCAGAGAAACCGGGAGAGATGTGATTTTTACAAGGTAATAATAAACCTCATTTTGTTATCTTCGTACATTTGATGGTATTTTGCAACAGTTAGGATTGCAAGGTGGCAAATTTGTTTCACAATAACTGACTCCATCTTGGCTACCTGGCCTAGCAGGAAGAGACCACTTTTTTTCCAAACTTGTACTTTTGCAACCCGGGCAAACTGCTTTTTCTCCAGCGAATACCAACTGCTCAAATTCTTTTGTACATCGTTTACAGCTAAATTCGTACATAGCCATTGCGTTTCCCCTAGTTCTTTTTCCGTTTGATTGTTTCGCTTGCCTTGTACAAAAATGTTTTTTCTTCTTCACTAAGGCTATCTTTACCACTCAACGAGATCTTTTCTAATATTTGGTCCACCCGAATCAACATATCTTGGGGTATACCAATTTCTTTCGGTTCATATTTGGGTGCATATGCATGAACTTCTTCCTGATACAATTTTAACTTTGGTTTACGCTTGAATAACTGCATTGATGGCATTTTTCTCGGAAGTAATTTCCAGCGAAAAGCATGGTACAAGTAGGCGAATAAGGCGCCAGATAAATGCACTTCTACCGCTACAGATCCTTGTTTTCCAGAAAGAAGATTGAAAGCGTCAAACCCTACAAACAAAACAGCCATCAGCCATATGGGCATCGGGATGATAAAAAACAATAAAACGGTACGACTGGGGAACCAACACGCAAAAAGAATAAGAATCGCACTTACACCACCCGAAGCCCCCAAACACACTGCGTAGGAATTGTGCAGACCTAATTGAGATCCGATAACAAAAGTTATTCCTCCGATGATTATGCTCACCACATAAAAAAGAAGAAATTCTTTCGCCCCTAGCACCTCTTCCACTTCCTTGCCAAACATCCATAAAACCATCATGTTCATTAAAATATGGAGAGGGCTGTCCATGCTGTGAAGAAACGCATAGGAAAAGACGCGCCAAATTTCCCCATCGATTACTTTGGCTGGATTTAGTATAAGCCAGTCAGTGACAAATCCGCCTCCAGAAGGAGCTCGAGTGCTGATCTGCAAAATGAAAAGAACTATGTTAATTCCAATTAGCCATTTACAAATACTTATGTTTCCCCATCCTTTTTCAAAGGTGGAGTTGAAGTTGGTTTTGTAATAGTCTCTGTCGTAAACTCCCATAAGTGGAGATGTCCCAAGGGCCTTAGTATTCATAAAATCTCTAGACCATGTTATTTTAGGATGTTTGAAGGTAATTAAGAAACATTGATTTGGGTTAATTTGAACTTTTTTAATAATAGCCATGAAACGATAACACAACTTCCCCATGAAATTAGCTGAACTAAAAAATGGTGTCTGCGCAGTAATTGCTGAGAAAACATGCATTCAGATGGTGCAATCTTGTAATCATGCATTTGATTTTGGTGCAGATTTGGTTGAGTTAAGGCTGGATTTTCTTCAGGAAGAGTTTTCCATTGCGGAGATACTAAAAAATATAACAGGTCCAACTCTAGTAACCATTCGAAGGAAAATTGATGGCGGGCTTTGGGAAAAAGACGAGCAAAGTCGCATTAAAATATTGATTCAGGCCCAGAAATCTGGGGCACATGCGATCGATGTCGAAGCTGATTGTTTTCACAACTTTTCCACGTCTAACGATTGCCTGCGTATCCTTAGTTATCATAATTTTGCCCAAACCCCAGCTAATATCAGTGTGTTGCATAAAGCTTTTGAATCACAGGGTCCAGAATTGGTGAAAATTGCCTGCTTTGCCAACAATAATTCCGATTTAGTTAGAATCCTCGATTTGTATCAGCATGCAAGTCTTCCTTTGATTGCTTTTTGCATGGGAACCGTGGGTTTTCCCTCCAGAGTGCTTGCTTTGACCCAGAAGCGTAGCCCTTGGATGTATACCAATTATTCTGATAATTTGGTGAACGCTCCGGGCATTCCAATTTTTAAAGATGTGGTTTCGGATTATGACATTAAAAATTTAGGCAAAGAAACCAAAGTTTTTGGCGTAATGGGTGATCCTATTGGCCATAGTTTAAGCCCAGCTATTCATAATGCCAGTTTTAAGGCATTGGGTTTTCCTGGGCTTTATTTGCCTTTTCATATTTCAGCATCCGATTTCTCCAGTGCTATCGAAGCTTATCAATCGATTCCGGTAATGGGTTATAGTGTTACGATTCCGCATAAGGAGAGTGCTTTTCGTTTTGCGACAACAAGTTCTGATCTGGTGAAGCAAATAGGTGCGGCCAACACTTTGGTTAAAACTGGTTATGGATTTCATGCCGAGAACACGGATGCAACAGGTATTATTGCAGCCATCAAGAACAAGTTGGGTGAAACACTAGAAAATAGAGAAGTCTTGATTCTTGGAGCAGGCGGCGTATCGCGTGCTGCAGTATTCGCACTAAAAAAAGCGGGTTGCGGTGTAAAAGTTTGTAATCGGTCTTCTGAAAGAGCTGAAAAATTAGCATGTGAGGCTGGTGTTGCAGTTATGCCATGGAGCCAAAGGCACGATTTTAAATCCGGCTTACTGGTGAATTGCACTTCCGTGGGGATGCACCCCAATGAGAATGATTCACCTTGGGATTCAAATTGCTTTACCAAAGATCATGTTGCATTTGATACAGTGTACAATCCAATTGAGACCCGATTTTTAAGAGATGCGGCGCAAGCAGGGGCCATCGTTATCGATGGAGTGGAAATGTTTGTTTGTCAAGCTGCAGCACAATTCAATCTTTTTACATCATTTAATGCACCTTTAGATGTGATGAGGAAAACTGTCTTGGAAAAGTTGCGAAGGAATAAGATTTAAACAGGAAGTTGCTTTCTAATGCTTAAGAAAAATATTTATTTGATTGGTGCCCGGGGTTGTGGGAAATCCACAGTGGGAAAACTTCTTGCCCAAGAGTTAGGTTGGACATTCGTTGATGCGGATCAAGCTCTTGAAGCGAGTGTGGGAAGAAATATTGCTGATATTTTTGCGATCGATGGTGAGCCAGCATTCAGGGTTATGGAAAATGCAGCATTGCAAAAAATTGCTGCTAATTCCAAGCAGGTTGTTGCTACTGGCGGGGGCGTCATTCTTGGTAAAAAGAACCGTAAAATTATGGGGATGAACGGAGTTGTTGTGTTTTTGCAAGCAGATGAAAATGTTCTTGCGAATCGTATTTGGGAAGATAGGCTTGCAGGTAAGAACAGGCCTCCTTTAACCCAGCAAACTGAAGAAGATCCGCAAGTTAGTATTCTTTCTGAGGTGAAAGCTATTTTGGAAATTCGTACCACGATTTACAAACAAAGTTCCGAAATTTGTTGCAATGTGGATAGTCAGACTCCGGCGGAGTTGGCGAAAAAAATCGCGGTAGATATCAAAGCTATGAATACTTTGGAGTTTTAATGTCTCTTCCCGTATTAATCTGGGTTTTCTTCGTTTTTGTTACGGGCGCCTGTGTTGGCAGTTTTATTAATGTTTGTGTTTTCAGGCTTAATACTGAGCGAAGTGTTTTTTGGCCCGGGTCTCATTGTGCTAGCTGTTTTAAACCTATTGTCTGGTTTGATAATATCCCCATTATTAGTTATCTTGCTTTGGGGGGCATTTGCAGAAAATGTAAATCGACTTTCTCCGCAAGATATATGTTGATCGAGCTTTTTTCGGGTTTGATGTTCGTCTTGGTTTTTCTTTTGGATGTGATTTATAATGTTCCCAGTTATAACATTGTGGCGTTCCATTCCCATCAAATCAACCAAGGACTGATCCCTTTAAATGTTTGGTTTACTTTTGTTTCTCATGTAACTTTGCTTTCATTTCTCTTAACTGCTTCTTTGACCGACCTTGCAAAAATGGAAATTCCCCTTGGAATTACTGTAACTGGGACTTTATTTGGTTTGGTTTTTTCGAGTTTTCAAGCATGGCCTTTCCCTGATGATATTCATTCTGCAAATACGTTTTTGTTGTCATCTAAGGATTGGCCTGTTAAGCCCGTAATGCCTCAAGGGACTATGGCTTGGCCTTTGTGGTTTCCGGTTTTCGACTGGCTGGATTCCCATGTTTATCTTCATGGTTTCATAACTTCTTTAGCTGGAATTTTTACAGGTACTTTTTTACTTCGGGCGATTCGCTTTACCTATGGCCTGGGTCGGGGTATCGAGGGTATGGGATTGGGGGATGCAGATCTTATGATGATGGTTGGGGCTTTTTGGGGTTGGCAGCTTGTTATTGTCGCTTTTTTTCTTGCTGTGATCCCGGCTTTTTTCTTTGGTATTCTTCAATTGTTTAGTAAAGGTGAACAGGCTTTTCCTTTTGGTCCATCCCTTGCTATTTCTTCTGTGGCTACTTTCTACTGCTGGAAATTCTTGTCTCCCCATTTACAGCCAATTTTCTTCGAATTTCAGCTTTTACTCATTTTGTTTGCTTTTAGTGCCATTTCCTTGTTGTTCATCAGCTTTGTTTTCCGATTGTTGAACAATTTGCGCTCGAATCATATTGGTAGCTAACACTCTTGTTTGAAATGAAATATATTAAAATTAGGTATTTGGTTTTATAAGTCTGGGATTAGTTATGCTTCGAACTTCAATAAAAATATTCTTTTCACTTTTTCCTTGGTTGGCACTGTTATTTATATTAATGGCAGTTTATCGGCCTGATCTTTTTTTTAATATTGATTCTGCTAAATCTGGTTTCATTGCAAAGCCTGTGTCATCGGTTCCTGTCTCGATTGGGAGTGTTGTTTCCCGAACTCTTGCTAAAAATCTCAAAACTACTGGCTCTTTTAAAGGGCTGGAAACCATTGCGGTTATTCCCAAAGTTGAAGGCCGCGTTTGTAAAGTTTTTCATGATATTGGCGATGAAGTTTACCCTGGAGAACCATTGCTTTTAATTGATGAAACAGATTTGAAACTTGTTGTTAACGAGGCGAAAAAATCATTGGAATTGGAAATGGCAAAACTCGGGCTCTCTGCCTTGCCTGATGAAAAATTTGTGGTCACTAATCTACCCATGGTTGCCAAGGCTGCGATCTTGGAAAAAAATGCGGTTAATAAACTTGATAGACTTCGAAGGATTGGAACAGCTTCTTCAATTGAAGATCGGGAGCAAGCTGAAACAGAATCCAAAGTTTCGAAAGTTAATCTGGATAATGCTATTCTTGAAGTTAACACGGCCTTGGCTACTGTCAGATATAAGCAGGCACTTCTTTCTACTGCTGAACAGAAATTGAAGGACACTAAAATCACGGTTCCTGTAGTGCACAACCCCGGTGGTTTAGATTACGCTAATTTTATAGCCTCACTCAGTGGAAAAACTCCTTTTATTGTTTACAGTAAAGGTGTTAGTGAGGGGGAAATGGTTCATTTGAATCCAATGGAACCTTTGTATCGGCTTACTTTGGATCGTGTTTTAAAGCTTCAGGTCTCTTTGCCTGAAAAAGAATTGTCGCAATTGAAGCTTGGGCAGAATGCCAGCATAAGTGTTGAGGCTTATCCTGGTAAAACTTTTCTCGGATCGGTTGTCCGCATTTATCCTACTGTTGACCCGTTAAGTAGGACTTTTCAACTTGAAATAGCTGTGGTCAATTCTAATCGAGAGCTGAAGCCTGGATTCTTTGCAAAGGTTTCCATTGAGGTTGATAAGACTATGGATGTGCTTACTGTTCCTGAGGAATCTGTGGTTAGTTTTGCTGGGGTCACCAAGGTTTTTCGGGTTGAAGGTGATAAAGTTAAGCAGATTCAAGTTAAGCTTGGACAACGTGTACCTGTTTCCATGAGTAATCAGATTGAAAACTGGGTTGAGGTTTCGGGTCTTATTAAAGTTGGAGATTCTATCGTTATTTCTGGCCAAAACAGTCTTGCGGAAAACTCAACTATCAAAATCCGGTCTTTAAAACTTTCGACAATTGAAGGGAATAACGATTCCTGATGGCACTTTGGGATGTATGTATCAGGCGCCCTGTTTTTACTGCCATGCTAATGGCGGCACCAATAGTCCTTGGAATTTTTTCCTACTTTCGCTTAGGCGTTGATCTCTTTCCCGATGTTGATATTCCTGTGGTGATTATTTCCACCACACTTCGAGGCGCAAGCGTTGAAGAAATGGAAACCAATATCACTAAGCTTATTGAAGAAACAGTTAATACCGTTGCAGGAATTGATGAGTTGCGTTCCACGACCAAAGAAGGAATATCAACGGTTGTTGTTCAATTTCGGGTAGAAAAAAATGGCCAGATTGCTGCAGAAGAAATCGAGGCAAAAGTTCGGGGTATTTTAAATCAGTTACCTTTAAATACAGATACTCCTATCATTGATCGGTTCGATATAAGTGCTGCTCCTGTACTTTCATTAGCGATATCGGGGAATCGGGATTTGCGAGAAATCACGCATATCGCTAAGAAAAAAATTAAAGAAAATCTTGAGACACTTACCGGGGTGGGGTCTGTCACGATTGTAGGTGGCAGGCAGCGGGCAATTCAAATTACGGTTGATCCTAATAGGCTTTTGAAATATCAAGGTATCTCGATTGCTGAGGTTCGAAATACTTTGCTTAAGGAAAATCAAGAACTTCCTGGCGGCAAGGTGGATCAGGGAAAGCTTGAGCTTTCGTTGCGCACGATAGGCCGTGTGCTTTCTGTTCAAGATATTCGCAGGTTGATTATTACCACCCGCAATGGTCAAGCAGTAAGAATTGAAGATGTTGCTCAAGTAGAAGATTCTTTCGAAGAACCTCACAATTTAAGCAGGCTTTGGAGCCTTGGTGAGAATAAAATTGATGATCCTTCTTCGGGGGGTAACGCAGTTACTTTGTTTGTGCAAAAGCAAACAGGTGCCAATACAGTTCAAATCGTTGATAGAGTTCGTGCAAGGCTTGATGAGCTTATGGCGGCTCTTCCCGCTGATATTCGCATCGAAACCATTAGAGATCAGTCGCGATTTATTCGGGGCGCTATTGAAGAAATCAAGCGCCATGGAGCTATGGCTGTTTTATTAGTGAGTTTAACAATTCTTGTTTTTATTCGTGATTGGCGCACTACTTTGATTGCGTCTTTATCTATTCCCGCATCTATTGCAGGCACTTTTGCACTAATGGATTTGCTTGGGTTAACCCTCAATAACATGACGATTCTGGGGTTGATTCTTGCGGTGGGCATAGTGATTGACGATGCAGTTGTAGTTCATGAAAACATTTTTAGATACATGGAAGAAAAGAAAAAATCTGCTTTTGAAGCTGCGGGTCAGGCAACTTCCGAAATTGCTATGGCTGTTACTGCAACCACTTTATCTCTCTTGGTTATTTTTCTTCCGATTGTATTCATGGGGGGGCAGGTGGGGCGCTTCTTCAATAGTTTTGGCCTCGTTATTGCTTTTGCTATCCTTATGAGCTTGTTTGTCAGTTTAACTATGACTCCCATGCTTTGTTCTAGATTTCTTCGGCTTGAAGATATTATTCATGGCACCAAATCTGGAATTGTTTGGCGCTTGATTGAATCTTCTTACATGGTCATTCTTCGGTTTTCGATGGCGCATCGAAGATTCATAGTTTTTATTGCTGTCGGGTTGATATGCATTACTCCTTGGCTTTTTACGGTTGTAGGCCTTGAATTTGTACCCCGTGATGATCAGGGAGAATTTCAAGTCGCCATACTTCTACCAGAGGGGTATTCCCTTGAAAGGTCAGACTTGGAAGTAGGCCAACTTGAGCAAAGATTTCGATCTTTGCCTGGGGTTACTCATACTTTTACCGTGATAGGCGATACTACTAGCAGGCTGGGTAAAGGGCAGGGCGATATCTCCACTGCGAATATTTATGTGAGGATAGAAGATCTTTCCAAAAGGCGATTCTCGCAATTTGATGTCATGAAACTTGCGCGAGATATTGTTGCTGATTACCCTGATTTGCGTGCTGCAGTTCAAGATGTTTCTGCTTTTCAAGAGACTGGCTTCAAGCAGGTGATGATTGATCTAAATGTTCGCGGGCCCGATATTGAAAAACTAAAATCCATCTCCAACGAGATGATTTCCTGGATGAAAACCCAGCCTTACTTTGTAGATGTTGATTCCAGTCTTTCTTTTCGAAAACCTGAGTTGGTTATAATTCCTGACCGAGAACGCCTTTCTGAATTGGGCGTTTCCCTTGATTCCCTTAATTCAACTCTCACTGTGTTAGTGGGTGGTGAACCCATTGGGAAATTTAAGGAAGAGGATGAACAGTATGATATTTGGCTGCGTGCCGATAAGCAGTACCGCAATGATAAAGAAACTATTTCCCGCCTAACCCTACCTTCAATCAAACCCGGGATTGGTGCGGTTGAATTAGGAAATGTTGCAACCATTAAGAACGCTTTTGGCCCTGCTAGCATTGAGCGCTTTTACAGGCAGAGACAAGTTGTTATTTCTGCAAACCTCGAAGGAATTGCTACTGGCCAGGCGGTTGATCTTATCAAGGCTAAATTGAAAACCCTCGATCTTCCACCCACTTATCAATTCGAATTCTTGGGGCAGGCTAAGATGCTTGCAGAGCAGGTTTCTAGTTTCATTATTGCTTTCAATCTGAGTTTTCTTTTCATGTATATGATTCTTGCTGCTCAATTTGAAAGTTTTGTGCACCCAATTAGCATTATGATTGCTCTCCCTCTTACAGTTCCTTTTGCAATTGTGGCGCTCATATTGATGCAAACTAATCTTGATATTTATGCAATGTTTGGTTTGTTCATGCTTTTTGGGATCGTTAAAAAGAATGGGATTTTGCAAGTCGATTATACCAATCAGCTTCGGAAAACTGGTATGAATCGTCTGGATGCAATTCTTGAAGCAAATCGTACCAGGCTACGGCCCATCCTTATGACCACTCTTATGCTGATTGCTGCAATGGTACCGATGGCATTTGGCGTCGGCCATGGCGCGGCTTCAAGAGCTGGCCTTGCAAAAGTGATTATGGGTGGTCAGGCGTTATCGCTTCTTCTAACCTTGTTGATAACCCCTGTCACTTATTCTTATTTAGATGATCTAGGGGCTTGGGTTCGGAGAAAAACTGGTTTTGATAAGGGTAATCATGATGAAAGTGTGCGGTTAGAAAATGGAAAATAACAAAATAGTTATTGTCGATTATGGCATGGGTAATCTTCGAAGCGTGCAGAAGGCTTTTGAAAAAGTTGGGTTTGCTGCAGTTATTTCTGAAGATCCTGCTCTCATTAAAAATGCAGATAAACTTGTACTCCCGGGTGTGGGCGCAATTCGTGATGCTGTGGGTAGAATCAGAGATATAGGGCTAGAAAAACCCATTCTTGATCATCTTAATTCAGATAAACCTTTTTTTGGTATTTGTCTTGGGCTCCAAATGCTTTTTGAAAATTGTTATGAAGATGGGAAGCATCGTGGCTTAGGTTTTTATAAAGGCGATGTAGTAAAGTTTTCACCTGTTGTTGGCCTTAAGATTCCGCATATGGGTTGGAATCACCTTGATCTTAAAAAAGATTTAAAGGTGTTTAAAAGTTATTCCAAAGGCGCGGGTGTTTATTTTGTGCACTCTTATTTCGCAGTCCCTGAAAATGCGGATGTCATTGCTGCTTATGCAAATTATCCCCTACCTTTTGCGGCTGCAGTAGGTGATGACCGCCGGATTGCAACGCAGTTTCATCCTGAAAAAAGCCAGGGCGTTGGATTGCAAATGCTGAAGCATTTTGCCGAACTCTCTTAGAATATACTCTTTTTAAATGAGGCTTTTATGCTGGTGATACCCGCAATTGATCTTCGTGATGGTAAATGTGTTCGCTTGAAGCAGGGCGATTACGCTCAGGAAACTATTTACTCTGATTTTCCTTGGAAGATGGCTTTGGATTGGGCTAATCAGGGTGCTCAATACCTTCATCTGGTGGATTTGGATGGTGCCAAAACTGGGCGCATCGAAAATTCCACGGCAATCAAAGGTATCCTTGATAAAGTGAAAGTCCCTTGTGAATTAGGTGGTGGTATTCGTGATGAAAAAACGGTTTCGGAAGCTTTAAGGTGGGGAATCGATCGCGTCATCATTGGTACTAAAGCAATTCAAGATCCTCAATGGCTTTACAATATGGCTATAGCTTTTCCTGGTAAAATTGCACTTGGTATTGATGCCAAGGATGGGAAAATAGCTGTGGCTGGTTGGTTAGAGGTTTCTCAAATTACCGTTGAACAATTTTTGGATAAAGTAAATGATTGGCCACTCGCTGCCATTATTTACACTGATATTTCAAAAGATGGCATGCTTTCTGGCCCGAATGTTGAAACTACCGCCCGCCTCGCATCGAAAGCTAATTCCCTTGTAATTGCATCCGGGGGCGTTTCAACTTCTTCTGATATTAAAAATCTGAAAGTTGCTGGGGTTAAGGCCTGTATCGTTGGTAAGGCACTATATGATGGTAAGATGACTTTAGCCGATGCACTTGAAGCTGCGAGAAGTTAGGTTTTAGCTCCCTTTGATTTCTTTTTCAATTTGTTCTCTAAGGTTTCGGTAATTTGTTTTTCCTGTTCCTAATACAGGGATTTCATTTGTTTTTACTACTTTGTCAATTCGCATGATACCTCGGAATCCTGCATCTTGTAGCAGGCGGTTGGCTTCTGATACATCCATTTGATTACGATTAAATAAATAAACATATTTACGATTATCTTTTTCAATGCCTTCAATTGCAACTATGGGGCCGTTTTCGTCAGGGGGAAATAGTGCTGAAAACACTTCTTCCAGTGCTGGTAATGAAATCATTTCGCCACCTACTTTAATAAAGCGTTTTAATCTTCCCTTGAAAAATAAATAACCGTCATCATCTTCCATTACAAGGTCGCCTGTGATGTACCAGTTTTGATTGTTGATAAACTTAAAGGGAGGGGTTCCTTCTTCGCCAAGGTACCCGTTAAAAATAGTAGGGCCTGAAACATGAAGCATTCCTGTTTCATTTTTTTTCAAAACCCTATCGGTTTCCAATTCAAGAATTAAAACCTCGACTCCAGGTAGCGGCTTACCAACGGAATCTCTTTTTTGGAAATTTGGTGGGTTGACTGCAACCACTGGCGAGCATTCGGTGATGCCATATCCTTCAAGCAATTTGGCATTCGGTGCAACTTTTTGTGCTAGTTCAAAAACTGCTGCAGGGCATTTTTCCGCCCCTGATATGATTAGCCTTAATTTATCTAATGTTTCGTTTGATGCTTTATCGAGAATGTGTGCTAAGAAGGTGGGTGTTCCAATGAGCAGTGTTACTCCGTAGGCTTTTAGTTTGGCAGCTAAGGTGGAAGCATCGGTTGGGTCTGGGTGGTAAACAATTCTCATTCCCAGCAATATCGGCAGTATGCCTGTTACGGAAAGGCCGAAACTGTGAAAGGGTGGTAGAAAAGATAGAACGGTGTCTTGAGAAGTAAGTTCAAGAAAAGGTGTACCACTTTTATGGTTTGAAATCAGGTTGTTATGAGTTAAAGGTACGGCCTTCGGGCGTTTTTCTGAACCGCTTGTGAATAGAATTGCAGCAATTGAATCTGTTTTAGTTGTGTGTTTGCATTTTTTAAGAAGACCATTCGGGAAATAAGATTGGATCATGCAATTTAAAAGCGTTGGATAACTAGTTTTACCTTTGGCTTGTTCTAAATAAACAAATTGAGCATCTTCAATCGAAATTCCAACCCGGTCGATGAAGCGTTGTGAAGTTAATATTATTTTTATCCCAAGGAAGTTTATTGCATGTTGCAGATTGGCAGGCCCAGTAGTCCAATTTAGTAAAACAGGTGTTTTATTTGCAATTAAGCAGGCAAAATATGATATAAATCCCCCCGCACTTGCGGGTAGTAAAATTCCCACATGCTTCGCAGGATCCTTTTCAATGATTTTTGCAATCACCAGAGATGCTAAAAATAATTTTCGGTAAGTTAGCATGCCTGATGTATCATCAATGAGAGCAATTTGGTTTGGTGATTTCATCACACGCAAAATAAATGAATCAAGGACCGTGTTTCCCAAGATCTCACTTTCCGGCTTTATTCTGAAGCTTTCGTTCCATTCCTTGGGGACTTTGATCGGTGTGGATGTTTTTGATTTTCCTGAACATAAAAGGTATAAGTCATCTAGGGTGTTAGGTACCGTGCTTCCATTAAACTTGAAATGTTGCTCTAGATGAATCAGCAGTTCTAATCTTTGAATACTATCAAGGCCGAGAGAATCTAATTCAGAATTTGGATCGGTGTTTTCGTCTACGATAACTTCGGGAAATTTTTCCTTGATGATTTGGATTACTTCTCTTTTTAATAGATCGGGGTAAATATTATGTACAGTAATGTTTTCATTGAGTTCAAGTGGCGGAAAGATTTTTGTTTGGCTAAATAATAAGAAGTGGTAGGGGCGATAAACAGGTGTCGTGTTGGCATCAAGGTTGTACCAATTTTCAAGATGAAGGTTTACTTTAGACTTTTCAAAGGGTGCTAATTTCGTGGCATTAAGTGGTTCGATCGTAATGGTGATTTTTCTTTTGGGCATGAAAAATAAAAGGTTTAAAATAAGAAGCAGCGTGCAGTAAAGTAATTCCGAAATCAGGTTTGGTCGATTGCCTGAAAACGCATGGCTAAATCTGCTGCCCCATAAACCTGTTGTTCGAATTAATAAAACATTCGCATCGGGAGAAATTTTCAAGATATCGCTGACGCCTGAATTTCCGCCCAGTGATTCCAATCCTTTTCTTTGTAGTTTGCCTGATGGCCAGATGATAAAGTTTTCACCTTTCTGCAGTCCCACTACAAGATTTTGAATTGCTTCTTGAGCTTTTTGCTTTGCAGACAGGCTGATTTTTTCCATGTCTGGTACTTCCAATGCATTGAACAAAAGCATGAAAGGTTTGATGAAACGGTTTCGATAATAGGTTTCATATACCAGAGGTCTGGGCGCTAGATATTGTGATAACAAGGAAAACAAAATGATTGGTTCGGTATAGGCTGGGTGATTGGGCAGAATCAATGTCCCTTTTTTTTTCTCGCTTAAATGTGCAATTCCATTAATTGTAAAGCTGTAGCGCATTCTTAAAAGTAAACGCATGAAAAAAGAAAGAATTGTTGCGACCATGTTTGCTTGTTTACCAATTAGTTTTCGTTGTGGAATTGCTGATCCATAAAAGGCGGATGATTTTCCTCGTTGTCAATATCGGCGGAGTTTTTGCTATTTAATCCGAAAGTTTTGAGTGCTGCAACCGATTCGCGTAATTGTTTCTGGTATCTCCAAGAAAATATCGCATCGATGCTGCTGGTTGATATTAAAAGGAAAAGCACGATTAAAAAGCTTATCCAGAATAAAGCATAACGGGTTGCAAAGTTGAGTTGTTCTGCAGTGTAGACAAGTTTTGTTTTAGATTCTTCCGAGTGATCCCGGAGGTCGGCTAAATACTGTGCGGGTTCTTCAAGGTAGATCATTGCAAAGACCAGCATGAGTGCTAAAAGAATCATGAAGAATCCGCCAATTAGCCTGCATAAGCGGATTTGATAAGGTATGAAGTTTTGTGTGGGGTCTGGGGTTGTTAAAAATAAAACAGTATTGAAATGAGATTTGAAACTGACAAATCCGAGCCATATAAGAACGGTGCAAATGGCAGCGCCTGCAAGAATCTGACTGTTTTCCATGATGCACCTTGTGTAGATGGCTGGAATAAAAAAGATTAAATTTAACGCTGGCGCTGTATCCAGCTACCTAAAACTTTTGCAACCCCTGCCATGGTTTCTCCCGAACATTGTTCCGGAGTATCTGAAAGCTTGTGCCAGTGTTTGTAATCAAAATCAATGATGTCGATTGCTGGAATACCACCATTGTTTAAAGCTGTGTGATCATCATCAACTGCAACCCGGCTGAATTCGTTGAGTTTGAATGATTCTATTTTAAGTTCGTTGGCGGCGGCCCAGACTTCGCGAACAACTGCGCCTGCTTTCCACCAAGAGTTTTGTTCGATTGGGAATTTAGCATCTTTTCCTGCAACCATATCAAGTAGAACAGCGGAACGATATTTAATAGTCTGGGTGTTTTTGCGGGCTTCTCGGGCAAAATGTTTCGAACCGAAAAAGTATTCATCATCTGGATCGAATACAAATTCTTCGCCATCAAAAAACACGAAGTCCACTCCTATATTGCAGTTCAACTTTTTCATGTGCCTACCCATTTCCATTAAAAGGGCAACTCCCGATGCCCCATCATTTGCGCTGATGAATGTTCCTTTGCGTTTCTTAGGGTCGGTTTCCTGATCGGCAAATGGTCTGGTGTCAAAATGTGAGCAGAGGATTACTCGTTCCCGAACTGTGGGATGCCAAGTGATGACCATGTTTACCATGGGGGTGGGCCTTCCCGTACTTTTCTGGATAGCTTTGAATTCCTGTTCCAAAACCTTAGCTCCCAGGGCTTCGAAATGCTTTTTTATCAAGACTCTTTGTTTTACGATCCCTTCGGAACCGCTGATTCTTGTGCCGATATCGCATATTTCTTTCAAATATTTCATTGATTGTTCAGGGTCGAAAGGCAATGGCTGTTCTTTCATGTTCTTGTCTTCTGGGTTGGTTTGGGCGCTGAGTTGAATGTTGAAAAACATCACAGCAGCAATCATGCTTAGTGATGCGAGTGCATAAGTTTTTAATCGGATTTTATTTGTCATGATTAGTCTCCAAGAATTAAGGTCTCGTCATCTTAATCTTACCTATGCTTTGTGGCGATACATAATATCGGGCTAAACGGATTAATTGTTTGGATCAAGAAAGGGGAAAACCTTCAGAGGTTTTAGAACTTCGTCATTGGGTCTGTATTCTGCGATTGCCCGGAACTTGTTTTGGGGATCCATGATTGCATAAATATTGTTTGTCGAGATATGTGAATTCGGGAAAGTGAACGGTGTTTTAGTGCCATTGAGTACATACCTTAAAACTAAACCTTCGAGCGAAAGTTTCTGCATACTATGAACAGCAAGTTCCTGTGGGAGAATAGTTTTTTCTGAAGTAGTTGGTGGCTGATCAATGGAAAGGGAATCTGCAATGGAAAAGGTGCCAATAGAGGTTCGTTCGAGTTCTAAAACATATCCCCCAGTTTTTATAAGCGCCCCCAAATCACGCGCAATTGAGCGAATATAGGTTCCTTTTCCACAGGTGATTTCTAATTCAAGTAAAGGGTATTCATATTTAATGATGTGGATTGAAGAAACTTCCACGATTTTGGGAGGAGGTAGTTCAGGCTTCCCTTTTCTTGCAAGTTTGTAAGATCTTTTTCCGTTGACTCTTGCCGCAGAAACTGAAGGAGGCGTTTGCAGTATTTCGCCTTCAAAATGCTTTAAGGCCATTTGTATTTCTATCAAGGTGGGGGCACTTTCCACCATGATTTCATCGATCGGCCCTTCGGAATCATCGGTTGCACTGTTGGCGCCCAGCATGATCACCGTTTTATAAACCTTTTTCATCGATTGAATGTATTCAACTAAGCGCGTGGTCCAGCCTAAACAAATAACCAGAACTCCGGTTGCCAGCGGATCCAAGGTGCCTGCGTGCCCAGTGGGTATTTTTTCAGCAAACCATGTCTGTACATGATCCACCGCTGTGCGTGAAGACATGCCTTTGGGTTTGTTCACTACGATTATTCCAGAATTTCCAGCCCATTCTTTCAGCAAGATGTTTTCTCCTCTTGCTGATTGTAATGAATCAAACTGATTTGGTCACCTTGTCAGGCACGGAGTTCTTAATTTGAAATTATCTCTGTCATGGCTTAAGTCTTTAGCTAAGACTAGAGAACTGCCAAGGGTTACTGCCATGAAACCGAATCTTGATCGAATGTCTTCTTTGCATTTAGCAAGCCTATCTGCGCGTTCTTTCTCTGGATCGATGAAAAGTAGATTGGATGCAGATGCAGGTTCGAGCTGCGCGAGTTCCACGCCTAAAAGCCGTAGGGGAAGTCTGCGTGTAAATAATGAGATTAGTTTTTCTTTTGCAACCTGATGCAAAAGCGTATCAGAGTCGCAAGCTGTTTTGAAATTTAGGTGGTTGTGGGCATCTTTAAGATCGCCATAGCGGAGATGAATTTTCAGGCAACGCGTAGCGAGTTTGTTGAAACGCATCCAAGAGATGGCCCGTTCAAGAAGATGTGCAAGCATGGCGTCAAGAAAAGCCTGATCTGCGGTGGGCGGATTAAAGCTGGTGCATCTGGAAATAGAATCTGGGTTTCGTGAAGTCAGTAGCGGCCTTGAGTCGTTTCCCAAAGAATAATTGCGAAGAATGGGGCCGCGCTTTTGAAACATGGCACAAAGAACTTCAAGGGGAAGCGCAGCAACTTCTGCAACTCGAGTAACATTCAGGCGCATGAATTTTTCTTTGCCTACAGATCCAACGGTGGGAAGAATTTCGACGGGCCAGGGGCTGATGTAATTTTTTTCATTGCCTGGCAACACTGCGACCACGGGCGAAAAGTGCTTTGTTTCAGCAAGAATAGAGGTTCCAGGGATCCATCGGGACGATGTTTTTCGTTGCGATGAGATGCGAAGTTCTTTGGCATGGTGGGTTGCAACATTGGCAATCATTTTGTTGTTTCCCATGCCCATGGAAACTTTCAGGCCGACTTCTTGGAAGATCTGTTCGCGTAATGCGGTTGCAATTTGTTGGCGTTCTGCGGGGCCTGTTTGTGCAAGCTGCATGTAAAGATCATCTAAGGAGGCCATTTCAACTGCGCTGGAATGTTCTTTGCAAATTCCCAGAATTTGTCTGCCTGCTATTTCGTAACGCCTATGATCCCCGGGAACAACCCGTAAAGATTTACAAAGTTGCCTAGCTTCGGAAAGTCGCATGCCCGTTTTAATGCCATCGCGCTTTGCTTCGTAACTGCAACTAGCAACCACGCCAGTGCCCACAGCAACAGGAATACCCTTTAATTTAGGGTCATCGCGCTGCTCAATGGAAGCGAAGAACGCATCAACATCAAGATGAACGATGGGTGAAAATTCCAAATGATGCAAGCCCGGAGGCATGGTTGCTTCTCTGCGGTAAAACGAAGATAAATGTACAAATGTATATTGCCTGTGATTTGCAACTTGTCAAGCTTGGAATAAATATTCTGCCGAATGCTTAAATCTTGTGGAAAAATCCTTCATTTACAGATACATTCTCTATTGCAGGGCAGGATTTTCACTATCTGCCCATAACTACTTAATGAAATGAAACTATGCAGACGGTACAAATAGCTCTGGGCGCAATCGGAGCTAACGAAATTTCCAGAATTGCTCAAAACTTTCAACTTAGAAAAAATAATGTTGAGAGCGCAATTAACCTCCTCTTTGAAGGGAAATCCCCTTCGTTTATCGCAAGATACAGGCGTGCCAAAACTGCTGGCATGAATGAATCTGTTATCCGTGCGATTCGCGACCGGCTGTTTAAAATAAAAACTTTTCATGATCGCAGAGAGATGATTCTCAAAGCTTTGGAAACGCAGGGCAAATTAACCGAAGAGCTGCGCCTGCAAATCCTTGCTATTGAATCTCCTAAACGCCTAGAAGATGTGTATCTTCCATTAAAGCCAAGGAAATCCATCTTAGCAGCTGGTGCCCGGGAAAAAGGCCTCGAGCCTTTTGCAGAGGCTCTTTGGACTGAAGATCCTTCGATTGCCAACCTCGACGAAATACTTCCAACCATGATCAATCCAGAAAAAGGTCTGGAAACCATCGAAAAAATCACTGAGGGCGTGGTCCAAATTCTGGCTGAAAAATTAAGTGAAATCCCCGCAGTTCGTGCCTCTGTACGCAATGATTTGTGGGATTTTGGCAGCCTGCGAGTTTCTAAAACCAACAAAGTTCGCGATAAGCATGGCCTAGAATTAAAAGAATTCTTTTCCTATGTCGAGTCACTGCGAAATGTTCAAGCACGAAAATACCTGCAAATTGGCAAAGGTGAGAAAAACGGGTTCCTTAATGTGCTATTCGATTGGAATCTCGAACAAGCCAAGAAAAATGCACTCGAAGCCCTTGTTGAAAAACCTGTTTCCCAGTCTTCGTTTGTCGAACAACCTGTAAATGAAGATAGTTCTTCAGAAGCTGATCAAGCCCCAGAAGTCGTGGTGACCCCAGAAGTGGCACCTGCCCCTGAAGTAAAAGCAGCTCCTGCCCCTGCATATACCCATAAATATGTTGAACTGATCAAAAAAGCGATGAGCGTGGCTGTCGATCAAATTCTCAAGCCCGTGCTGGAAAGAGAATGCGTACGTGACTTGGGTGAAAGGGCATCCGAACACGCTGCCAGCCTGCTAGCGCGATTTTACCACAACCGCCTCGTTGCTAATCCTGCAGGTGCAATTAAAATTCTTGCAATCGACCCAGGCTTTCGCAATGGCTGCAAAATTGCAGTTATTAACGAAGAAGGCAAGCTAATCGATCATGCAATAATCTTCCCCCATCAACCCCAGGGAAAGAAAGAGCTTAGCCTTTTAGTTCTCGAAGAATTGATTCGCAAACATCAGATCAGCACCATTGCGCTCGATAATGGCAACGCTTCAAAAGCGACCGAAGCCCTGCTTTATGAATTGATCGTCAGGCTTAAAAATCCAAAGCATCTTGAAGAAGATAATAAAGAAATTCTGCCCACCGAAGAAGCGAGTGAAAAAGGCGGTACGGATGAAACGGTTGCAGAATCTGCTGAAGCGCCTGCTGTTGAAGTACCTGCTGTTGAAGTACCTGCTGTTGAAGTACCTGCCCAGATTAGTGCCCCTGTAGTTCCAGAGCCTGTGGTATCTGTTGAAACACCTGCTGTTGAAGTTTCACCTGCTGAAGTCCCACCTGCCACGGCAGCCGATGGAGCAGAGCCAACAGCGGAAGCTCTAGCAGCGGCTAAGAAGGCAGAGTTGGCAGCTCTTGCTGTGATTAAAAGGGCTGAATTGGAAGCTCAGGCTGCAAAAAAGAAGGAAGAGATTGAGGCTCAAAAGAAGCTTGAAAAAGAACGAAGGCAAGCCGAGTACCAGAAGTTGGTCAATGATACCAAAGCTACAATCAAAACCCTTCCTGAAGCACCAGCGGAAGTGAAATTCGCAACGGTGATCGAAGCTGGTTCTTCGGAATACGCATCTTCCATTTTAGGTAAAGAAGAACTTGCAGATTCTGATGTCGGCGTAAGAGCGGCTGTTTCGATTGGTAGAAGATTGCAAAATCCGCTAAACGAATTAATTAAGATTGACCCTGTTCATATTGTGTCGGGTCTTGTTGAATTTGAAGTTCAGCACAGGTATCTTCGCCCAGCTCTTGATAATGTGCTTGAATCGTGTGTGAATCTTGGCGGTGCAGATCTTAATAAATGTGAGGCAAGTTATTTGCGCCATTTATCAGGATTAAATCAGTTGCTTGCTCAAGAAATCGTTGAGCATCGTAAAAAGAACGGGCCCTATAAAAATCGCGCCCAACTTCTTGAAGTTCCGGGTTTGACTCCTGAAAAGTTCGAGCTTTGTGCAGGATTTTTACAAGTTCATAATGGTGATGAGCCTTTCGATGCCACTAATTTTCACCCCGAAGATTACGAGATGGCAAAGAAAATTCTGGATGCCTTTGGCATCGCCAAGGATGAATGGAAAACCCCAGAGAAGAAACAGGAACTCTTACAAAAAGCGATTGATGCAAATCTCAAGGATATCATCGCAACAACAGGCATCGATTCTGTTACATCCCTAAAAGATTTCCTTGATGAATTGATCAACCCACTTTCGCAGGAACAGATCAAACGGTTTGGGCCAGTTTATCGCGTTAGGCAGTTGGATTTTGAAGAATTACAACTTGGCCAGGAGCTTCCAGGCGTGGTACAAAATGTTGTCGAATTCGGCTGTTTTGTCGATGTGGGTATCAAAGAGAGTGGTTTGGTTCATATCAGCCAGATTTCAGCACGTTATGTGCGCAGCCCATACGAATCTGTCAGTGTAGGTGATATTGTTACCGTTTGGGTCATTGCCTTGGATAAAGAAAAATCCCGATTATCTTTAACCATGATCAATCCAAATCGTGAACCGGATCATCAAGGTTCTGGTCGATCTTCCCGAGCTCCTGCCCGTGATTACCCCAGAAGGCCTGATCGTAGGCCAGATGCTGCTTCCCAAAATGCGGAAGGTAATCAGGGAGGCGACTCTCAAGGTGCGCCTTTGCGCCCTCGTTCACCCGAAAGGCCTGCGGGCAGATTCCCCGCTGCAAGGTCTAATAGTGGCGGTAGCAGTAGTGGAGGTGGAAGTGCAGGTAGCAGCCGTAGTAGCAGTTCATTTAGGCCAAGAGATGATAAACCCAGGGGCGCACGGCCTCCTAGGTTGGACCCAAACAGGCCACCTCAAATTCGTACATTCTCGAGCCAAAAGCCTATCGAGAAGCCTAATTTATCGCAGTCTGCGTTATCCGGAGACTCACCCTTGGGAACATTTGCAGAACTTGCAGTTTTTTGGGAGAAATCAACTCCCAATGATGCTGGCGAGACCAAGAAGGGTGCGGAAACCCAAAATCAAGCAAACCAGTCTGCACCACAAAAAGACCAAGAGGGGACTGGTAGTCCCGAATAATGTTTTTCCCCGTAGCTGCATTATGTAAGTTTCCTGAAACAAAATAATTCCTAAAATAGTTTCGCTTCCTTGGAAGAAGCTAACATAATTGAAGGCATTCTTTGTTTGTTCTTTTGGAGTAGTTAATGACCAACCCCACCCAAGATGGGTCTCAGCCACAAGGTTCTGGAAAACCCCCTAAAAAGCGATCTTTTTCTAATATTAGTGGGAATCTAGGTTGGCTAGTTATTCTCTTTTTATTACTTGTTCTTCTCTTCAGTTCCTCTGTTGGTAACAACAACACGGTCTTATATTCCGATTTCGTTAAGCTTATGCTTGATGATGAAGATTCAAAAAAAATCAGAAAGATAACTTTCATTGGGGTCGATCGGATTTCGGTTGATGTTAATGATCACGAAAGTATCAAAGACGAGAGACTTAAAGAAAAAGCTGGAACTCGCGGGAAATTCACAGTAAACCGCGCTAAATTAGATGATCCAGGCCTTGTCACCCAAATGGATAAGCTCATCCGTAATGGATTACTCGTCGACCAGCAGGAAGATAATTTTGCGGGGCTGAGTTGGTTTATCATGATGATTCTGCCCGCAGTCATTTTGATTGTTTTCTTTTTATTCATATTGCCAAAGTTTCGCGACCCAATGGGTGGCGGATTCCTCAGCAATTACATCAAAAGCCCTGCTAAAAAGTATGAAAAGACCAAAATGAAGATCACTTTTGAGGATGTTGCGGGCTTGCAGCATGCCAAGGGCGAATTGCAGGAAATCGTTGAGTTCTTAAAATCCCCAGATAAATTCACCAGACTTGGCGCCACTATACCCAAAGGCGTTTTACTTGTTGGCCCCCCAGGAACTGGAAAAACCCTCCTTGCCCGTGCTGTTGCTGGCGAAGCTGGTGTTCCTTACTACTCCATTAGTGGTTCAGAATTTATCCAAATGTTTGTGGGCGTCGGCGCAAGCCGGGTTCGCGATATGTTTAAAACCGCAAAAGATAACTCCCCCTGTATTCTTTTTATCGATGAAATTGATGCAGTAGGCAGAATGCGTGGCGCAGGTGTGGGTGGTGGCTCTGATGAACGCGAGCAAACCCTTAACCAAATTCTTAGCGAAATGGATGGCTTCCAACCTACAGAAACCGTCATTGTGCTTGCAGCAACAAACCGCCCTGATGTGCTCGATTCTGCGCTTCTCAGGCCAGGCCGCTTCGATAGGCATATCACCATCGATAGGCCAACTTGGCAGGGCAGGCTTGCAATACTCAAGGTTCATACCCGTAACAAGCCTCTTGCAGATAATATAAATCTGGAGATGGTAGCCAGAAAAATGATTGGAATGACTGGTGCAGACCTTCGGAATTTAGCCAACGAAGCTGCCTTGGTTGCGACCCGACTTGAAAAAGACAAAATCGACCGAGCTGATTTCGAAGTCGCTGCAGATAGAGTTCTTATCGGCCCTAAACGCGAAGAAGTTCTTACCCCGGAAGACAAACGCAGAACCGCTTATCATGAAGTAGGCCACGCCCTAGTCACCTGGTTGATGCCTGGCGCTGATCGCCCACAAAAAGTTTCCATCATTCCTAGGGGCCAAAGCCTTGGCGTTAATCTTAACGCACCTGATGAAGATCGTTTCCATCATGGCTTGGATCATTTTAAAAATCAGTTGGTCATGATCATGGGTGGTCGTGCTGCAGATAAGCTTGTTTATAATCAACCTTATGCTGGTGCAGAATCTGATTTAAAACGAGCGACAAGATTGGCTCGAATGATGGTTACCCATTGGGGTATGAGCGAAAAGCTTGGACCCATGACTTTTAAAGTGGGCGAAGAGCATGTCTTTTTAGGCAAAGAAATGCAGGAAGCCCGCGATTTTAGCGAGCAAACTGCGGCTCTCATCGATTCGGAAGTTCAAAATTTCCTCAGGCAGGCTGATGATAATGCTTTCCAATTGCTTTCTGATAATCGTGTCTACATGGAAAAAATTGTCGATGAGCTCATGAGCAGGGAAGAACTTCTTCGCGATGAAATCGAAGATATTCTCAGGGAGGCTGGCTTTGTTGTCACTCCCGCTAAATCATCTACAACCATCGCCGATTCTTAGAACCCTAATTCCGCTTTATCTAATCGATTTGCAGGTATTATCTGCCAAGGGGGAGGGTATAAGCCCCCTTGGTTCATTATTTGTATTACGTGGATGCTAGGGTTTTAATAAAAGTAAAAATGCTTAGCGTTTAGTTTCTTGGTAAAAGGCTTTTGTATTCTCTCAAATCGACTAAATAAATTTCAAATTACAATCGGCTGTTTTCTTTCTTGGCTCGGTGCTTTAAGAGTCAAAGCCTTTTAAATGCCGTTTTTAAAGCTGTAAAGCCTTGTTTTTGACCAATTTTATGGAGTTAGCTTCTGCTTTGGGGGTTTGGGCATGTTGTTACTGACACAATCAGAACTATTGTCTTTTCGTGAACTATTGTTTTATATGTTAAATGTGTATCTAAAAATAATAATTGTCTTGCGATTAACTACTTTTCTTCTCGCGCTGCATATGCTCTTTTTTTTACAGTGGATAAAAGTTATCAGCCAATTTGTATTGGCGACGGCAACCTTCCCAAAGGTCTGCTGGATATATGTTTTTAGTTGCTTTTTGTGAGAGTAAACATGAAAGCGTTCATTGTTAGGTCGGCTTTTCTTGGTTTGATCATGCTTAATGCTGGCTGCTGGGGCCATGAAGGCACAGGGCTTTTTGGTCGTAGGCATTCAAATAACACGCCTCCTCCAATGCCACAATATGCACCAGCTTGCGCTCCGATGCCCCAATGTGCACCAGTTTGCGCTCCTGCTCCTGTTTGCATGCCCCAGCAATAATAAGAGCATTGGCGGTTTGAATTTCGGGTTTTAGATTCTGAACTGGTTTAGGCCTTTTAGCTTGATAAGAAAAGGCTTTCTTCCCTTAGAATCTGTACAACCCTAATTGTTCAAACTTTTTTTGCTACTCTTCGAGTTTGCAATCGAAAGATTGCTTGCACCTGCCAAGTTGGGCTGCATATTCCTTTTAGTGAGATTTAAGGAATAGTAGTTCCTTCTAGGTGTGATTCTAAGATTGTTGTTTTTAAACAACTTTAGGAATCAAAGGTGTGGGAGATATTCTGAATTATTCAGAATTAATTCAAATTTGAGGAGGCTGCCATGAGTATTAGATCATTGATGATTGCTGGTTTTTGTACGATCTTTTTGTTGTCTGGGTGCAATGGACATCGCGTCGGGTTGACCTTTAAACCTTGGGGCTATTTGATCCATGCAGATAAGAGTTACAGGCACGGCGGTGCAGCAATGCAATCCGGTGGTGGCGCTTGTGATTCATGCGAAATGGGAAGCATTAGTGCACCCGTTGTATCGCGTTATTCTGAACCACCTCCAATTAAGATCATTCAACAGAAGTAATAAATCGGGATGAATGAGGGCAAAGCTTTATGCTAGCCCTCATATTCCTATTTCTAACCGATTGTTTTGATTGATTGGATCATAAATTTGAAAAGAAAGAATTGATGGTGCTCCATCTTTCTTATTTTTAAACAAGAATTCAACTCGATATATCCCCTCTTGAATCCCACCCCAATTGCCTTTCACTTTAACCATGGAAGATATTTTGCTGGTGTTTTTATCAGTACCTGGGCCAATGTTTTCGATATCCCAGAAAATAATATCTTTTACTAATTTATCTGCCTGATTTCTGCCCAACCAGCTTTTAAAAGATTTTAAATCTGTTCCCCTTGCCGTAATGAATCGCTCATCAAGATGCTTTAGTGCAGAGATAATCGATCCTTGTTTTGTAAGTTTGCTAATGTCTGCAAACACTAATTCTGCGTTTTCTTTGTCGGTAACAACGAGGGCATCTAAAATCCAATAGCTTGCCAGTAAAAAAACAATTGCCAAGGTAGCGGTGATAAAGTGATTGAATTTTGCAAAAGTCCAGATAAGAAAAAGCCCAACCCAGCCAAATATCAAGCAGCCATACACTGCCACTCTGCCTTCAAATAGCAAATCCATATTATTGCTGATCCTGCTTAAAGGTGTTTGCTTTGAAAAAAACAAAAGCAGTTGCTATAAGTCCAATACCAGCCCCGATAAATATGCGTGCCAACCCTTTGTCCGCCAAGAATTGCAAATGCAATAGATTTAAAAATTGAGGTCCCGCCAGGCTGGTTATACCAGCAATCATGGCAAGGGACCCCAATAGAATAGTCAGGCCAAAAAAGAGCTTTTGAGCCATAAAAGGCAGGCTATTACAGCCTTTCCTTAGGCCATACTTCTTTGCCGTATCGTGCATTTTTGCCTAGTTTTTCTTCGATCCTAAGTAGCTGGTTATACTTTGCAATTCGATCGGTTCTGCTTGCAGAGCCGGTTTTAATCTGGCCTGCATTGGTCGCTACTGCAATATCTGCGATGGTGGTATCTTCCGTTTCGCCACTGCGATGACTGATGATAGTGGTAAAACTATTTCGCTTTGCTAACTCGATGGCCTCCATGGTTTCGGTAAGTGTGCCAATTTGGTTTACCTTGACTAGGATGCTATTGCCTGCTTTTTCGTTGATACCCCGTTGCAAACGAGTCGTGTTGGTAACGAAGAGATCATCACCGACGATTTGGACTTTGCTACCAAGTGCTGCGGTGAGTTTTTTCCAACCATCCCAATCATCTTCGGAAAGGCCATCTTCAATGGAACGGATGGGCCATTTCTTGCAAAGATTAACCCAGTAATCAACCATTTCATCCGAGGAGATTACTTTTTCGGGGTTGCTCTTAAAGAAGCAATAGCCGTTTTTGCCTTTGTGTTTTCCTTCTTCAAAAAGCTCGGTGCAAGCGGCATCGAGTGCGAAGAAGATGTCTTCATTGAGTTTGTAGCCAGCATTTTCAACAGCTTTGGAAATGAATTCCAGTGCTTCATCCGTGCTTTTTACATTAGGAGCGAATCCACCTTCATCACCCACAGCAGTGTTTAGGCCTTTGTCATGCAAAACTTTTTTCAAGTGGTGGAAGATTTCAGTTCCCATGCGCAAGCCTTCAGCAAAAGTAGGTGCTCCTAATGGCATGATCATGAATTCCTGAAAATCAACATTATTGTCTGCGTGCTTGCCACCGTTTAAGATATTCATCATAGGTACGGGTAATACGCAAGCATTGGTTCCGCCGATGTAGCGGTAAAGTGGCAGTCCGGTTTTAGCTGCGCCTGCATGGGCACAAGCCATGGAAACGCCAAGCATTGCGTTTGCGCCAAGATTTCCTTTGTTGGGTGTGCCATCAATTTCAAGCAATAAATGATCAATGCCAACTTGGTTAAGAATACAATGGCCTTTAAGTTTTGCAGCAATGTGGTGGTTGACATTTTCAACAGCTTTGCGGGTGCCTTTTCCCAAAAATCTTTTTTTATCGTTATCCCGAAGTTCGATTGCTTCATGAGCACCAGTGCTAGCGCCGCTTGGAACTGCAGCACGACCAACCATGCCGTTTTCCAAGGTTACATCGACTTCTAATGTGGGATTTCCCCTACTATCGAGAATTTCACGGGCATGTACTGATTTGATTAAGCTCATTTACTGATCCTTTTCATAAAGCTGTGACAATAAACCGTTCCAGCATTAAAACTTAAATTGCCTGAAACAGTTAATATTAATTTATGAAATTACGAGAAAAATTTAAGAAAATATCGGATTCATTTAGACCAAGCAGAAGCATAGCCACGGATTAACACGGAATTTCACGGAATCAAAACACTGCATTCAGAGCCGGATGCGTAAGCGACGGTATAAATATACGGTTTTGAAAGGGCCCCTTCGGCAAGCTCAGGGACCGGGGTTCCTTCGGTACGGTCAGTGAGCTTGTCGAACTAGCCGTTAAGCTCAGGGAAGGACAAAAATCTCGGTCGTCTCATCCTTAGGTGCAAAATCCAAAGGTTCAAATGGAGGAGTTGCAGTGGGGCCTCCCCATCGCAACTCCTCTGTCTTTAAACAAAACC
>CALARU010000258.1 GCA_937888715.1 uncultured Planctomycetaceae bacterium | reverse complement strand
GCTAAAAACTGCGCAGAAGGCCGGGAAGCAATGTACGATTTCTGCAAAGAGTACGGCATCGCTCATGATCGTTGCGGCAAAATCGTAGTTGCTACTAATCTCGATGAATTACCCCGAATGGCCGAACTCGAAAAGCGCGGCCTAGCCAACGGCCTTACTGGCATTAAGCAACTTTCAAAAGAAGAATTAAAAGATTACGAACCACATGTAGCAGGCATTGCAGGCTTGTTTGTTCCGCAAACAGGTATCGTAAATTACAAAGATGTCTGCAAGGTTTATCAACGCCTGATAACTGAATCTGATGGTGAAGTTCGCTTGGGGACTAAATTCATCTCCTGTAAACGCGACACCAACGGCTTAGCTATCGAAACCAACCAAGGCAAAATTCATGCCTCTTTTTTGGTCAACTGCGGTGGCTTGCAATCAGATCGGGTTGCCAAGGCTTGCGGTGTTGATCCCGGCGTTCAAATAATACCTTTTAGGGGCGAATACTACGAACTCGTTCCTGAAAAACATCATTTGGTAAAGAATCTTATTTACCCCGTACCCGATCCAAGCCTGCCTTTCTTGGGCGTTCACCTAACCCGCATGATTCATGGCGGTGTGGAAGCCGGGCCTAATGCAGTCCTCGCATTTAAAAGAGAGGGCTATAAACTTCTAGATATTTCCATCAGGGATATGCTTGGTTTAGCTGTCTCGCCTGGGTTTTGGCGCATGGCTGCCAAGTTTTGGAAAACCGGTATGGGCGAGTTCCATCGTTCACTTAGTAAAAAAGCTTTTCTCAAAGCATTGCAGCGA
Organism: uncultured Planctomycetaceae bacterium; assembly: GCA_937888715.1. GTDB lineage: Bacteria > Planctomycetota > Planctomycetia > Gemmatales > Gemmataceae > UBA969. Next base: position 1,587 of record CALARU010000258.1, on the reverse strand, counting down.
TTGATGCCTGAACTTCAAATGCAAGATATTCATCGGGGGGGTGCAGGTGTAAGGGCTCAAGCCATGACTCCCGATGGCAAGCTTGTAGATGATTTTCACATAGTCGAGGCAGAACGCATGGTGCATGTTTTAAATGCGCCCTCTCCTGCTGCAACCGCTTCACTTGCAATTGGAAAAACATTGTCTGAATTAATATTAAAAAATCAGTTACAGCACAATTAAAACATAAACCTAAATCTTACTTCAATAAAAGAAATGTTTTAAGAACTTAGTTTTTAAATGAAACAATAGGCTTGAATTTATTTAAGATGAAATTGCTTCTGGGATCGTTTATAACTCTTGCTTTAAATTCCACAAAAACAATGAAAGAGTATTGGGACCATGTGGTTCACCCAAAAATCTGAATATAAGCAAGTTCTTGTAAAACCAACAAGAATTTGCGAAAGAACCCTTTAATCAAAATATACTGAAAGGTTCTATTGCACAAATTGTATTCAAAAAGCTAATCTACAGAAGTATAAATCGATTTGGCTAGGAAGGAATCCTTATGATTTGCAGAGTATGCGATGGCAACAAACTTGAAAAAGTTCTAGACCTAGGAAATCAACCTTGGTGTAATCATTTCCTCAAACCCGAAGAAGTTGGAACAGAACCTACTTACCCCCTTCGTGTTGTTTATTGTCATGATTGCTCAACCACCCAACTAGATTACACCGTTAAAAAAGAAATCATGTTTGGTGATCATACCTACCTTTCAGGTGTAACTAAATCCCTTAGCAGCCATTTCAAATCCGTCGCAGATGAAATCGATGCGATTGTTCCCCATAAAGACCGCAAGAAAACAGTTTTAGATATTGGCTCCAACGATGGAACCCAACTAAAACATTTTCAGGCATTAGGATACGAGGTCTTAGGTGTGGAATCATCAAAAACCACTGCAAAAATTGCAATGGATGATAATGTTCCCACATTAAATGCTTTCTTTAATCTCGAAACAGCAAAAAACATCGGTAAAAAATTTGATGTCATCAACGCTGCTGGGGTTTTCTTCCACCTCGAGGAACTCCACTCTGTCACTGAAGGCATTCGCGAATCACTCGAACCCGATGGTACCTTCATGGTCCAATTCCTTTACATGAAGAAAATAGTTGAAAATCTTGCATTCGATCAAATCTATCACGAACATCTTTTGTATTATAATTTGAAAAACATCGAAGTTCTGCTTAATAGACATGGCCTAGAAATGATCGATTGCAAACTTACCCCGATTCATGGTGGGTCAATGATTGGCTATGTTACTCATAAAGGGAAGAAAGCCAAAACCCAGCGCTATTTGGAAGCTTGCGCTTCAGAAAATGCAGCAAAAAGTAATGATATTGCAACCTATCATGAGTTTGCAAAGCGCGTAGAAAACATGAAAAAAAGAGATATTGCATATCTCGATCAAAAAAAGAAAGAAGGGAAAACTATCTTTGGCATGGGTGCCCCTGTAAAAGGAAATACCCTTTTAAATTATTTTGGCGTTGGCAAAAACCATTTAGATTGTCTGGTTGAAAAAAACACCCTGCGAAAAGGTCTAATTTCCCC
>CALARU010000257.1 GCA_937888715.1 uncultured Planctomycetaceae bacterium | reverse complement strand
TTGTTTAATGGGAAAGATCTTTCGGGCTGGGTGATCGAGGGCCCTACAGAATTTGATAATAAAGGTAATAAAGAACCGATTTGGGTTGCGGACAATGGCATGATCACCTGCAGGGTGAACAATCGCAAAAGCTATGGCTTTCTGCGCTATGATAAAAAACAATTTGCAGACTTTGTCTTCAGCCTAGAGTACAGGCTTTCGGAGAAAGAATTACCCAAGCAATCTCCATGCAATAGTGGCATTGGTATTCGCACAGGCGTTTACGACCCTAAGAAATCGGATTCGCCACCTTCCCGTGCAGGGTATGAAATCCAACTTCTGGATGATGCAATGAAGAATCCTGACAAGCATTCGACGGGTTCACTTTACCGCTATATTGCGCCAAGCGTTAAAGCAGTAAAGCCCGCACCCGAATGGAATAAAATCGAGATTGAGTGCAAAGGGTCCCGCATTAAAGTCACCTTGAATGGTGAAAAAATCATCGATGTGGATCAAACCACGGTTGCGGAGATCAAAAACAAACCTCTAAAGGGTTATGTTTGTGTGCAAAATCATGGTGGAAAAATCGATTTTCGAAATCTTCGGGTTAAAGAACTCAAATAATCTCACGATCTTTCTATAATACTTTGGTTCCATTCGATTTATTGGAGTTTTGTTTTATGAGCAATGAACCTATCAATCCAGATAATGAAAATTTACCCTCCACAAGGACTGATAATCCTGACCGGATGCCTGCCCGCAAAATTGCCAAATATGATATGAACAAAGCGGGCGATTTAGCTAAAGCAGGAAGAGATACGGAGACTCAAGCTTTTCAAAGCTCTGACCAACCTTCCCTCCTCTCCAAAATCGATAACGATGCCTTTATCGAGCGCGAACTTGAAGAAGCTATGATGGGCATAACTGAAACCGATCTTAGTGGTGGCGAACCAATTCCCAAGCGCAAAAGAGGCCAAGAGCCTTTACCCCAAATGAAATTGGGCAAAGTATTTCGCATCCATGATCAAGATGTTTTCATCGATTTACCCGGCGGTATAAAACAGGGCGTTCTTTCTATTCTCCAATTTCCCGAGGGCAATCCAGTCATCGGCCAGGAAGTTGAAGTTAAAATCGAAGGCTTTGATGGGGCCAATGGCGTGATGCTGCTTTCCCGCAAAGGTTCCGCTGTTTCCAACGCCAATTGGAGTACCGTTGCTGTTGGCATGACGGTTGAGGCCAGAGTAACCGGCGTAAACAAAGGCGGTTTGGAAGTTGATGTGCATGGCATACGCGGTTTTATGCCCATCAGCCAGATTGAAATGTTCCGCGTTAATGAACTTGAACCCTACTTGAACCAGAAGCTTGTCTGCATGGTTGCAGAAGTAGATGTTGCTAGCCAAAATCTTGTGTTGAGCAGAAGAGATATTCTCGAAAAGGAAAAAGCAGAGGCCAAGGAAAAGCTTTGGCTCGAACTCAAGGAAGGCCAGGTTCGCGAAGGTATTGTAAGGTCGGTAATGCCTTTTGGCGCATTCGTAGATTTAGGCGGAGTCGATGGTTTGTTGCATATCAGCGAAATGAGCTGGAGCAGGCAGATCGATGCCACAAAATTGTTTCAATCAGGCCAGAAGGTGAAAGTGGTTGTATTAAAGATCGATCCCGAAACGCGAAAAGTTGGCCTTGGGTTCAAGCAATTAGAAGAAAACCCCTGGGATGTATTTTCAAGGGATAACAGGCCGGGCATAGTTGTTACAGGCAAGGTTACCAAGCTCGCAGAGTTTGGCGCCTTCATCGAATTATCGCCGGGCATTGAGGGGCTGGTTCATTTATCCGAACTTTCCACCGTCCGGGTTCGAAGAGCCCAGGATGTTGTGAAAGTAGGGCAAGAAATTCAGGTTAAAATCCAGAGCATGGATTCGGAAACCAAGCGAATCTCTCTTTCGATCAAGGCGCTTACCGCACCCGAGGCAAGTGCTGCTGAACCCGAAGAACCAGAGCCAGTTGTTCCAGCAAAACCAGTCAGGCCTGCGCCACCGCGGAACTTCACCATTCGTGGCGGCATAGGTGATGCGGGTAAAAAGCCTCTTTTCTAACAACCCTGTTTTTGCATAAACTGCCTGCATTTGCGGGCAGTTTCTACTGCATCATGGCTGTGCCTGCTTAATTCCCAGTGCACACCACCCTCGTATTTTATTTTGTTTAATCCTTCGAAAACCTTGGCGAAATCGATTGATCCTTCCCCCGGAAGCAAATGATCATGCACCCCAAGCCTCATATCTTCCAGATGAATGTTCCAAAGCACTGAACCCCATTTTTCAAGATGAGGAAGCAAGGGCATTTCATTCATACATTCAAGATGCCCTATATCTAATGTTAGGCCAAATTTCGAATGCGAGATCGCCTTGTGTAGCTGTTCAAATTTTCCCATCGTATCGATAAACATGCCCGGTTCTGGTTCGAATGCAATTTTCATCTCGCTGTTTTCCACCTGCCTGCTGATTAAAACGCATTGTTCGATGAGAAGTTCCCAATAGCTATCATCTGCAGTGTCGAAATCGGGTTTGCCCGACCAAAAGCTTAATGTGTTTGATCCCATTGCAAGGCCCAACTCTGCACAGCGCAGCAGGAAGTCTGCTCTCTTTTTTCGATCTGATGCTTGCTTTGATAGTAGTGTGGGTTGGTGCTTTCTTCTAGGGTCTAAAAGAAATCTTGCACCTGTTTCGATCACGAGATTTAAATGCAAATCCTGCGCAATCTTTCCAAGTTCCTGCGCCTTTGTAATAGCGTTGGCAGCAAACGGTTCGAGAGTGTTGTAATCCAAGGTGAACGCAATAGATCGGTATCCAAGCTCTGCAATAATTTGCAAAGCATCTTCAATTTTGTGATGTGCGAATCCATTGGTGTTATATCCGGGCAGCATCTTGGCCCCTCCTTTAATCGTTGATTATCCTGATATGAGATCCGTGGGCAAGAACCTTTAGCCCGCTTTTCGTGATTTGTTCATTCTGGACAGGCTTGTTGCATGTTCTGCGAATCGCCTTGCAACGGTATTTACAAATTGATCTGGTGGGCCGCCATTCCATTGGCTTTGCACATGAACATCGCACTGATCATTGAAATAATCGATTGCAACGAGGGGAAGCATCGAGCCATTTCCCGAGCGAATCTGATGCTTGGAGTAAGAAGGTTTTTCGTGGAGACAAATCTCTGTGGAAAACCAATCGAGGCCGCTTAATTCTTTGAGTTCTTCTGCGAAATCTAAGAGGGGTTGCAAGCGGAAAGTGCGAAGTTCTGAGTCTTCCAGAGGGATGTAGCTTTTTTCGTCTGGTGCGCAATACCCTGCGGGTTTCCACCAAAACGCATGAAAATCCCCCAAGCAATAAATGATGCGCCAGTACGCTGGGCGTGTCAGGCCTTGGTTGGTTTGCATGTATCCACAATGGACTTCTTCTTGCAGTAGGTAGGAATCTGTGGGGTCTGATGCTAAAGCATTTTGCACTTGGGGAATCAATTCATCAAGGAGCGCAGTTTTGATATGGGTTACCCCTTTATTACCAAACCCGTTCCCTTTTTTTAGGAACAACCCGCCCTCCCAGCTTGAATTCTTCTTGCTAAGGAACCCGATAATCATCTGCTTGATTGTTTTTTCAGGTAAGCCTGGGCGGAGGATCAAAGATCTTGGCACTCCTAAATTATTCTTGGTCAGTTCAAAATGGCTTGCTGCCTTATCGGTGAATAAACGAGAGCGATGGGGCGAGTTGATTGGTTTACCACCGCAATCTTGAATGGTTTGCGCTAGCTTTGCAAAAGGTTCGTTTACTTCATGCCAAAGCGAAAAAAAATCGAGGTGAAATCCCGAGGTTAGTTTGCCTATGCGAATCTTTTCAATGGTTTCTGCAACCATGGCTTCGTGCACCAGCAAAAAACGCAATCCTCGTTTGGTGCATTCTCTTTTCAATGATTCTAGAAAAACACTAAAAGCAGGGTGCAACGGATCTTTCAAACTCATGCTTATGTCGTAATGCTCGGATGCATAATTGACAATGCACTCTGCCATTGAGTCTGATTCGGAATCTTTCAGGTAAAGCCTTGGGAAGCTTTCGCCTGAAGGAAGCTGGAAATTTTCCATAAGGATTGAAATCCTAAAGCACTTCTTCACACGATTTTCTGTATGCAAACAAATACAGTTAATCATTAATTCGTATTTTTATGCTTGCAAACATTAGGAAATTTAGCGTGAGCCATCTTTTCAACCGACTATATGGTAAAAAAAGTAGGGCCCTCATTAGTTTGGGTGAAGGTGGGGGAGTTGCGTGTAAAAATAGGTAACAGGGGAAGTTTCTTTTTCGCCCCGAGCGAACTCGCCTTGTGTTTCCCTGCAATCATTCCTACCCTGTGCCCGCTTAAGTGATTTTGTTGGGCATGACGCCCTTGAAGTCACCTAAATTCGGGAGCAATCGATTAGTAAAGATTGCACCATTCCGGAAGAATAAGGGGCCCTTGAACTCAAGGTTCTCTTAAGACTTCCTTTGATTATTGAACAGGGTTTTTAACCATTGTTCGGGAGCATGGACGCTCGTTATGAATACCTCGAAACTATTGCTTGCTGTTTGTGTTTTTGTTTCTATCCCCTTTGCGCAGATTCTTTCTGCAGCAGATACCGATGCTAAATTTCAGAAAATTCTTGCAGTTCAAAAAGCCCTGCTCGAAGGGCAGGATCACTTTAAAAAAGGTAATTATCAAGCTGCAGTCTTCATCCTCGAAGCGCAGATTGCCTCAATCGATGGCAACAAGGAATATTTGCAATTACTTCATAACGCATACCAAGGGCATATTCGTGATCTTCAGGCCAAGGGTTTGACTGAAGAAATTTCCAAGTATGAAAAGCGCCTGCAAATACTGGATTCAGGAATAAATCAAGGTGCAAAGAGTGGTTCGGTTGCGCCTGTTTCTACACCCGCAGTGGTCCCCGCACCAGCAACTGCATCAGCAACTGCACCAACTTCTGCCATTGCTTCAGCGCTAAGTAAGTTTGTGGTGCCTACAAAAATTGTGGAGCAGCCCAAAAAAGCGCAGGACGCTCCTAAGGTGAGAGGCAAAATTGAAGATGCCAACGAGGATAATCCTTTTTCGTTCACCAATACTCAGCGTTATTACGATGCCCGGTTGAGGTTGGACCAGGCAGAGAAAGAATTTGCAGGTAAAAACTTTAGGCTGGCTTCTAAGCTTTATGAGGAAGCTTATAGGCTGGAACCCAAGGTTATGCCACAAAGCGTAGAGCGCTGGGCGTATTGCAGATTGTATTCGGTGGTTGAAGCGATGAATCAGCGCCAGAATACTAAACTCGATCCAATGTGGGAAAATGAAATCCGAGTCAGTCTTTCCATGGCTCCGCAATTGCAATCGTTTGGAAACAGCCTGCTACAAAATATCGATCAGCGTAAACAGGAAATAGGCGCAATCAATCCTCAGCAAACAAATGTGCCCGTGGTGGAAGTGAAGCATACCGGTCCCTATCAGGGGAATTGGTATCTTGCAGAGACAAAAAATTTCAGGGTTTGGCATCATTTAAATCAGGCCGATGCCACTCTGGTTGCAAAATCTTCGGAAGCCTGCAGGGCGGAAGCCGGGATGAAATGGTTTGGATCCGTTGGAAATGATTGGACACCCATATGCGAAATCTATCTTCATCCCACCGCACAAGAATATTCGAAATCAACCGGAGCCCCTGCTGTTTCTCCTGGGCACACCACCTTAAAAAC
>CALARU010000256.1 GCA_937888715.1 uncultured Planctomycetaceae bacterium | reverse complement strand
CATTCTGAAAATCGTAATGGCGGTGCCCATTCTCCAAATGCTGCAAACCATTCCGATCATGGTCAGAATAATCATACTGGCGCTAACGGTAGAACCAACCGCGGGAGCAATCTCAGCAACCATTCCGCTGGCGCAAATGGTAATCATAATCACAATAACTTCAACGGTAACCATGCTAATTACAACAATTTTCATGGTGGCTACGGGCGCGGCGGTTACGGTGGCTACGGCGGTTTTGGCCGTTATGGCTATGGTGGTTTTGGTTATGGTGGTTGGGGCTGGGGCTTGGGTGGTCTTGGCCTAGGCTTGGGGATCGGTATGCTGGCTTCGGGCGGTGGCAGTGGGTATTATTCCACGCCTTATTATTCCGTCTACCCTAGCGAAGTGACTTACGACTCTTCGAGTTCTTTTCCAAGTTACTATCAGACTTATCAGGGCCCTGAAGAAGACAACCCTGATTATACCCCGATGGATGGTGCTACTACCCCGGTGCCTAAACCCATGGTCAAAGATCCTGCAAGTGTTCCTCAGATCATTCCTGAAAAGGGCGTTTTCCCTTCTGCTACGCCTTTGGATAATGATTTAGACCCTTAATTGTTAACCCTTATAAGTTTTTAATTAGTAAAAGGAACAGTCGTAAAGGCTGTTCCTTTTCTTTTTGTTAGCTTGGAGATTGACTTCGATCTGGGTTAGAATCTTTGCTTAACTTAAAAGTTTGTGGAGATTTTTTGATGGCTAACCAAGAATCAGTAGCTAACCTCAGATCCTTGCCTAGGGTGTTGGGGCCGGTGATGGCAATTGCAGTGGTGGTTGGTACGATCATTGGATCAGGGGTATTTAAAAAAGCGTACGCAATCACCCAAGACACTCCTTATTTTGGTGTCATTCTTTTGCTTTGGATTGGTGGGGGAATTTTTACTTTTCTTGGTGCGCTGGCTTATGCAGAAGTTGTAACACTCTTTCCCCGGGCAGGCGGTAATTACACTTTCCTTAAAGAAGCCTATGGCCCGATGTGGGGGTTTCTTTGGGGATGGGTTGATTTTGTCATGATTAGATCCGCTTCTTTAGCGGCCTTGGCAAGCATCTTTACAGACTCCTTTTGCGATCTAATCAATGTTTCAATTCCTTTCTGGGGCAAGTTAGCGATTACTATTAGTGTGCTTATCAGTCTTTCCTGCGTGAACATTCGCGGTGCCAGGCTTAGCGGGTCTCTTCAGGTTGTTTTGACTATTATCAAAGTTGTTTCCCTGGCGCTTATCGCCCTTGTTCCCCTTTACTTTTTCACGATGGGCGCTGCAGAGGCCAAAGCAGATTTTAAAAATCTGGAGCCTTGGTGGGCGGGGGAGAACGAGTTTGGTTTTAGCCATCTCTTCAGTGCTTTCCTTGCGATCTTGTGGGCTTACCACGGTTGGGGAAATATTGCACCCGTTGCAGAAGAAATCAAAGATCCACAGCGGAATATCCCGCTTGCACTGCTTGGTGGCGTGGGTTTGGTCACTCTTCTTTATGTTGGTGTGAACATTGCGTATCACTTGGTGTTGCCCATGGAAATGATCCGGCATTTACCTGATGGTTCTACAGTTGCAACCGAAGCGATGAAAGCAGGGTTTGGCCAAGCGGGCGTATTATTCGCCTCTGCTGCAATCATGATCTCGGTGTTTGGTTCGCTGAATGGGAATATTCTTGCGGGGCCACGGTTGTTGTATGCGATGGGGAAAGAGAAAATGGCACCAATCATGTTGCAGGAAGTTCATCCGGTTTATCAAACGCCTTATGTTGCAATCATGGTTTTGGGTGTTTGGTCTTCGGTGCTTGTGATACTTGGTGGTTTGGGAACCTCGATGGGAATGGGATTGTCGCTTTTTGATTTGCTGACTAATTTTTCGATGTTTGGTGCGGTGATATTTGAAACCATGGGTGTGCTTTCGATCTTTGTATTCAGGCGCATCATGCCTGATTTCCCGCGCCCTTACAAATGCTGGGGTTACCCTTTTACACCCTTGCTTTATGCAGTGATCCCTGCCTGCGTTTTGGGAAATATGTTCTTTGCAAGCCATACGAATGAACTTGGAACCGTAATCTACCCTCACCATGCAGAGGTTTATTCAGGCATTACATTCCTGGCGGTGGGCGTTGCGGTTTACTATGCTTTTATCAAGCCTTATCGAAATAGTATTTAAGGATGATTACTCGGTGCCTTTAAAGGCTTCGAGGTTTATCTCGTCTATTTGCGCAGTGACATGTTCCATATCCAGTGGGAACTTATTAATTTTATACAAGCCCTCTGCGAGCTGTACGATTGCGGTTTGAGACATTTGAACCCGTTGGACTTCGGCTTCAAGCCTTACGAGCCATTCTGGAATATCGCGACCCACGCCCGAGGGTTTTGCTGCTTGTGTTTCAAGTTCTTCGAGGAAGGTGCGGAAAGCGCGAGGTACGCTCTTTTTTCGCGCCTCGCCCATTGCGGGTTCCACTAACGCACACAACCTATCTACTGCAAGGCTTGCGGTAAACCCGTTTTCAATCCGATCTCGAACTGAAATAATGCGCACCCCTGTTTCCTTTTCGGTGGTGTTAAGAAGGTCTAATATTGCAGATGCTTCGATCTTGGTGATATCCTGCAGTGATTCCTGCCAACGCTTTGCCGCTTTGGTTCGCTTCATTCGTGCAAGGAGTTCATGAACCATCATGCGGGGGCGCAGCAACCAGACTTTGCGCTCGAAAATAGCTTTGACCCGAAGGAAGGAAAGTAGCACATGAAGCATGTTGCCATAATCAGATAAAGTGCAGGAAGTGTTATAATCCTTGAATTCCTGATAGTTTTCGACAAGGGTAAGAATAATACCCCCGAGGATTCTTGAAGCATCGTTGAGGGTGATTTTATCGCCCAGATCATCTGCGAGTTTAACGGGATGAAGCGGATCGGGATTTTGCACAAGCTCCGTCAGGAAGTTGGCAGCGCCAAGGTGAATAACCCCTCTTAGGTTGGCAAGGGTCATGAATCGGGCATGAAAAATATCTTTCCCATAATTGATGATGAACTCTCGTACTTCATCAAATGCCTTCTGATGTAAAAACCCTTCTGAAGAAGAAAGCTGCCCTGTCCAACTGTGCTCCACCCATAGCTTTTCAAACGGCACGCATGCTTTTTCTAAAAGCTCGAGCACCTTGGCATCGGTTTCATCTACCGCAGTTTCGATGATGGTTTCGATCACCGAGCGAAAACCTATCGTGAAATGCCTGTTATATTCAGACACACCTCTTCCCTTGGTGTGCCTTTTTTTCTCCATATCCTTGGCGAGGACAAGAAGTTTCAGGCTTTCACTGATCAACCCAACTCTGGGCAGATTGACTAAGGTAAAATCGAGTGAGCTTTGCGCCAATCTTACACGAATAATAAGGTGCGGGTCGCCCCCGTTCGAAAGAGTGGTATAAACCAAAGGTTCCTTGGCAAAGCCTTTACGAAATAGTTTGAGGGCCTCTTTAGCTGCAGTGGGGTTGCCTCTAAGTAGAGATCTTTCGAGATCTTGATAAGAGTTTTCCCATAGCTTCGCTTCTTTTTCTGTTGCAACGCCCAATGCGCCGCGCATCGAATTTACCGCACTCGCTGTTTCTACACAGGCCGTAATCGCCTCCATCATCAGGCTTTCTTTTAAGTTACGTTGCCTGTCGTACTCGATGATGGCATCGGGCTCTGCGCCTGGGTCGGGGATTTTTGACTGATGCAAGGCATCTACCAATTGGCCTAGTTTTTGCAATCGCTGTGTTGCGGAATCAACCCATTGACCAAGGGCGATTTTATCTTCAGGGTTAAGTTCAGTCCGTGACCCCAGATAATAGGCTGCCACCTGCCATAGTTTTGATGAGGCATTAAGAAAATGAAGTCGGTCTTCTAGATTAGAAGCTTCTTCTTCGAGTTCGAAGGGGGCGTATCTCGGCCCATCAGAAACCGCACCTTCATCATCATTCCCTGTGGTATCCAGATAGCTCACATCGTCATAGGCAGCATCAAAAACATCTTCTTCTTTTTCTTCATCTTCGGGCTTGGATTGTTTTTCCAGCACGGGCACTTGCCAGTAATCTTCTGCGTTGGCTTCAAGTTGGGCGAAGAATTTGCGTACTGCAAAATGGCGTTGTTCCAACTGCTTTGCGGGAATCTTTTCGCGGTGTACTGCGGTTGCGAGCAGCCAGCGGAACGCCAGTGCATGAAAGGATTGATTGCCTTCTTCGAGTGGAACCTTATCGGCTTGGCTAAGCCAGCTCATGAGTAAACCGAGAGCGGCTATCTGGTCGCCTTTTCTTAAAAGGAGATCGACCACCATGGCAAATGCCCGTGGGGTTCTTAGTGCGGAAAGTTGTTCGCGCCAGAATGCGAGGTCTGCGGGTGTTTCGCCTCGGTGATGCCATTTCAGCAATGCCCGGGAAACCATTCTTGCAGAGCCCAGAGCATCGCCACCGCGCACCGCCCTTACGCCACTCACTTGATAAGTTGCGAACCGATCCCACCACTTCGCTTTTGATTCCATTTCTTTTTCGAGTGTTTGTACCAAAGCTTCATCGCCATTGGCGGCGGCTTCGCACATCAGCCTGGTGGTAAGCAGGAAAATATGTTCCATCACAGCCAGGAGTTCTTCGATTCTGGGGTCGCGGGTGCTATCTTCTCGTGCCGGGGAAAGCGGGAATAGCCCTTGAAAACCAAGCACATTCCAAGGGTCTGCGCTTGCGCCACATTCGATTGCGCGTTGCAGGATGGCAAAAGCTTGATTGGGTCGTTGGGCGGCTTGTGCCCAAAGAGATCGCTCGACTTCGAGGTGCCCGAGCCTGATGAGTCCGAGTATTTCTGCGAGCATCCTGCCTGAAGCTGGCTCAATTTTTCGGGCTTGCGCTCTCGAGGCATCTAAATATCCCATGTTGGCAAGCAGCAATCCAAGAAACCGATGTTGAACATGCGAGGCTCGTTTTCTGCCCAGCAGATTATTCAAGTGCTGCCTAGCGCCGCCAAACGCCTGCCTTAATTGGCCCTTCTCTTCTAAAAGTGTTTTCTGATGTTCGGGCGAGGCTTTCTTCAAAAGGTATTCATAAAAAGTATCGCGTACCCGTGCGATGCCTGGAATCAATTTCGCCAACGATGCAGATGCTTCATGGGTGCCTGCCATTCTGCCGCTTACACTCGCTGCCATTAGGATGGTGCCTGCAAGAACTGCTGCTGCTTCGAAAGAATTTTCTTCGAATTTGTCTGCAGCGTTATCGACTCGGTCTTTAAGAACATCAAGCAGTGCCTTACGCACGACGAATCTGCGGAATCTGCCTTGCTCATCGATGTAGTGTGGGTCCCATTCGCCGAAGAAATAATTCGGGCGAAGGTTTGCGGGGTGGGAATGATCATAGCCACGAACATCCATGGAAAGTTCATCGAGGTTTTCGAAATCGAAATTCGCCTCAGAAAGTAAAGAGGGATCGACATCGCCCAAGATATCAAGTGCCTGTTGGATCAAAGTGCTATAAGGGCTGTAGGATGTGCCCGCATTGGGAAGATAAAGGGGAACGCAGCGGAATTTTTCGTGCGGGTAGGGTTCGCCTGAGGGCCGAGTTTCCAAAAGTGCAACCGGCCTGTAGCCAACGAAATCGTTGAACTGAAGAATGGCATTCTTAAGGAATGATTCGGGTTGTCTGGGGAAACCTTTTTCAAGGGCCAACTTCAGCAGGGTTTCAAAAACCTTTGCAAGAAAGAAGGGAAGGAA
>CALARU010000255.1 GCA_937888715.1 uncultured Planctomycetaceae bacterium | reverse complement strand
AAACAAGGCGATGCCCGCTGCGAGTGTGCTCTTGCCGTTCTTGCGTGGCACCTCGAGGTAGGCGGTGCGGTATTGGCGCAGGCCATCTTTGCGAACTGTACCGAAGAGATCATTCAAGAAGGCCCGTTGCCATTCCGCTAACACGAAACCCGTGCCCGCCCACTCGCCCTTGGTATGCTTTAGGTGGTCACCAAAGAACCGAACGATCGGGTGATCTTTCGGTGCGACCGGCTTCTTTTTCCTTGGCGCTCGGGTGGTTATTGGATAGCCCTCATGATGTCGATGATGCCGTCTTTGCCACCGTTCGAGCTTTGAAGTCTTGGTCGTGCTGCGGGGGTTAACCCGAACTCGCTTTCAAGTTTCATGAGTTGCTCGCATGATTTATTGAAAACCATATAGGGAGGCGTAGGCATAAAGCTCTTGACCTTCCCTGCATCATCCTTAATGGCGATGTGGGTCGCGACGCCCTCGGACATCTGCCGGGCAGCGTCCATCCAGCGCACCAGAATCGTTGCGTATCGGGTCAGAGCGCCCGCATCAATCTCGGTTAACACCCCGAGGTCGAATAGTTTCTCAGCCATCTTGTCGAATACTTCCCGCTCCCGAGGCCCGAGGAACTCGGGAGCCTCGATCTTCTTCACCTCCGGTGCGGGTTCGTTCGGTCGTGTCTTTGCACGCCATGATCCTCGGATCTTAAGGATGTTCGTCGGGGTTGGTTTTCTGCCCTTACCCATTATTCACCTCCAGCGTTGCCTTCTTGCCGGTCAGCGTTTCCCACCGCTTCACGATCACATCGCAGTAGGCCGGGCTGATTTCCATGCCGTAGCATTTGCGGCCTAGTTGCTCGGCGGCGATGAGGGTTGTGCCGGAGCCGAGGAAGAAATCGGCAACTATCCCGACCGTCTCTGACTGCTGGATAGCCCACGCAATTACAGCCACGGGCTTTTGTGTGATGTGCTCTTTTTTCTCTCCGCCCCAATGATGCGCAAGGTGCCTTGTTCGTTTTCCGAAATTGCACCACGCCAACTCGAACTCACCGAAAGAGAGGTTGTCGTTTTTCTTCCACCAGCAGAGCCAATCGTTAGAAACAGGTAGATCGTGTGCAAAGTAGTTGCCGCCCCATACGCACGCCTTGCCTGTTACGAGGTGTCCAATTGCCGGTCGTGACCCATCCCATTGAGCGACATTGGAGAGGCGGGCAGTCTTCTTCTTTGCGGACTGTGCAGAGCCCATCGTCATCGCCGCCGCGTTGATCCCATACGGCGGGTCAATCATCAGAAGTTCGTGAGCCTCCCCCGCCATGACCCGCGCGACATCCTCGGCCTTCGTTGAGTCTCCGCACAGCACCCGATGCTCTCCGAGAATCCACAGGTCGCCGGGTTTCGTGATCGGGTCAGCGGGAGGCTCGGGCACTTCATCCTCGACAACTTCCTTGTCTTGGTAAAGCCCTGCGCCATCCGCAAGTTCAGCCAACATCTTTTGAAGCGCTTCGCTTCCGGTATCCACATTTCTAAGGAGAGCGTCGAGGGCGTGCGGATCACTCTCTGCCATCGCTGCGATCGGGTCAAAGGTAGCAAGAAGTTTATCGCTCTCGGCTTCATCGACATCGAGGATGAGAACCGGAATCTCCTGGTCGGTTGTTGCTTCCGCTCTCATGTGCCCATCGATGAGCATCAGCGTGCCATCATCAAGCTCCCGAGCCAGCACCGCACCTGCGAAACCGACCTCGGCAAGAATGCCCTTGAGCGCATCCTGTTGAGCGATCGGATGCGTGCGCCAGTTCTTCGGGTTTGGAATTAACTCCGAAGCTTTCACTCGTCTCAATTCTTTTATTCGATCTCGAATCTTCATCAATACTCCTAATAAGTGCGGTACTATGCCCAAAATCGTGAAAATCTGTGAACGCATACCACACGAGGTACTTTGACCCCTCCTAGAACAAGAAAGACCCCCCTCCCCTTTTTTGCTCCAAAAATGGTCATTTTTGAGGCCTCGCTGAGAGCTTGACGAAACCACCGCCAACCTTGTCCTCATGCCATGTTTTCAACGCGTGGCACTTGTGGCAGAGGGTCTGGAGGTTGTCGAGACTGTCGGTGCCACCGTGGCTCTTTGCCACGACATGATCGACATCGGTGGCAGGTGCTGCGCAGCGCACGCAGAGCGGAGAGCGAGCGAAGGCGAGCTTGCGGAGTTGTCGCCATGAATGGCCATACCCACGACGAGAGGGCGAAAGCCTCGGAGCTCGGCACCCCGGCGCATCGTGAAACCTGACCTCATGCCTCGGGGGCTTGTGGCTTCTCATGGTTGCTCCGGGAAAGTGTTGTAGTCAGTGTGTGAGTTCGACCTGCTCATCTCGGTGGTGATCCACCAACCGCCAAGCGGCCTAGCTGCTGCACCTCGGGAGATGTGCCACCCGCAGTCGAGCTCTTGCTTATAGCTGCCACACCGAACAAACCATTGATCGGTTGTCTCGATGTTCCCTTTGCCGCTGCATGAGGTCACGACATTGTGGTCGGTGTTGCGTCGATGAATGTGCCCGCTGATGTAGACATCGGCGTGCCATTGGCTTCTTGTTGCTTGGTGCTGGGGGATGCCTCGACCGGATTCGCCACCGCCACCATAGCCGTGATGTAGAAAGATCTTCTTGGTGCGGACATCGGCCTTGCCTGTTGTGCGTTCGTTTTTCTGCAACAGGAAGCACCAGTCCTCGCCGTAGATCACGGGGCTCTTGTGTTGGGTTCTCAGTGAGTGGGTGAGTCGATCGATCAAATCAATCTCATTCCTTTTAATGATTGAGGCTTCATGGTTACCAGGCGTAATCAGACACAGGATCGAGGCATAAGGCTTAAACCATTCGAGTGCGGTGGCGCTTATAAGATCAAAGTAATTGCTTCCACGATGCTCGGGTCTCAAGGTCTTCGGGTCTGCCCTCGGATCAAATCGCCCCTGCATAATGTCGAAGAGATCGCCCACGATTACTACCGGGGCGTTCTCTTCGAGCGCATAGTCCAAATGCTTTTTGAGGAAGGCACGGTCGCAGTGCGCTGAATCCCAGTGGAGATCGGTCAAAGCTAGAAATCGAAAGCGGCTGCCCGATTTCGGGTAGCTCACTCGGAGTTCATGGACTCGATCTGTTATCGTCCCACAGGCCCAGCGCTGTTTTGGTTTTGCCAAATGCGTCTCCTAAAAAAACTATCTAAGATTGTGTACGCCTAAGGTAAACAACGCAAATCGCTCGCACTTTCTTAAGGGTCGGGGGATGGTAGGAGGTGGTGATGCGGCGCACAAACTTGGTGTTGTCATCATGCAGGTAGCCCTTGTTCACCAACATATCGATCACCGCTTTGTTGGTGTTGTCGAGATCCCTGCGATGCGTCCAGCCCTCGCCACCATGTATCTCGATGTTGATCTCTGCGAGGCCTTCGAGCGCCTTGCCTCGAGGGATGAGGATCGCAACCTCGGCAAGCCATGCCATGTAGCAGCGGGCTTTATAGAACTTGCCACGCCGACCCGAGGCGCGGAAGAGTTGATTAGTCGAGGGCGGGATGGGCACCTCAAGCCTCACGGTCTGGCTTTTATTTTCTGTAATAGAGCCTCCGCGTCTTTTCGGACTGCTATGTTGTAGCTTTTGAAGTTCTTTAAGTGCCCGATCATGAGATGGCAGTTGCCACCCGTCTCACATAGGGTGAGGAGGTTCGAGCCGACGAGCTCGAGTTCGGGGTAGATATGGAAGGGGTGAATGTGATGCACTTCAAGTTTGTCTCGGGTGCCGCACGCAGCGCAGGTCGGGTTTGTCTTGAGGTGTACCTTTCGCACCGCAGGCCATCTCGGAGAGCGGGCAGGCAACCCGGCAAAGTATTCGGTCAGGCGTTTGATCACACTCATGGTCGCTCCTCCAGTCTCGAGACGATGGTCAGGTACCCGATCGCATCAACGAGGTTGTCTCGTTTATGCGTGTTCGCCTGCCTGACGATCTTAAGCGAGGCCATCAACAAGCCCACATCGCTCGCACTGACCCGTTGACCGGGTGCGAGTTGCGCCCGGAGGAGCGTTGTCCAGATCTCAGCGATCTGAAGGAAGCTCTCGCTCGGGTCGCCGTACTGGAGGCCGCGTTCCGAGATGATGCCATCAACCTGGGCGAGAATGTCCTGGTCATTTGGTGCCATGTTTTTTCATCTCCCGGTCGTAGGTTTTCCGGTCATCAAGCATGGTTGCGATTTCATCCTCGAGAAAGTCGATGCGTTCTTGCATAGAGGCCTCCATCTGCTCGTATTTTGCGATCTTGTCTTTAAGGCGCTTAATCACCCTCCGGTAGTTCTCGCCCGCAATACGGGCCCCGTGTGCGGCCCTGAGTGCGGTTGTGGTTAGCCCAGTGGCACGCACGGCGCAGTAGCGGCACGCGGTGCGGCCTCCGCCGATTGGGTAGCCACCACGGGCGATGACCTTTCCGCACTGCTGGCAGGTATTAGACATTCGGATTCAGTTCCTCTCTATAGAGAGAAGAACTACAGAACTGAATACACAAGTGTATGATACTCTTAGAGTTAGAGCCCTCTAAGAGGATATCAAAGACGAGCTTACGAGTCTTTCCTCTTAGGAACTGATTCAGTTCTGTAGTTCTTCTGTATAAGAAGGGAACTGAATAGGGAATTGAATCGCTTACCATTATGTATATCTCCTATATTCTCTAGTGTTAAAGGAAACAGCGCACTGAAGGGTTCGCTTCATGCGCTGTGTTTGTTAGTGGTCAGGTGTTCATGATCCCGAAGCTTGTTTCGTGATCATCGGGGTACAGACTTCAAGCGGCTCGCAAGGAACTCAAGGACAGCCTCCATGTCATCCCATGTGAGTTTCGTGATGATCATCTTGGCCTGTTCAAGCGGCGTCTTCTTGGTTCGATACCCTGCTTCAAGTGCGGCCTTGTGTGCCGATATCGTGCCCTTAGTTACTTGCTTGAATAGC
>CALARU010000254.1 GCA_937888715.1 uncultured Planctomycetaceae bacterium | reverse complement strand
AATAGTTAAACCAAGCATTGGTGCTCGGGGAGGCATTGTTTCTCCCCGGCCCAATCTTATTTCAAAGCCTTGATGATTCTAGTTTTTAGCTCGTACACTTTTCTTTAAATCGTCTTCAATTCTTTTCACAATCAAAACTTGCTTAAAAAGTATTTTAAAACTGGTGTTTTAAAGTGCTGATACTAGTATGAGTATGGTTCCTTTGGATGTTGTTGTACTAAAAACTATTCCGTTATAAATGTCTGAACATCCTTAAATAAATTGGGGGCATTATGTCTCAGAAGCATAAAGTGGTGGTTATCGGTGGAGGATTTGGCGGATTAACCTTGGTAAAAAAACTTGCTTATGAACCTGTTGATATTCTTTTAATTGATAGGTCGAATCATCATCTTTTTCAACCATTGCTTTATCAAGTTGCGACGGGTGGTTTGTCGCCTGCGAATATTGCAATGCCTTTGCGTACACTGGTGCGCTATCAGTCCAATTGCAGGTCTATACTGGGCGAAGTTGCTAGTGTTGATGTTAAAAAGCAAGAGGTGGTATTGACGGATGGCGACCGTTTTGGATTTGACACTTTAGTGGTTGCAGCAGGGGCTGTTACAAGTTATTTCAATCATCCAGAATGGGCAGATAATTCGGTTGGACTGAAAAGTCTGGACGATGCATTGAAGATTCGTGGGCGCATCCTTCGTTCATTCGAACGAGCAGAGCGCAGAGCCGATGCTCAGGAGCAGGCGCATCTTCTTACCTTCGTTGTGGTTGGTGGTGGACCAACCGGAGTTGAGATGGCTGGTGCAATAGCTGAACTTGCCCACCATTCGATGAGAAACGAGTTTCGAAATATTAAACCTGAATCTGCAAGGGTGATTCTTGTGGAAGGTCAATCTAGGCCGCTTACGATGTTTCGTGAGGATCTTTCCGCTCAAGCCTGTAAAGATCTTGAGCGCTTAGGAGTGGAACTTCGGATGGGGGCTCAGGTAAAAGCGGTATCAGCAGATGAGGTTGAACTTTCCACGGGTGAAAGATTATCCACCAACACCGTGATTTGGGCTGCGGGTGTTAGTGGAAACCCGTTGGGAGCTGCGTTATCCCAATCCACCGGAATTGCGCTTGAACGGGGGCAACGGATTCCAGTTGGGGCTGATTGCTCGGTATCCGGCTATCCTAATATTTTTGTCATAGGTGATCTAGCTGCATTCACTCCACAAGGGGAAACTCAAACGCTTCCGGGTGTGGCTCCGGTTGCAACCCAACAGGGTCAGTATGTTGGTAAATTAATACATAATCGATTGAATGGTAATCCCGCTCCGCCACCTTTTAGTTACTTCGACAAGGGAAGCATGGCAACGATAGGCCGAGGACGCGCCATAGCGCAGGTAAAAGGGTTTGGGATGACGGGTTTTTTAGCTTGGATGGCATGGTTGTTCATCCATGTACTTTTGCTAGTTGGGTTTCAAAACCGGTTGCTGGTATTGACACAATGGGCGGTTAATTTTGTGACTCAAAATCGTGGGGCCAGAGTAATGGGCCGTCATGATTCTTGGAAATCATGATGTGAAAACGATTTAGCGATTATTATTCATTTCGTTACTCCAACTGCATTTTAAAGCACAAACGCCTTATGTAAAGCCGTATTCGTATTTTGAAAGAGAGAATAATTAGGGCAGGGGCTTTACCATGATGTTGCGGAACCAAGTTTTGCTTTCTGCATCGTGGGCTTGAAGTGCGAATGTGCCATGGGTTAGCACGCGTTCTTCACGACCTTTTTTTCTCACGGGTTTTTCAATCTCCGTGTAGTCAACAATGGTTTTGCCATTGATCTTGATCACGATCTGTTTTCCCTTGACCATGATGTAGTATTGGTACCATTCATCATCCTTGACGGGGGATTCGAGCCGGTCTTCGACATCAACCAGACTTGCAGTTTTGCGTAAGTCTTTGACAAAGGTATTGTTGATCTGTGCTTCGTAACCTTTTTTGACGCCACCTTTGCCACGATTTTCGGTGTGGAAGAAAATACCAGAGTTGGCACTGGGGGCAGTTTTAACTTCGGCTTTGAACTCGAAGTTCTTGAAGTCGTGTTTTTCCACTTCGCCAATGTAGAAGAGGTGGGCCATGCCGCCCTGAAGGAAAAGATTGCCTTCCTTGACTTGGAAACATTCGGGTTTTTCGTTGGCTTCCCAGCCATTGAGGGTTTTGCCATCAAAAAGGGAGACCCAACCTTTTTCATCTTCAAACGCCTGAGTGGAAAATGTGAGTGCGAATAAAGGCAAAAGAGCGAGTGCAAAGCGTACAAACTTCATCGGTGTTTCCTTTGTATACAAGGTCAACTAAATATCTTCAGATTATGTAAGATACTCTTGAGCCTATTGTATTGCCAGCAACTTTTTTGGGGATGAATATGAAAGCCGTTTCACTGGTAGTTTTTATTGGCACTATAACTTTTGCTGTTGCAGATATTTCAGGCGATGCGGTTTTAAAAAAGCAGATCGGTAAAGATGAAGCAAGCCTTACCACCACTTCCAGAGTTGCAGGGGCGATCCACTCTTTCAAATTCCGAGGGCAAGAATATATCGATAGTTTTGATCATGGCAGGCAGTTGCAATCCGCTTCGAATTTAAACATGGGGAA
>CALARU010000253.1 GCA_937888715.1 uncultured Planctomycetaceae bacterium | reverse complement strand
CATAAGGAAGACAAACTCTACGCCGAAATTCGCCCAGATCAGATGGAACGAAATTTCTTACTGCCGATCGCAATCGCCCGTGGGGCAGGCATGGGTGGCCATACTCTTAATTTCGACAACCAATGGGTTGTAGCATTCAAAAGAGTAGGCGACAAAGTTCATTTGGTTAGAAAAAATGTTCGCTTCACTGCCAAGGCAGGATCGCCCACCGCAAAAGCAGTGGAAACCACTTACACCGATTCCACACTGTTTGCACTGCGAATTATTTCCATTAACTCAGGGAAGCAGAGTGTTCTCATCAACCTCAACGATATCTTTATGTCGGATTTTGCTCAACTTGGAATGGGAACCTTTGATCCCACTCGAAGCACTTGGAGCAAGGTCAAGGCTTTCCCCAAAAACATTGAGCTTGAAGTTTCCGCAACTTACACGGGCGGTCGCAACCGCGGATTTCATGGAGGAAATGGCGATAGCGTAATCGACTCGCGTGGTGAAAATGTTGTCATCCATTATGGCATCTGTGCGCTTTCAGACATTGGCTATCAACCCCGTATTGCGGATGACCGCGTGGGCCATTTCATTAGTGCAGTCAAGGATTTCAGTTCCGAAAACACAGATACCACATTCCTTCGATATGTGAATCGTTGGAGATTGGAACGGGCTGAACCTGCAGACCCAAAGAACCCGGGTAAGCTTTCCCCGCCACGCAAGAAGATCATATTCTGGATTGAAAAATCGGTGCCCAATGAGTATCGTGCTGCAGTTAGGGAAGGGATTCTTGAGTGGAACAAGGCTTTTGAAAAAATCGGCTTCCGCGATGCGATTGAAGTACGCCAGCAGGAGAACGAAGATTTCGATCCCGAAGATATCAATTACAATACTTTCAGATGGATAGCAACTGATCAGGGATTTGCGATGGGGCCATCACGGGCCAATCCTTTGACAGGTGAAATTTTAGATGCAGACATCATCTTCGATGCCAGCATGGTTCGATTCTGGAGGCAGGAAGCAAAAGTGTATTCAGGAAACAACGAACCTGCGAGCACCATCTTGGAAGCACGCAAAGGTTTGAACTTCCTGCAGACGCCCACCCTACCAGGGTTTTTCCGCGATGGCCTTAACTGGAATAATGCAAATACCACGGATGATTATCGCAAAAGCGCAATCGAACTTGCAGGCCAGCATGGCTTATGCCAATGCAGTTCGCACATGAAACATGAATTAAGCTTGGCAGCATTGGCCTCGATGGATCGCAGTTTGCTAAAGCCTGGCGAAAAAATTCCTGAAGAGCTTCTCACGCAAGCCATCAAAGAAGTGACCATGCATGAAGTGGGCCACACACTTGGACTAAGGCACAATTTCAAAGCCAGCACCTATTTAAAGAATGATCAGCTTCATGATACTACCATTACCCGAAAACAAGGATTGGTAGGATCGGTCATGGATTACGCGCCAACGAACATTGCACCCAAGGGTAAAAAACAAGGTGATTACTACACCAACACCCTGGGAGTCTACGATTACTGGGCCATTGAATACGCCTACAAACCTTTTTCAGGTGGCACCGATGGGGAAGTCGAAAAGCTTCGTGAAATTGCCAAGCTTGCACCAACCTCGGGCAATGATTACGCAACCGATGAAGATATGATGGCAAGTTCCGATCCATTGGTAAATGTTTGGGATCTGGGAGCAGATCCCCTTTTATTCGCCAAGGAACGAGTTCAGATTGCCAAGGAACTCGTACAGGGCCTTGCAGAAAAAACCATCGAACCGGGCGAAGGCTACCAACGCGTTCGCACCGCTTTCTCTGTGATATTAAACCAGTATGGCAACGCAGGTGCGCTGGCCTCTAACTTTGTGGGTGGGGAATACATGCACCGAGATCATCGGGGCGACCCAGGTGCCCGTGATCCTTTTATTCCAGTAAGTGGCGCCAAGCAGCGCGATGCCTTGAAGTTCGTGCAGGAAAACATTCTTGCAGACACCGCATTTTCGTTCCCACCCGAGTTGCTGCGCAAACTTGCAGCAGACCGCTGGATGCATTGGGGCAACGACCGCGTAATGTCAAGCGTGGATTTCCCCCTGTACCAAAAAGTGCTTTCCATCCAAAGTGTTGCAATCAATCAGTTCTTGAATAATGCAACTCTTTCAAGAATTCAAAACAACATTCCAAAGGCTGCAGCAAACGATAAGCCCCTCGCAATGAGTGAAGTATTTCGCTCGTTGACCGATGGTATTTGGTTAGAAGTTGCCAACGCACCTAAGCAAGCTAAAAAGGATGTTAATCTTTCAATCATCCGAAGGAACTTGCAAAGGAAGTATATGCAATCGCTTTCCGACCTAGTGTTAAACCCTGTGGGGATATCTGATGGGAAAAGCCTTGCGAGGATGCATTTGAAGGAAATCCAAAAGAACATCGTCGTTGTTCTTGCAGACAAAACCTTGATCATTGAAGATGCGAGCAGGGCGCATTTGGATGAATGCCAGGAACGAATCCAGAAAGTACTTACCGCATCGATACAGGCACGAGAGTAACTTTTGTGCAGATTAAACCAAACGCCCGCAGCTTTCCATAAAGTCTGTGGGCGTTTCGCATTAACAAATTATCTAGTAATCGCAAAGAGTATATGTACAGTGCCTTTATCAACCGGTACGATGCATCCGGATCAGAATTACTGAAAATCGATAGAAACACTCCTTACTGGGGAAGAAACAAATCTGTCTCCAACTGTGTTTCGAAAAGGACCTTGGCGCATTTATTTTTTTTTGCGAGAGGAACCAAGAATTCATGTGCATGTCGGACACCCAGATGGCGAAGCAAAATTCCAGCTTGTGCCCTCAATAAAACTGGCAGTAAACTTTGGCATTACAAACTAACAAATTTCAGAAGCAAAAAAAATAATCGAGGAACATTATGACGACATACTCAAATCATGGCATAGACATTTCAGCACCGGAAATTCTTAACATTTCAATCAATGGTTTCTGGCTGATAATTGCAACAGAAGAATTATTTGTTCCTTTTCAGAAATTCCCATGGTTTCTAAATGCTACAGTCAAACAAATTTGCAATTTACAATGGCCGACCCAAGACCATTTGTACTGGCCTGATTTAGATATCGATCTTTCTTTAGAATCGATCCGAAACCCAGATGCCTTTCCATTGGTTTCTAACCCAAACAAACAATACTAGCTTGATGGTTTTTCCTATAGGGTATAATCATTGCCAAACACAATATCGCCATTGGTGCTGTTCAATATCGCTTTCAAAAAAAACTATATGACAGCTTATTTAGAAGATTCAAAGGTCAGGAATATCCATGCTTAATTAATTTCTAGGATTCCTAGATCAGGCTGATTTTTGGTTACTTTGACTTTTAATGGGCTAGTGGCGAGATTTTGATATTTGGAAGGAAATAGGACCGGTCTTTCTTTCCGAAATTGTCTCTCAGTTGCAGCATCTTCCCGAGCGGAATCAGACTCATTGCTCGGGACAACAAGTGTAACAGTATAATCGCCTTCGGGGGCGCCATCCGCAGTTTTAAAAGTAGTTGCTACAAATTTTCCATCATCGTCCGTCGTTGCCTGGGCTTTGATTTTCTGATTAACATCGGTGGAATGAAAAATCAAGATAACTCCGGCAAGTGGTTTGCCTAAATGGAGAATTTTACCAGATGCAGGAAAAACTGGCACGGTAGACTTGAACGATGGTTCTTCCCCACATCCTAAAATCACCGTGAAAAAAAACAGGTGAAGAAAATGGGGTTTAGTACTAATCCACATTTACTATCTCCCCATTGCTTTTAGTTATAGCCGCAGCAACAACACCAACACTAATTGT
>CALARU010000252.1 GCA_937888715.1 uncultured Planctomycetaceae bacterium | reverse complement strand
CACTTCTTTTTCATCCCGGGTTGGCGTTCGATACTTCAGCAAAATTCCTGTAACACCAAGAGTATTCAACCATTCGCAAACTTGAGTGCCCTCATGCGCCCACGAAAGAAACATGTAGCCACCGCCTGGCGCAACAATCACCGAAGCACCATTGGGCTTTGCAGGTTTGTAAATTGTGATGGTTGGTTCAAGCACATCAGAAATGCGATTGGGCCCGGGCTTGCCATAAGAATCAATCAGCTTCTTGGTAGCTTCCGACTTTGAATTCATTTTCGAAGGCGGGCCATCAGGCCATAGTTTTAATGTCAAAGGTTCTTCAGCGCTTGCCAAGGTAAAACTAAGTGCAAGATAAACACCAACGCATAGAAAAATTCTAATCAGAAACATGATTGAACCCTCTTAATCTAATTCTTTTTGGGGGAACGCAAATCCTTCTTGCAATTGGGATCTGCTGCAACTGCCTCACCCACTTTTTCAACAGGATGTGTAAAGAGATATTTCCAAACTGATTCATGAATAAATTTACCCGAGGCATCTTTTACCGCAGCGCCACCGGGGGTCACCGAACTATGCGCCCTTTTATCATCGTTCTTAACATCTGCATCGGTGATCAGCCTTCTACTGTTACCAAATGGCGCAGGCATTTTGTCCACATTAACAATCGGACCAAAAGCATTAAGCCCAAGCAGCTCCCAAGATCTGCAATAATGATCGCCTTTCCAGCCACCATCCAACACGTGGCTAAAACCAAAATATCTATTTTCAGGAGTTGCAGAAGGAAGCGCCTGCCAGGTTTCATATTGATCTCGTGGGCCACAAAACATTACCACTCGATCGACCTTCTGATGTTTTGCAAACCGTGCTGCAGTGGTGGAGCCATGCGAGCTACCCGAAATAATAACCTTATCCCAACGCAGGCTCTTACCATCTTCGGAAATAAAATAACCCCAGTTACCCTCGGGGTTTTTCTTTTCAAGATACTTCACAAACTGATATGCACGCTCCATCATGCCATCGGGCTTCGGGATATTCACCACAGGGCAGAAGTCTTCACCTGTCGCTGCTTCCAAACGAATCTTACCCAAAAACTTATCATCCGCAGGGGCGGGCTCTTTACCAAACTCACCGAACCAACCGTTTGCATAATGAACTTGGATTGCATGAAGCCCATAACTTGAAACCCGATCAAAAAGCTGGGCATTATGGCCCATCAGCCAGATCACCAACTTGCCTTGCGAAGGCACCCGGGTATCCACACAAGCGTTCTCATAATCTGAAACTTTGCCATCTTTTTCAAACACAAAACCAATCTCGGGATGAGGCTTTGCTTTGGGATCAATCTGACTGGCCCTCGCCTTGATCTCATGCTTCTTAGGCGAAGCATCCTTATATTTAAACGGAGCTTTAGCTTCCTGCGCCTGCAACATCATCAATGGCGCAACCAACATCATCCCAATCAATATCGGAATCATTCTTCGCATGTTCGTTTCCTATTCTATAATTGATTACTTAAGCCAGCGTTCAAGCCAAGCCAAGGTTTCAACCTTAAACTCAGGCGTTACTGTATGAGGCACGCCCGCTGCTTCCACTATCTTTAATTTATCAGTAACATTGGCTTTCTTATATGCTTCGCTTGCGCTTGCAAAAGCAATGCGTGCACCTTCAATCGGACAGTTTGGATCTTTCTCACCATTCAAAATCAACATGGGTCTAGGCGAACATAACTTCAACATATTCGGGCAATCAAACTCTTCCAAAATACCCGGAATGATTTTGTTCCAGAGTTCCTTGCAAACCTTGGCGTTGATTTCTTTCTCACCCATATCCGAAGCTGCAGCTTCATGGGCCTTGCGAATGGTGTTAGCCCTTGCTTGCCATTTGCCATTCTCTAAAGTCCATTTGAAACTTTGAACTCCAATAAGAGGGACCATGACCGCAACCCGCTCATCTACCGAAGCAGCAAGCCAAGTTTGAATTCCGCCCATGCTAATCCCAACCATCGCTATGCGCGCAGGATCAACATCATCGCGTTGCAAAAGATAATCAACGGTGCACCAAAGATCCCAACAGGTTTCAAAGTAAAAAGGCATGGGCTGCGGATTATCCTTGGGAGTACGCCAAGCTTTAGTGATTGCTTCGTTATAAGCCTCTGAACCTTTTTTGCCACCCGATCTTGCACCATGATGCCTTGCATCGATTGCTACACCAATCCAACCACGCTTTGCGAACTCTTCAAGCCAAGATTTCTGGCTCTCTTTATTGCCCCCGGTGCCATGCAGCATGATAACTGCAGGAAGCTTAGCTTTCTTTTCCGTAGGGGAAACGATGTACGTTGGAACCCGCTCAGAAGAACCATCAGCTTTTTTATCGCTTGTGAAATCTACTGTTTCGTAAGTGTAAGATCCAGAAGTCGTCTTCGATATCTGTTGGACATCAAGAGGCAGCTTGGGCCGATCCAAAAGTTTTTTGAATGCCTTGCGGGTTTCATCAACAGACTTGATAGTCGTTTGAGAAAAGACAAACAACGCCTGCAACAACATTAAACTTATGGCTAATGCAGACCAACGGATGTTTCGCATGATGCTTCCCTGAGTAAGTAAACTTTATTTCTTGATCGTGAATGTAATTCCGGGCGAGGTATGGGTTTCTTCCTTATCCTTGCCTTTTGCTTTTCCAGTAACCGTTATAGAAGGCGTTGCAGGTGCAGCCTTTTCTGTTGAGGTAATTTCAAACTTCACTTCATTCATGTTGGCGGGAATAGGGCCAGCCTTGGCGGTGACATTAGCAGGCAATCCACCCACCGTGATCACAATTTCAGAAGTGAAATCCTTAGCACGGCTAGCGGTTACCGTCGCAGAAGCCTTCTTACCAGGCGCAATGGTGGCTGGGTCGATTTTCAACGAAAGTATAAAAGCTGGTCTTTGCAAAACTCCCAGCGCAATTTCATTCCAATAAGTTCGTGGGGGAATTGGCAATCCTGCAAGCGAAGTGCTCATCGCACCCCGAACACTAGCATAAGTTTTATAAGGTTTACCGTTAATGGTAGCAGCTCCCACGATGCGAATAAATTGTGGACCAACAGCAACCGATTCATCGATTTCAAAGTTAAGATTCCCCGCGGGTTGACCGGGTTGCGCTGGCTGCCCTTTGGGGATGCTAAGCTTGCCTTTAATACCTTTGGCTCCTTCGACAGAAACCTCGATCGTGTCTGCATAATCCCTTCGGGTTACATTAACAGGCACGGAAAATGGCGCACCAACAGGGCCATCGAAATGATCCCCACTAATAGTAATATCAAACCCAGGTTCATAATTAATAATGCTAAGCCGGTAGATCTCTGCTGGCCCACCCCATAAATGCAGGTGCTCCACCGCAATGGTGTAATCGCCATCTGCTGGGGCTTTAAAATCAAAACGACTTGCACCCGTAGGTTTAGTCTCTGCAAGCTTTGCGCCCTTCGCATCTTTTAACGCCATGTACACTTCCGTGGGCGAATAAAGATCCTGACTAGTAGCTTCAATAATCAATCGTTGATCCTTCTTGGCAGAGAAAGAGAAATGATCGAGGTCACCCTTTTCCAACAGGCGCGCAGTAATTGCAGAGGGAATCGCAATCTTATTCGCCTTGGCAGGTTCGTTGTTTGGTTCGAGTTCCATGGTTTCAGTAAGATCGGAAAGCAGCATACAAACAGGCCAGCCTGTAAGTCCACTCTTTCCCTTGGGCGCAATCCAGATGCTATCAAGCAATGGATCTACAGGAGCAACAACCTCTTGGGGCAACGCAGATTCAATCGCTGGGCCTGCAAAGTTTACATTGCCTTTGGTGCCACGCTTCATTGCCATCGGTATGGGTGAAGTTGCCAAGGGAAAATCGCCCATGCGCAATCTATAGTGAAAATCATCTCCGCCACGATAACTAACATCGCGCACTTCAACCAAGTAATCACCCTCTTTTTGAAATACATAACGCAATCTGGGATCGGTCTGCGCCCCGGGGGAATCGTTGCTATGGCTCTTAGGCAGCTCGCGCATGGTTTTAGGATCAATCAAGTTGATCTGTGGATCAATTGAACATCCCAATCTTCTGCCCAGTACTTCGAAGCTAACTTCCTGCCCAGCTTTGACACTGATTTTGTAATAGTCATTCGATTCTGCATCGATCTTACCTGACACCACACAAGGAAATGTCACCACTTGGGGCGTCATCTTGTTTTTGTTTGTGTTGACTTCCAAAACTTCAGGAAGATCATCAATACAAAATATGCGTGTATTGGAAATCCCCTTGGCAGTTGCGATGCGAATGGTATGAAATCCCAAAGCTGCATTGGGATCAATTTCAAGTTTCACTGCAAGCTTGGCTGCATCTTTACCATTGTTGTTTTCGGTAGGAATCGTGGCTTTGCATGGGAAGGAAGAAAGAAACTTAATCGGGCCAGCAAGATTGGTACCTGTAAGATTCAGCGTAATCGAACTACCGCGCTTTGCCCCAGCAGGGAAGATTGGTTTTAAAGTGGGAGCCCCAGCATTGGTTGGAAATGGCACCACCTTCTGAGCGTTGGCGCCCATGGGAGCCATCATCATGCAAGCGAAAATAAACAACACTAAAAATGGGATCTTACGCATTACTACCTCAGTTTGATTCTTTTCAAAAGGCGGGAAGATGATCGGTTCATCATTTCTTTACCACAAGCAAGATCCTAAGGGATTTTCCAAAGAGGGGCAAAAGAAAAGCCATGATACTTACAATGAAAGTCGCTCTCTGGCCCTATGGGTTTTGTTTCGATTTAAAAAATAGTCTGAATTTCACTTGAAAATGTTTTGGCAATTTGACAATAATAATAACACCTCTCCCACCTTCTTCATTTTATAGGGGTGGAACCATGTTAAAATTAAAAAATCGTTTTGCGTTTACTCTCATTGAATTACTTGTTGTTATTGCAATCATTGCAATTCTTATTGGACTCTTGCTTCCCGCAGTGCAAAAAGTTCGTGAAGCTGCCAATAAATCCACGTGTGTTAATAACCTCAAACAATTGGCCATGGCATGCCATACCTTCGAAAATGTACAAAATAGCTTGCCCCCTGCCGGCAAAGGCTACGGTTGGAACAGCAGTCCTGTAGGTGGTTATGGTGATAAGATAATCCAGAACATGAGTGGTTGGGTTCTGGTACTTCCCTTTCTCGAACAAAGCGGGCTCGAATCCCAAATAGACAAGGCCGCCTGCTTTAGTAACTTAAACACAGCTTGGTGCTGTAGTTTTACGGGCAACTTAAATGGAACTGTTGCAGGAACAGTGACCACTAATGCCAAAGCTTCTGCCACGGTTATCAAATCCTTCATTTGCCCCACAGATATAGGATCTAAAACGGTTAAGTATGATTCCGGTGGCGGTGTGGGCTCCGCAATTAATTATGACTTTATTGCATCTCGAAGCGATTCAGCCTTGGGCACGAATACCAATAGTGCAAACTATTGGAGCAGAGCTGGGGCCGCCCGTTATATGTTTGGTGAAAATAGTAACACCCGCATAACCGATGTATCCGATGGCACTTCCAACACCTTGATGATTGGTGAAACTTGTCGGAATGTTTACAATGGATCGAATCTTTCATGGGCTTATCGATCCTGGGTTATGACCGGAGTAGACCCAAATGGAGGCCTCAATATTTGGTACAAACCTACAAGTGGCGCAACTCAATTTGGAAACCTAAGTAGCTGGGGACAGTCTGGTAGCCTGCATACAGGCGGTGCGAACTTTGCAATGGGCGATGCCTCGGTTCGATTTGTACGCGATTCCAATAGCTCAACCAACCTTTATAGATCTTGCACGATTGGTGAAGGAACCTTAACCAACATCGAATAGTAAATAATAAACATCTTTTTATTCTTAAAAAATTACGGAGGTCACTTATGTCTCGATTATTAACGGGTTCAATTTTTACATTGCTATTTATTTGGTCAATTGGTTGTAGCTCTGATAAGCCGGCCCAAGGGCTAGTAGCTGTTTCGGGTAATATTACATTTAACGGCATGCCTGTTGAGCAAGCCAAAGTTACTTTTTTCCCATTACTAGAAACCAAAGGAAATGGCGGTTGGGCCAATACCAATGCAGCAGGTGAGTATGTAATTAAAACTCCCCAAGGGGCATTAGGTGTCCCAGAAGGGCAGTACAAAGTAACAGTTAGCAAGCGTCTAAATCCTGATGGTACTCCACCTAACCCTGATGAACCTCCGATTGAATCTAAGGCTAAGGAAGTATTTTCACCCAAATACAGTGATGAATCCAAGTCAACACTTACCGCCACAGTTACGGCTTCCAACAAAACCTTTGATTGGAAGATTGACAAAAGTAAATGAAATTAGGCTTCAGAAAATACAACATCCCGACAATGTGCAAACCACAAAATCGGGATGTCTCATATTAAAACAGATTAGTAACTTTAAGACTTTATCGCCTTTGCGTTTCACCCAGACCTCTGGACACTTACTTTTGGTCCAAGCCTTCCCAAAGTATGCTGCCTAGGCGAATAAGAGTGGCCCCTTCCTCAATTGCAATTTCGAAATCATTGCTCATCCCCATCGAAAGCTCGGGCAGCTTTTTCCCTAAAAGGTCCGAAAGTTTATCTCGGGTATTTCTCAATAATTGAAACGCAGGCCTGCAACTCTCTTTTTCTTCAGCGTAAGCAGCCATCCCCATCAAGCCCTGACATTGCAAATGCTTTAATGCCATAAGTTCACTAGCCAATCCTAGCACTGAAGAAGGATCAAACCCCTGTTTGTTTTCTTCGCCACTGATGTTCACTTCTAATAAGAAATCAAGTTTCAGGTTTTGTTTTTGGCATTCGCTATCAAGAGCTTGCAAAAGGCGCAGGCTATCCACCGAATGAAAGAGATGGATAAGGGGGAGGGTTTTATCGATTTTGTTTCGTTGCATATGCCCGATGAAGTGCCATTTTGCATTGGGAAGATGCGAAGCTTTGTTCCAAAGTTCTTGCGGCCTGCTTTCCCCCAGATGATCTATCCCTTTTTCCATTAAAAGTTTTGCGAGTGATGAATCTACTGTTTTACTCACCCCTACCAAAGTTACTTCGTTTCTTTTCCTTGCAACTTTCAGGCAAGAAGATGCGATTCTTTCCTCGACTTTATCAAGGTTTTTCTGCAGAATTGTCGATTGTTCTTCCCCGTTCATGTGCTTGTGCCTTTCTATGTTACCTTTCACTTCCTATTTTATGTATTATGGCCTTATGATAACCAGTCACAGGGATATTTCATTCACCAGGGAGTTGGATTGATGGCAAACATTAGAGCTTTTCGGGCACACCGCTATGACATGGGCAGAGTTGGAAATATGAGCGAGGTCGTTGCACCTCCCTACGATGTCATTGATGAAAAACTCCAAGAACATCTTTACAATAACAACCCCTACAATGTCA
Source organism: uncultured Planctomycetaceae bacterium (assembly GCA_937888715.1). Lineage (GTDB taxonomy): Bacteria > Planctomycetota > Planctomycetia > Gemmatales > Gemmataceae > UBA969. The sequence goes on along the minus strand of CALARU010000252.1, from coordinate 17,268 downwards.
TCAGGCTGGAATTAAACAAAGAGCTTCCCACCGATACCGAAACCAACAACCGCTACACCCGCAGCGCTGCAGTGCTTCGCGACTGGATTGCAGAAGATATTTTAATCCGCGATGGCTCCCCCGCACTTTATGTTTACGAACAAGAATATGTTGTCGAAGGCAAAACCCATCTGCGCAAAGGATTCATGGCACGAGTCAGGCTCGAACCTTTTGGTACAGGCAAAATCTTCCCCCACGAAGAAACTCTTGCAGGCCCAAAAGCAGATAGACTTAAACTCTACCAATCTACCAACATGAACCTCAGCCCTGTCTTTGGCCTTTACCCAGATGATAATTGCGAAGTGATGGCTAAGCTTGAAAAAGCCGTAGGGCAAGCACTTCCTATGGAAGCCACCGACCATCTGGGTACCATCAGCAGGCTTTGGACTATCCATGATCATTCTGTCGTTAGCGCGGTTACCGGCTTGATGGGCCCCAAACCTGTTTTCATCGCAGATGGCCATCATCGTTATGAAACAGGCTTGAAATATTTGGAAGAAAAGAAAGCTGCAGGCGAAGTGCTCGACTCCGAAGCCGCACCTAACTTTATACTTATGATGCTGGTTAGCATGAGCGACCCAGGCCTTTTAATTCTTCCCACCCACCGTCTTGTTAGTGGCTTAAAAGGCATTACTTCCGCACAAGTGCAAAAGGCTCTCGAAGGGCATTTCAAAATCGAACAAGTTGGCACCGGTAATGCTGCCGCTCTTGATGCCTGGGAATCCATTGAAGCCGATGGCGGACAAGACCTACTCGCTTTTGGCACCCTTGCAGACAACACTTGGATTCTTGGCAGGCTAACAGATACTGCAGCCATGGATAAACTTGCTGCTGCCCATAGCGGTGATTGGCGTGGTTTGGGTGTTAGCATTCTTCATGTGCTGGTTCTCGATCACCTATTGAAGGAAAAAGCCGGGCACAATCCTTCTTGCAAGTATGTGCATTTACTGGGCGAAGCGCAGGATGCATTGGCGAAGAAAGAATGCGACTTGGCGGTTTTGGTTGCGCCTGCGGGAATGGACCATGTGGAAGAGATTGCAGGCAATCTGGAAAAGATGCCTCCGAAATCTACATACTTCTACCCCAAGCTTTTAAGCGGCCTGCTGTTTAACTCGTTGAAAAATAGCTAACGCAAAAACAGAAAAAGACCCGCCCAGCGCAGTGGGTGATCTTTCATTCCTATTGAGCGGCAGATGTTAATCCGCTGGTGCTGATATCTAAACAATGGTCAATGTGTTTATTTTGAGGCCCATGGACTATGCGTTCCATGGGCATTATGTTTCTTGTTTATTGTGAACATTGTCTACTAAGTATTCATTACTAATAGCCTTATTTAATAAGATATTAAAAATGGCAACACACTAAATTGAAACTACAATCCCAAGCTTTTACCATGAGGTACGCAGTGAACCTTCGATGGTTGCTCGGCGTGATTGGACTCAGCGGTGGTGGAACTCGATTCCTTGGCAAGATCGCATCGTATCAAGCATCGCAGTTATTGACGAACTTAACCAAGGTAATTTCCCAAGCCGAAAAGCAGCTATTAAAATGCTCGATTCTATCGAGCTACTTACCATCACAGATGCTATTTCTGAAATTGTTGAAGCATATATAAGTCATCAGTTAATGCCAGCAGACCCTTTTGGAGATGCTTTACACCTAGCGATTGCATCGTATCATCGTTGCGATTTTTTAGTTACCTGGAATTGCAAACATCTTGCCAACGCCAACAAATTTGGGCAAATCAGAAGAATCAATGGTATACTGGGTTTATATGTCCCGACCTTAGTAACGCCGCTAGAACTTCTCGGAGAAGATGCTTTACCATGACAACTCCTACCATTTTCGATGAACTCAGGCGGGTTCGTCATCAGATCTCAGGCCAATTAGGGCATGATCCCCGAAACATCGTGGCTTATTATGCCAAGCTTCAAAGTACAGTAGTTAATCGCATGATTGATTTAAGTGGGGAAGCTAAAACAAAAAAACCAGACGATACAAACAAACTTCAAAGTAATGATGATTAACGGAATTCGAATTGTATTTTCTAACATGAGGCCCATGAACTATGCATTCTATGGGCCTTCTTTTTTTACTTCGCGGGATTAAACAGCTTATTAAAAAATCTAAAGCTAAGAGGCCATTGAAGAATGGATTTCTCTGAACGGTTACTAATAGTCATTTGAAAATTCAGATTAAAGTTTCATAATCATTTTCCAAAACCCTAATAGCAATATGGCAATCCCACAAAACCATCTTGGCTTATACGAAGATTCAGTCTAGAATACTTTAATAATTAATACTTAAGAGGCTCTATGTCTTTACTTCAGGACAAAATCACGATTGATTCTGCTATTTGCCATGGAAAACCCTGTATCCGGGGAATGCGGTATCCAGTAGGGATGATCTTGGAACTGCTCGCATCTGGCATGACGCATCCTGAAATTCTGGCCGACTATCCAGACTTAGTTGCGGATGACATATTGGCCTGCCTTCAGTACGCTGCGAAGTTGTCTGATTGCAAAAGCATACAGAAAGTAAACCTTTGAGGGTTTTACTTGATGCCCAGTTGTCAGTTAGGCTTTTCGAGGTTCTTTCTGGGTTAGGCTTTGATGTGATTCACACGAGTTCTCTTGCAAACAAAAATCGCTCCACTGATTCAGAGATTCTTGGTGTTTGCGAAAAAGATAAGCGCATTTTGTTTTCCAAAGATCGTGATTTTTTGTAGATTCTTTTATCGTCCGGAATAAACCTGAAAAATTTCTTTGGATTAATACTGGCAACATCTCCAATGGAAAACTCATCCATATTTTTCAAAGACATCATCAAGCAATCAAAGACTTGTTTGAACTGCATTTCTTTGTCGAATTAACAAATGAAGATTTGATCATTCATCAATAAAAACCAACCGATTTCAATCGGCTTCTTTTTTTACTTCGTAGGATTAAACAGCTTATTAAATACTTCTGGGTCGAAGGGGTTTGCTTCCTTCTCGCCTTCTTTTTCCTTAGGGGCTGCTGTTGGTTTCATTGGCTTTACACCAGCTTTATCTTCTGCAAATGCACTTGGGTTATTATCAACTTGTGCTATCGCATGCCTTACGGTAGTCATACGCACCCAATCTTCAAGCAACCTATAAGTTTCGGATTCCCGACCTTTGATCGGAGCTTTATTGGCTCCGCCATGCAAGGTCAACGCCTTACCTAAAAACGGACTGTTATCGGGCTGTTGCAAATTAACCTGGCTCAATACTGCTGCAAGGTTTTGCTGTAAGTTTTTCTGATTGGGTTTTGATAAACCGTACACCCGTTGCAATTTAAAGTTCCCACCTTTGCCAGTGCTATGGCAGGTGGCGCAGGTGTTCATCAATATTGGTTGAATCCGAGTTGCAAACATACTCAAGGAATCATTCGCCACTTCTATGGGTAGAACCGTTGGAATTTCTTCCACTTGCACCACGGTGTTGATTTCCTTGCGGAATTGATCTTGTTCGATGCTGGCCTTTAAATGCGTCAGCAAGCGGACACTTGGAGAATGTTCGGGCCTTAGTTGCACGGCTGCTGTTGCTTCCTCAAGAGCTCTTTCCTTTAATCCATAACGAACACACCATGAAACCAACTTTAATCTTTCGTCAGCATCCTCAAGATTGGTCCTGCTGCGCAAAAACATATAAGCATCATCCATGCTTGGGCAAAGCTTTACTACATTATTGGTGGGCAACCAAGTTTCACCTATGGTTCGTTTGATTTTGTAACGATCCCCGACCAATTCGATATCACCCTCTAAAACTCGATCGTTTTCCAGAAGGAGCACCTTACCCTTTATGGCAGGTTTTACGGGCACGGACGCTGGTGCGGGTTCTTCTGCTCCGAGCAGGGCCACCAGAGAGAACGATAATAAAAATAATGTGTTCATGGCGTGGAGTGATAAGCGGGAAAGTACCATCTGTCAAGAGGTTTGATGCAAGAATTGCCAAGGAAATAAACCCTCTTTTCTTCCTATTTTAACAACTTGATAAAATTCCTTATCTAACATGAAGAAATCTCACCAATAAGCCGATTACTCTTTTAGAACCTATTTTGACTATTCCTCCGAGGGGGTCTTTTCTTGAGACGCATTATCTGGATTAGCTGCTTTCTTTCGTTGGGGCTTTTGATCTCCAGATCTTCCGCTTCTGATGATGGTATTGCCATGGATGCGAACCCAGACCACAGTTGGAAGCAAACTGGTTACGCCAACCTTGTAAAGAAACATGCCAAGCCAACAAACACACCCGCCTACGATGGTTATTGGGTTGGTGGCAGCAGCTTCAGCAGGAAGGCCAGTGCGCCTAGTGCGATGCAAGGAACATACGGCAGAGATTATTTCGGCAAATGTTTTGACAGAATAGTAGTGTTAGGTTGGAAAAACAAAGAACACGATAAAGTTGGTACCGGAAGTTACGCCACCGATGGTGGGCCCCGGGTACGCAATGTTTTAGGATTCAAGCTTCCTGAAAAGGAAGGCCTGGGCGATTTGAAATAAATCCCCACATCGATAAAGCCCGGCACCAAAAAGGCATGTCCCGTCTCCTTTGTCTTGATGGTGCCGAGCTTACTTTTACCCAACGAAAAAGCCCGCATGCTAATAAAGCCTGCGGGCTTTTTTGCTTTATCTTCAACCTTATCTTTTCACATTACACATATGTTCCATCGCAAGCATCAAGGCATGGGTACCCTTACGGCCGTAGCCCTGCGCTCTTACCGCTTCATACAGTTGCTTGGCAAGAGCCAAGCCCGGAAGGCAAAGGTTCATACGCTCTGCCTCTGCAAGTGCGATGCCCATATCTTTGATGAAATGTTCGACAAAAAAGCCCGGTTCGAAATTGCGATCGATAATGCGAGGGCCAAGGTTTTGCAAAGACCAAGAACCTGCTGCGCCTACGCTAACGGATTGCAGAACTGTTTTAGCATCGAGGCCCGATTTAAATGCATAGAGCATCGCTTCGCATACCGCAATCATGCCTGATGCGATGAGAATCTGATTTACCATTTTGGTATGCTGACCTGAACCAGCAGGTCCTTGATGCACGATGGTTTTTCCCATGCAATCAAACAAGAGCCTTACTGCCTGCTCTGCTTCTGCATCGCCCCCGACCATAATAGAAAGAGCAGCATTTTTTGCACCGATATCGCCACCAGATACTGGCGCATCTAAGGCATGAACGCCCTTGGCCTTGGCTGCGTTGTAGATTTCCACTGCAAGGGAAGGTTCGCTGGTAGTCATATCAACCAGAATGTTCCCTGGCTTAGAGCCCGCGAGAATTCCTTGGTCGCCTAGAAACACTTCGCGCACATCCTTGGGAAAACCAACGATTGCAAATATTACATCGGTCTCTTGCGCCACCGCCTTGGGGGTATCAACCCACTTGGCGCCTGCTGCAATAAGATCTGCTGCTTTATCTTTGCTGCGGGTGTAGATCGTAGCATGGTAGCCTGCTTTAATAAGATGGCCACACATGGAACGGCCCATCACGCCTGTGCCTATCCAGCCGATTTTTGTTTTTCCAGCTTCTGCTTTTACTACGCTCATCTTCATCTCCTTGCTTGATTGTAACTAGGTCGATATTACTCTTTAGATTTACAGTGTTAGGAGCGGTTTGGCAAACAAAACCCGATCAGGAATGAACATGCTTCGGAATCTACCAGCTATAACGCCTTGGAAGGCTAAAGTTTTCATTACTAAAACTTCAATTTTTTTTCACACTTAAATTCTTGAGGCTATAATTGAGCGCAAGGATGGAAAAGTTCCCTTGGTTTAAGGTACCGCAAACCCCAAGCTACTTTCTCCCCGCTTGCTAAGGAGACGCTTATGCGTTTTCTAGTTTTCTTGGCTGCACCACAAGTGCCCTTTTGGCAAGATGGCAGATTCAGCCTGGCTTTGACCGGGATGCTTCTTGCAGGAGTTTTACTTTTGGGCGCAATGATTGTTGCATGGGTTGGACGGACCTTTAAAGACGATCGAAAACGGGGTATATCTTCCCCGGAAGATCAGTTAAGTGAGTTTCGCACCATGCTTGAGGCGGGAGAACTAACCCCCCAAGAATTCGAAATCGTTAAGCGGAAACTAGGGCGCAAGATCTCTAATAAAGAGCCTGCACCCTCTGAAACCCCTACTGGTTTAACTCCTTCTATGCCAGATTCTCCCTCAAAAGAACCTTCTGAAGGCGATACTCCTAGGGCTTTTCCCACAAATAATGAGGATATTGCGAAATCTTAACCTTCTTACTGTCAGTTGTCCTTGCGGAAAATTGCCTTCCGGTTGTAGAATCCTTAATATCTCTTGGGGCTTTTTGGGCTTCCGGAAACTTTGGTGCTTTAGGTAGACTTCTTTCATAACTTTGTTTTGTTGAGATTATTCCCTGATAGGAGATTTCATGGCGACGAAAGATTCGGGCACGGGCGGTAAAAAGCCCACCTCCAATACTGGACGCAATCGCAACGCTTTCTGCTCTTTTTGCAGAAAAAGCTTCCGCGATGTCGGACCTTTGGTCGAAGGGCCCGCAGATGTATTCATTTGTGGCGAATGCATCGAGCTATGCCAATCCATCATCGTTCAGGAAAAGAAACGCAGGGGATCGGGCAAGCAACCCTTCGCTCATATTCCTTCTCCTCGTACTCTCAAGGAAAAACTTGATCAGTATGTTATTGGCCAAACACGCGCCAAGAAGGTTCTTTCCGTCGCTGTTCATAACCATTACAAACGCCTTAGCATGACAGGCGAATCCGGCCCCAGCGATGTTGATCTCGAAAAGAGCAACATCCTTTTGATCGGACCCACTGGTAGTGGTAAAACCCTGCTCGCCAAAACCCTCGCAAAGGTTCTTGATGTTCCATTTGCCATCGGCGATGCCACGACCCTTACCGAAGCTGGCTATGTAGGCGAAGATGTCGAAAACCTACTTTTGAAGCTTCTTCATGCTGCTGATTTCGATATCGAAGCTGCTCAACGAGGCATCATCTATATCGATGAAGTTGATAAAATCGCTAAGACATCCCAGAATGTTTCCATCACCCGCGATGTTTCTGGCGAAGGCGTTCAGCAAGCACTTCTTAAAATGCTTGAAGGCACTGTTGCTAATGTTCCCCCACAAGGTGGGAGAAAACACCCTGAACAACAGTACATCCAAATCGATACCACCAACATTCTTTTCATCTGCGGTGGTACATTCGTCGGGTTGGGCGATACCATCTCCCGCAGACTAGGGAAAAAGACCATTGGCTTTGGTAGCAACCCCGAAGATAAAGAACGCAATCTCGGTAGCCTGCTCAATCAGGTCACCAGCGATGATCTCTTCTCATTCGGCATGATTCCAGAATTCATCGGTAGGCTTCCAGTTCTTGCTCCTCTTGATCCACTCGATGAAGAAGCTCTGGTTCGCATTCTTACCGAACCCCGAAACGCCTTGGTACGCCAGTACCAAAAGCTTTTCGAAATGGAAGGCGCAGAACTCGAGTTTGATTCTTCCGCATTGCAGGCGATTGCTCAAAAAGCCAAAGAGCGCGATACAGGCGCCCGCGGTTTACGAAGCATCATCGAAGAAATCATGCTCGATATGCAGTTTGAACTCCCAGAACTCGAAACCAAAGGCAAGTTCGTCATCACCGATAAGATGATCAAAGGCGAAACCAAACTCTTCGATTCCAACAACAGCAATCAAGATAAGAAAAGCGCCTAAGCATTCTTGATCCACAATCAAAAGAAGCCCTATGGATAACAATCCCTGGGGCTTTTTTAATTAACACCTCATTAACAATTCGAATCTTTAGATTTGAAACTATAAGACTTTATCGCCTTCGCGTTCCACCATGCGTTTAAACAGATCACAAAGATCAAGAGTAACAGGGCCAGAGTTGCCCGTACCTATTTTTCTGCCATCAAGCTCCAACACAGGGGCTATTTCTCCCATAGTCCCTGTGCAAAACATTTCGTCCGCCCTATAAGCTTCCGCAATGCTGATATCACGGATTTCGTAGGGGATGCGATGTTGTGCACAAAGATCTAACACTGCGCCCCGGGTAATCCCTTCAGGGCAGGCATGGGTAAAAGGCGTCATAATTTCTTTACCCCGTACAAAGAAAACATGGGTGGCGTTTGTCTCTGCAATAAAGCCACGCGAATCAAGCATCAACGCATCATCTGCCCCCGCTGCGTTAGCCTGAATTTTTGCAAGAATAGAATTGAGCAGATTGTTGTGATGAATGCGGGGATCAAGAACTTCCCCCGTAGGCCTGCGAAAAGTACTGGTGATTAATTTGATTCCAGTTTTATCGTAAACCGGGGCCTTGTGTTCTGCCAAAATGATGAGCGTAGGCCCTTTGGTGTTGAGTCTAGGATCCATGCCACTGGTGTATTTAACACCACGGGTAAGGGTAAGCCGAAGGTGTACTGAATCAGTCATCTGATTAGCTTCAAGAGTTTTGCGAATTTCAGAAACGATATGTTCATGAGTGGGAATTTCAGCAAATGCAAGTGCCCGTGCGCTATCCGCCAATCGATCAAGATGCATATAAAGCCTGAAAATACGGCCTTTGTAAAGTCGAAGGCCCTCCCAAACAGCATCGCCACCCTGCACGACGGAATCAAAAGGGCTAACCCCAGCTTGATCACGATGCACCAACTTACCATTGATGTTTACGATAAGATCTTTATTAAGATCGTTGAATTTTTGCAGCATGAGTTATCTTTCAAGCAGTGATACGAAGTTCGTAAAGGCGTTGATAAATTTCCTTGCAACCTACCAAGATGGGTTCCAACTCCATGGGTTGAACATTACGCTTTTCCTTCGGAGCATTGAACCCCGTCGTCAAAGCAACCTTGGCATACCAATGCTTGGCCCAACAACCATCCGTGGGATGAATACCAGACTTCCAAGCAAGCATCGCTTCTTGGAATGGAATACCAAGCATGTCACAGAGTTTAGTTAAAATCGCTTTGGGGTTCGACTGCAAATCTTTGGAGTCAATGATGGCTGGGATTTTCCCGGTAGATCGTTTCACCGATTCAATCAAAGCTTCCTGCTGCGGGAAACCCGTATCGCGAAGCGTGGGATAAGCTATGAATTCGGTAAGCGAAGCAACCACATCATAAGGGTCACGAATAAGAAACGCATGGGTAAGGCCAGCCATCCAATCGCAATTCATGCCGGGCAGAAGATGATGTGCCATATGTTTCTGATACCAGATGGTCTTACCTTCAGGAATGGGCCCGGTAAGCCCTTCCACAACTTTGTGCCAATCGGATTCATGAGTTTGAATAACTTCAGAAGCACCCGGATGCGGGAGTTGGGAAGTTTTTAAATAATGGGAATAAAAAGGTTCGTCAGTGACAAAAGAATCATGTCTGCTGCTAAAAGAGCGCATCATCGCGGTGGAAAGGTTCCTAGGGCCCGACCACATCGCAATTCGCATTATAATGCCCCTTTTTTCATGAAAACAATCAATCCTCAAACTTATTTTAGATGGATGGCTCATCGTTTGATAGAAGAATCTTGCATTTATTATAGAACCGAAGCAGCGAAATTGAGATGATCACATGATTGTTGTTTAAAGAGTTCATCCGAAGCGGGGTATTCCCATGCGTATTGCAAGTCTGTTTTTAGTTTTGTCTCTCAGTGCGTTTTCATTCGCAGATGAAAAGGATTGGAAACAAACCTTGAAAGCAGAACTCCCGAGGATGGGACACCGTAATTGGATCGTGATCGCAGATTCCGCCTACCCATTGCAAAGTGGTGCAGGCATAGAAACTATTACCACCCGGGCCCATCATCTGGAAGTGGTCAAAACAGTATTTGAGATGCTGGAAAAATCAAACCACATCCGACCAGTAATCCACTTAGATAGTGAACTTCCGTTTGTACCAGAAACCGATGCCAAAGGGATTAATACCTTCCGCCAAGAATTAAAGACCTTGCTTAAAGATCGTAAAGTGGAATCGTTACCTCACGAAGATATCATTGCAAAGCTTGATAAAGCTGGAAAAACTTTTAAGGTGTTGATCATCAAAACACCTCTTGCAATCCCCTACACATCCTTGTTCTTGGAATTGGATTGCGGTTACTGGGGCCCAGAATCGGAAATGAAACTACGCGAAGCAATCAAAACCAAAGGTAAGTAATGAAGATTTTAATTTCAGCATTCACAGTTCTTCTCTCTTATCTGGGCCTAGTTGTTTTCGAAACGGAAAAGAAAAACAACTTAAACGATATCCCCTCAGATATTGTGGTTCCAAAAATGATTGAAGGAAAACCCGCTGCGGGCAAAAGAGTCAAGCATCACTGGCCCGAAGAAAATAACACCGCTATCCACCATGCGCTTTATCTTCCTGAAAACTGGAATGCAAAAAACAAATGGCCTGTGATCATCGAGTTTGCAGGCAACGGTGGCTTCAAGAATAATCTAGGTGACGTCTCTTTGGGAACCGTGGAAGGTTGTTCTTTAGGCTATGGCATCACCAAAGGTCGCAATGCGATCTGGGCCTGCCTGCCCTTTGTTGATTCTAAAAACAAACAAAACGCAACCAACTGGTGGGGTGATGCAGATGCCACGGTTGAATACACACTAAGAAGTGTCAAAAACATCTGCGAACAATACCATGGAGATGCAGAAAATATTATTCTTGCGGGGTTTTCCCGCGGGAGCATTGCCTGCAGTTACATCGGTTTAAGAAATAACGAAATCGCAAAGTTGTGGAAGGGGTTGATCTGCCATTCGCATATCGATGGGGTCACTAAATGGAATTATAAAGATAGCGACAAAGAATCTGCGCTAGTGCGTTGGCAAAGATTGCAGGGCAGGGCAGCATTCATCAGCCAAGAAGTCTCAACAGAAAAAGCCAAAGAGTTTTTGACAACCAACAAAGTGCTAGGCAACTTCACCTTCATGGATCTTCCGTTTCCCAATCATTCAGATAAATGGGTGCTTAAAGATTTAGAAGAACGAAAAAAAGTGCAGGCTTGGTTCGAAAAGATTATTAGCACACCTAGCAAAGGTTCTTAAACACCTGCAAACCCAATCCTTTTCCAATTTACAAAAATAACCAAGATTATTGCGCAAGGAATAATCCCTTCAATCGTTTCCTTCATAAGAGAGAAATGGATTTTCGAGGAGACAACGATGCGACAACTGCTTTACCCGTTTGGAATTTTAACAGCGCTGCTGTTTACTAATGTTTCACAAGCACAGTTTTTCGGGCCCTATGGTTCCTACTATGGCTCATCCTATTCCCAATTTGGCACATCCTTCAGCCTGACATCCTACAACTTTAGATCAAGCAATTATCTAAACATCAATAACGGTTTCCCTATCAACAATTATTATTACTCAAACCAGTTTGCCTACCGCTATCCCTACAATTACATTTCGCCCGTGCCAGTTATTGTTCAGCCTGTAGTCGTGCAACCAGTCTATGTAATGCCGCCGCAATTAGCCTGGTACAATCCACCAGTAAGTATTTATAGGCCAATGCTACCTTACCAACCTTATTATTATCCAGGTTGGTGGTTGCGCTAAGATGATTAAAAAGAATTGAAAGAAAGCAAGGGCTAAGCAGCATTGCGCAGTGGTGCTTGTTCTGCATCACTCAAGAAATTGTCCACTGTGGTGCGCCATTTTTCTGGTTCTTTTGTTGCCAGTGATTCATGGCCACACCCTTCGAATTCTACAAAGGTCTTATCAACCCGAATGTTTTGGTGCAATTCAAGAGCTCGAACCAAAGGAACTCTTCGATCTAGTGTGCCATGCATTTGAAGTACAGGGCTCTTAAGATCCTTAGCATATTTTATAGGATTGTAGGTGAAACCATTATAACCTAGGCGAACACTTCCCCAGAAAACCAGAAGATGAGCAAGCGGATAAGGGGGAATGCCCATGGCTTTAAAGCGGGCTCCCACAGTTTCCAGCAAAGTGGTGAAGGGCGACTCTAGAATGATTTTATCCACTTCTAAATGTTGCAATTTTGCAGCACGCAAGATTGCTGCAGCACCCATCGAAAAACCATATAAAATTTGACGCTTCTGCGCCCAAACCTCTGCTGCGTAATTCAAACTGCTTAACACATCGGTTGATTCGTTGTATCCTATGGAGGTATGGCTGCCTAGCGAATCGCCAGACCCTGGAAAATCAACCATCAAACAGGAATACCCAAGCTTATGAAAGAGAACAGCTTCATTCAATAAAGTGGCTTTATTACGCACATATCCATGAAAAAGTAGCACTACCTTAGTGGAACCCGCACGGGGGATATACCAAGATTCCAACTGACCCTGCGAGCCCTTGTACTGGTGTTTTTCATATTGCAAACCATGGGTAAGAGGATCACCTTCATTCGGTTTGCAAGGCAGATTCACGCCCTTGATCAATACCAGAAACTTCTGAAATTTAGAAAGGTTCTCAGGCTTAGAAGTACGCTTCCCAAAGGATGCAATCTTCACCATGCCACCAGATTGCTTCCAAGCCAGCACATTGATAATTACAAATAAAACCAGGCAGGCGTAAATAAAATATTCCATGCTTCAACCCTTCCCATAAGCCCTGACTTAAAAGTTTCTGTTAACCAACCATCCTGCGTTGTTCCAATTCCTGAAACTTGTTCAATTTGTTGTAAAGGGTTTTAAGGCTGATATCTAATTCTGCAGCAGCAGCACCTTTATTGCCCTGATGCTTTTCCAACACCCTAAGCAAATGCTCCATTTCGATTTGCTCCAAGGTTCGTGCAACAGGGTGAGTATTTTGTGCGATTGAAAGCACAGGCACACCCCTCGAAGCATCGCGCAAATGATTGGGCAAATGCTCGGGAAGGATCGTTTCACCCGCAGCTATAATGCTTGCATACTCCATTACATTCGCAAGCTCGCGCACATTTCCAGGCCAGGTATGTTCCAAAAGCACATCAATTGCTTCAGGCGTAATTAAATTCTGACACTGCTCCAAAGGCTTGCGAATCGCCCTAGCAAGCAAGTGCTTAGCAAGTTCTGGAATATCAGGCCTGCGGTCTCGCATTGCGGGCAGGCGAATTTCAAAAGTGTTGATCCTAAAGTAAAGATCTTCACGAAAATTATCGGTCTTGATCAATTGCCTAAGATCACAATTCGTGGCACACAAAACCCTCACATCCGTGCGGAAAGGCTCTGATTCTCCCACTCTTCGGATTTCACCAGATTCTAAAAACCGCAATAACTTCACTTGGATGTTCTTGTTCAACTCGCCCACCTCATCAAGGAAAAGCGTGCCGCCGTTGGCTACTTCAAACAACCCCTTGTGATCGCGATCCGAGCCGGTAAACGAACCCTTACGATGCCCAAACAATTCGCTCTCCACAAGATTTTCAGATAGCGCTCCACAATTCACAGGCACAAAAGCCTTGTCCGAGCGGGAACTTTGCTTCCAAAGAGTTCGCGCAACCAACTCCTTACCAGTCCCAGTTTCACCTAAGATTAAAACGGTTGAATCCGAAGGTGCAACCGTCGATATCAATTTCTGCACCGCACTCATTGCGGGCGACTTCCCTATAAGTACCGAACTGCCCTCTGCAGCCTGCACCCTGTTTTGTAACGCAAGATTCTTGTTCTTCAAATCCCGCTTCTCAATGATTTTCAGTAATACCGTTTCTATTTCTGCCAGCCTGCAGGGCTTGGTGATGTAATCAAACGCACCCAAGCGCACCGCTTCAATTGCGGTTTCCATGCTGGCATGCCCTGTCATCACCACCGCTTCAGTATCAGGCGCAACTTTTTTCAAATGCTCAAGCACATCAATCCCAGATAAACCGGGCATGCGCAAATCCAACAAAGCTGCATCAAAACTCGCCTTCTCCAAAACCTTTAACGCAGTTTTCCCATCGGGGCAAACCGTCACTTCATGCCCCATCCTAGGGAGTTCCGTGCGCATGAATTCCTGAAGCGACTTTTCATCATCGACGAAAAGTACCCTCAAACTATTAGAGGTTGGCTTGGGGCTTGCAGCCACCTGTTGGTTGTACGAATCGTTCATGCTCATAATTCACCAAACCTTTAAAAGGTAAAACAATCAGGCACTAAGCGCCAAAGGCTGGCCTGAAGAAACACCATCCCTACGCATTGATTCATTAATTTTCGTGGAAACTATGGGGTGAAGAGGTAACCGAATCGTGAATACACTTCCCTGCCCCAACCCTTCGCTGGTAGCTTCAATATCGCCACCATGCTGCTGAATAATTTTATGGCTGATGGTAAGGCCAAGGCCCGTGCCCTTGCCCGTGCGGTTCTGGGTGTAGAATGGTTCAAAAATATTCTCGAGCACTTCCTGATTCATGCCGATCCCCGTATCCTTGATCGCAAGCTCGGCTTGGCCATCCTTCTCTCTGATAATAATCGTAAGCATTCCACCATCATCCATGCTGTCGAGACCATTCACGACCAAGTTTAAGATTACCGACTTAATTTCTTCTGCGTTGATCCAAGCCTTGGTAGGTTGCTCTTCCTTTATTTCAATCTTTTTACCTTTGGAGTTTTGCAAATGTGCGGTGACATCCAAAACCGACTGCACAAGTATGGGCAAGCTGACAGCCTCACGCTTATGCTCGGTGGTTCTACTGAAATCAAGCAGCTTCTCCGTAATATTCTTGCAGCGGAAAGCCTCTTCCTGAATCAGTTTTAAATACCTTGCGAAGTCAACTATGCAGGGATGATTTTGCTGACCGGAAGACTTGTTCGCCAAAAGTGTCAGTTCTTTTAAACGCGACTCTAAAGCCTCTGCACAAAATGCAATTCCAGCAATTGGATTATTGATTTCATGGGCAACACCCGCAGCCAAGAAACCAACACTTGCCAGCCTTTCAGAACGCACCAACTGCCTGCTTCGTTCATTCACCTGCCTGGCAAGATCCGTATATAATTCACGAAGCCTGCGGGTCATTTCATTGAAGGCTTGGGCCAAGGATTCCATTTCATCGCCACTTTTAACTTCGATTCGATGGTTGAAATCCCCCCGCGCAAGCAAACTAACCCCAGCTTCAAGATCTCGAATGGGGTAGAATATCCAACCGTAAAAAGAGTGCAACAATCCAGCCATCAACAGAAGCCCAAAGGCGCTTGAAGGCACAATAATCCACAAGCTTATCTGGTAATGCCTGCGGGAATCATTAATGCTGTGGTCAAGATCATTGTGGATCTTATCCCTTAGCATGGTGCTCTCTTTTTCCATTTTGGTGATGAGAATGCGTAAAGGTTCAATGATGGGATTTTGGGAAAGTTTATCGCTTGGCCCTGTAACACGAGGTTCATGAAATTTTTCAGCAAGCGTTTGAAAAGCATTTAAATCTGATCTAAGTCCCGCAAGCACTTCCTTTTCATGAGCATCCTCATTTTTCATCACTAGGAATGATTGCGAATCCCTTAGAAAAACTTCGTATTCGAGTATTTTTTGCAATGCCTGCGTAATGTCTCGATGCAATTTCTCAGGGTCGTCCAATAACTTCCCAAGATCCCCGGGAACTGCCATCTTCGCCAACGCTGTTTTTAACTCTTCTGCTGTCTTTAACTCCGCTACATTTCCACGAATGCTATTCATCGTTAGATAATACGACCATAATCCCTGCAGCGTACCACCCAACAACAGGATTATAATCCCTGCAGTTAAGCAGAATGCAAATATCAATTTATGGCTTATGCGCCAGCGAATTGCCAAACTCGACCTCCTTGTCGAACAGGGCACACCAAGCAGTTTTGTAATCGTTTGTATTTTTTACCAAAAGAACTCACCCCATGAAAAGGCGAGTTATCCATCCCTTGGCTTCTTGCATGAGTTGCAAGATTAGGGAAGATAGATAAGAGGAATTCAGCCGTTTTTTATTGTTGTATCAAACCTATCTTCTTCACCTTACTTTTTCTCATCGAGAAATGTTACAACTCTTGATAAGGAATAGGCTTGGTGCGATCCAATTGCTTTGTGACTTCAGGAAGTTCATACTTCGTACCTGCAGCACAATTAAACATCACCACCGATTCATCACCCTTGATTCTTCCAGATTTCAATTCCTTCTGATACGCAGCAAAAGTTGCAGCGCCTTCCGGACACATCAAAAAGCCCTCCTTCTCTGCACACTCTTTTCGCGCACGAAGTATCGCCTCATCATCCACCATCGTTGCAAAACCCTTGCTTTCATTTACCGCACGAATCATCAGAAAATCACCCACCGCAACAGGTACTCGAATTCCCCACGCAATCGTCTTTGCCCCCTGCCAAACTTCCGCATGCTCTTTTCCCTCTTCCCATGCCTTAACAATCGGCGCACAACCACTCGACTGCACCACCACCATGCGAGGCAACTTCCCCTGGATCCAACCTATCTCTTGAAGCTCTTTAAATGCCTTCCACATACCAATAAGGCCGGTGCCACCCCCCGTTGGATATAAAATCACATCAGGCATCTGCCATTGAAACTGTTCCGCAAGCTCCAACCCCATCGTCTTCTTTCCTTCAATACGATAAGGCTCTTTCAAAGTCGACATATCAAACCAACCCTTTACCTGCTTCCCTTCACCCACAATTTTGCCACAATCATTGATCAACCCGTTCACCAACCAAACCTTCCCACCTTGCTGATCGATTTCCCGCACATTAATGGTAGGCGTATCCTCTGGGCAGAAAATATAACTTTCGATTCCCGCTTTCGATGCATATGCAGAACAAGCTGCGCCTGCATTTCCATTCGTGGGCATCGCAACTTTTTTTATACCCAACTCCTTTGCCATGGAAATCGCCATGCATAATCCACGAGCCTTGAACGACCCTGTGGGAAGCCTAGCTTCATCTTTCACATAAAGCGTGCCTTTGCCCGCTTGAATTTTAGGCATGGTAAGAACAGGGGTGATAACTTCACCCAAACTCACGATATTAGTTGCATGTTTGACAGGAAGAAACTCACGATAGCGCCAAAAATCCGGAGGCCTAGCTGCGATTGTTTCCTTACTGACGGCTTGCGCGATTTTCTTCAAATCATAACGCACTAGTAAGGGCCTACCCGCCTTGGATAAACCATGGATTTGTTCTTTAGGATAAATTTCACTTGTTAAGCCACACTCCAAATGGGTGACGAAATTGGGTCTTGGCTCGATGAGGTTCGCAAATTGGTTCATGCTCGCATTATGCCTTAATAAATGGCTACGACAAAGAGGAAAGAAGAAGAGTAAGCAGAAGATTTTGCCACGGAAAA
>CALARU010000251.1 GCA_937888715.1 uncultured Planctomycetaceae bacterium | reverse complement strand
TCAATAACGTGTATTCATCCAATTTGTTAGTGGCCTGAATAGCCACATAATTTTTGAACCTGATTGACATATGGCCATTTTTATAAGATACTTTAATTATTCTTTATAATAGTGATTCTTTAAATGAGTTTCGCAATGAAAACATCTCCTAAGCATAAAGCGTTTACCCTTATAGAGCTTTTGGTTGTTATTGCAATCATTGCGATTCTTATAGGCTTGCTGTTGCCTGCGGTGCAAAAAGTTCGTGAAGCTGCAGCTCGGATGAGTTGCACTAACAAGCAAAAGCAAATAGCCCTGGCACTTCATAACTATCATGGAACTTTTGGCGTGTTTCCCATGGGGCAGCCGCAAGGTTATGCCACAAGCGCGGGTGGTGGTGTGCTGAAAAATAATGATCGTTCCAATTGGGCAGGGACTATTTTGCCTTACCTTGAGCAGACTGCAATCGGTTCGCAACTTGACTCGTTGTTGGGCGCAGGTGGAAACACTTACACCGCTTTATTTTCAACCAATGTGCTTTCCATATTTATGTGTTCTTCAGATCCTGCCAGCCCAAAGATTGCAGCTACCGCAGGTAACGCCCAAGGTTTTCACATCAGCTTTATTACCTGCCATGGGAGTGGTTATGCCACCCCTGCAGCAGATCCCCGGGGCATTAATTTAGATGGGACTTTTTATGGGCTATCGAAAGTTCGCATTACTGATATTTCGGATGGTACTTCCAATACCGCCATGGTGAGTGAACTTATTCAGGGAAGTGATTCTATTGCTGGTGGGCACGATGTAAGAGGCCGAATGTGGAATACTGTTCATGCGGGAACCACCTTTTCCACTATTTATCCGCCAAATTCGACTGTTGGGGATAATACGCAAGGTTATTGTGGTGCAGTTCCACGCGCACCCTGTGGCGCTCAAAGTGCGCTTAATGCTTTTTCATTAGCTCGCAGTTATCATACAGGCGGGGTAAACATGGCACGGGCGGATGCAGGAGTGCGATTTATTACGAACTCTATAAGCCCTGCAACTTGGCTGGCAATGGGCTCGCGCAATGGCGGGGAAGTTATCAACGAACCATAATTTGGGAACATGTGCATGAAACTCTTAGGTGTTGGTTGTTCTTTGTTGTTGATGATTTCTCTAGGGTGCAATAGTACAGAAACCCCAGCTGAAGTTTCTGGAACCGTATTATTGGGATCCGAGCCTCTTGCAGAGGGAAATATCATTTTTGAAGCCCTAGATAAAAGCACAGCTCCTGGTGCGGGTATTATTAAAGATGGCAAATACACCATCCAAGTTCTTCCCGGTTCCAAGAAAGTTAAAATTCAAGCCTCCAAGCCTGGTACGAAAGTTGACCCTGTGATGAAATCAGCTATGCCTGAAAGCATTTTGGGCCCCGAGTTTAACGATAAAACTACCCTTAAAGCTGAAATCAAACCCGGGAAGAATGAGAAGATCGATTTCCAAGTAAAGCAAATGGGTAAGAAGTAAGCCCCTCATCAAGGTAATATTTTAAGCAGCCTCATAGCTTTTTTGCTGGACTTCCCCATTCATACCCTTTACAAACAAGGGGTAAATAGCACTTTTACCTTTTCGGAGATTCCCATGAATTCCTACCTGATGAAAACCGTTGCACTCGGATTATTTCTGATTGCCTGTACTTTTTCCAATGCTGCTAGCTTTGAACAAGGCAAACCAAAGATTCAATCCATCGATGTGATTTCTTTCCAGCCTGAAGGCATTCTGCTGATAGGCGATGGCAAAGCTGGGCAGGTTGTATTAATCGATACCAAGGATCGTGAGCCACAAAAATGGACCGCTTCAGTAAATGATCTCAAGGGTAAAATTGCAGAACGCCTGGGCGTTGCAGCCAAAGAAATTGAACTGATTCACTTTGCAGTAAATCCGGTTTCAGGTAAAGCTTATCTTGCAATCCGCAAGCAAGACACTAAGACCCAGCACCTGATCACCGTGGATGGCCAAGGTAAAATTTCCGAATTCTCGCTCGATAATGTTGCTTTCAAAAGTGTTGCATTGCCTAAAGGTTCGGGCGGTGCCATTTCCAAAATCACTGATCTGGCTTGGATGAGCGATCGCCTTTTGGTGAGTGGTGTTGCTGCAGATGAATTCGCCTGCAAGCTTTATAGTGTTCAGCAACCTCTTGAAAAACAATCAGAAGTGATTCTTACCAGCGCTGAAACTTTTCATGTTGCGCATGGCAAGTGGGAAACCAAAGCCCCTATGACCGTTCTCATGCCCTTTGAAGAAAATGGCAAGAAGTATCTTGTTGGCGCTTTCTCTTGCACTCCGCTTGTGAAATACCCACTCGAAGCTTTCACCGAAAATGCCAAGGTCAAAGGTCAAAGTATTGTGGAACTTGGATCGGGCAACAAACCCATCCATATGTTCACCTATCAAAAAGCTGGTAAGAGCTATGTGCTTATCAATACCTTCCGCTTTCATCATCAGAAAAAACCGTTTGGCCCGAGCCCTTATTGGACCGCAAGAATTGAAACTGGTGTGATCAGTGAAAACGCCAACATCAATGAAAAGGCCCTTAAGAGATTGGATAGCAAGGGCGAACCTGGTACTGAAAAGATCAAGCTGATCCCGGAATTCCATGGCGTATCGCACATGGATAAACTTGATGCTGCCCATGCGCTTGTTATTTCCGAAGATGATAAAGGTGCCCTTACCCTTAAGGCTTTAACCCTTCCCTAGGATTGATTCTTAAACATGATGATCACCATGATGGCGGCATTGCTGATAGCGGTGCCGCCTCTTTTTCAACCGCTGGATAATTCCCCGGGTGTCGAAGTTCGACTGCCTTTGGATGCATCATCGCCTTTGAAGAAAAAAGGTGGCCCTGTTTCTAATGATGATGGAGAGGGTGTTTTTGTTGTTGGGTTGTTCAATGATGAGACGGGGAAAATTGGCGCCCCTTTGTTTGGTAAGTACCTAGTTAGAGATGGAGTGTTGGTGTTTATACCCAGTCAGCCTTTTTCTTTAGGGAAGACTTACAAGGCTATTCGCACTGATACCAAGGATAAAGAGGTTTCGCAATTTAAGGTGCCAGCCTTAAAGGCGCAGGATGCTGTAAGAGTGGTGAAGGTTTACCCTACCACGGATCGGGTGCCTGCAAATCTGCTGAAATTCACGATATTTTTTTCTGGGCCGATGAGGCAGAGCAAAACGATTTTTGATGCTATTGAGTTGGTTAGCCCTGATGGGAAATCGGTGGATGATCCATGGAGGCGCACCGAACTTTGGAATGATAACGACACTCGCCTGACGCTTTGGTTTCATCCAGGTCGGGTGAAACTTGGGGTGAATCTTAGAGAACAGTTGGGGCCACCCTTAGAGCCGGGTAAAACTTACACCCTTAAAATACCTAATGAGTTATTGGATGCATCCGGAAACAAGCTAGCGCAGGGGCTCGAGAAAAAAATCATCGCAGGGGCAGAAGTTCGCACAAGGTTAGATGTCAATCATTGGAAAATAATCCCGCCATCCATGCAATCAAAAGCTGCTCTTACCATCACCTTTCCTTATGTCATCGATCCCTATTTATTTGCAAGAGAAGTGATGGTTGTTGGGCCTACTGGGAAAACAATCGTAGGGAAAGCCTCGATGGGTTTGGAAGAAAAAAGCTGGCGGTTTGTGCCTGATGAAGCTTGGCAGTCAGGGGAATACACGATTCGTGTGGGTTCAGAAGTTGCAGACCTTGCAGGCAATACGATTTCACGGCCTTTTGAAGTGAATTTAGAAACGCTCGAACCACTTGCTGGCGTACAAAAATTGAAGTTTATTGTTAAGTAAACAGTCTAACAAGCTGCTTTGAAAACCGCTAAAGCATATCCTAAGTCTTTCTTGTTCTCCTTAGCCCTGCGCCTTTGTCACCTTCGCGTATGCGGAGGTCTAGTGTTTTGGCTGCCTGTATTT
>CALARU010000250.1 GCA_937888715.1 uncultured Planctomycetaceae bacterium | reverse complement strand
CCTTCCCGATCTTCTTGTGCCATCCATGTGACCAGCTACAATCAGAATCGTGAAGTTATTTATCAACAACAGCAGACCCATTCCGCAGAGGGTTTAAGTGGTATTGCTTTCAGTACTAATGTGCCACACACTTTTAGCAGCAAAGCCACCAAGCAATGCGCAGATTGTCATCTTTCCAAGGATGATAATAACAATGCCTTGATCACCCAACTTTCGATGCAGGGTACGAATTACCTGAATTTCATCGGGCGTTATGCTTGGGTTGGCGCAGGTTCTCATGGCCTTTGGAGCATTGTTTCCACTGAACGAGATGAACCACAGGCGGTTATAGGTAGTTATTTGCATAGGCTTGCCTACCCTGATTACTTTAAAGAGCATGTGGGCAAAAATAAGAGCATGCTTAAACGAGCCCACGAACATGTAGGCCGCGATATTAGTGATCCTTTGCTTCATCCATTCATGAAGTCAGAGATACAAAGCGTTCAGCATCGTGGGGAATATCTTTATGCTGCATGTGGCGAAGCTGGTTTCCGCATCTTCGATATTGCTTTCATCGACCACAAGGGTTTCTCCGAGCGCATGTCCACCGCTCCTGTTTCCCCACTAGGTCAGAAGTTTTACATTCGCAGTAAGTACGCAACTTGTGTTGCTGCACCTTCAACCATCGCGCCAGATCCTACACGCAAGCACTATCCTGAAAACGATGAACCCCGCATTGCAGGCATCTATGGCCTTATCTTCTTCACCGATAGATATGAAGGCTTAGTCGCAGTGGGCGCTGGTACTCTGCTTGATGGCGATCCGCTCAACAACTTTATAAAACGCGCCTGGACATTCAACCCAGATAACATTCTTGCAGGGGCAAGCCATGTGATCACCGTGGGCAATTATGTTTATGTAACTTGTGATAAAGGCCTGGTTGTTATTTCATGCGAAGATTCTACTAAACCAGTAATCACCAGCGTGATTGATAACAAATGGCTCAAGAAGCCCAAAGCTGTTGCAGTTCAATTCCGTTATGCATTTGTTGCTGATGAAGAAGGCGTAAAAGTTCTGGATGTTACAGATCTTGCCAAGCCTAAACCCATTAGTCAAATTAACATTCCTGACGTGCATAGCATCTACCTTGCCCGAACTTATGCCTACCTCGCTGCAGGCAAACTTGGCTTGGTTATCCTTGATATCCAGAACCCTGAGAAACCCAAGGTGGATCAAGTCTTTAATGCCAATGGCGAAATCAATGACGCCCATGATGTTAAACTTGGTATTACTTACACCAGCGAATTTGCTTATATCGCTGATGGTAAAAATGGTATGCGCATCTTGCAGCTTACCACGCCTGATTCGCCAGGCAGTGGGGGGTTCAGTCCTAAACCCACTCCAGAATTGATCGCAACCTTCAAGCTACCCATAGGCGGGCATGCTCTTTGCATCAGCAAGGGCATGGATCGTGACCGGGCTGTTGATGAGAGTGGTAATCAGCTTTCTGTGTTTGGCAGAGTTGGAGCCCGACCTTTCAATAAGGAAGAAACCCAGAAACTCTTCATGCATAATGGTAAAGTCTGGAAGGTCAGCAATGATCCCATGTGGGAAGGTTATAGCCGAGAGCCTGTAGCCCCCGCAAAGAAATAAACCTTCGCTTTAAAGTTCAACCAATTCTAGGATGCTCATGTTACTCATGGGCATCCTTTTTCATTTCACCCGACTTAATGATGGATAATAATTCCTTCACTCTTAAATCTTTTTAGTCTACGATGAGTAGAGTTAATATTTATTTAGCCCAAGGTGCCTCATGCGAAAATTATTATCTTTAGTTATTATTTTGCTCGTGCTCTTTTCGTTTGACCTTAGTGCGCAGACGACTGCAACTAAAAAAACCGTGATTAAACCAGATTTCATTCCTGGTTATAAAACAA
>CALARU010000249.1 GCA_937888715.1 uncultured Planctomycetaceae bacterium | reverse complement strand
TTCAATCATGATTAATGGAAGCATTGCGTAAACGGTTGGAGTTGGAATGCCATGAGAACAGAACGCCGTTCGAGTTTATGGGAAGTAACAATGCTCACCTGCGGGGCAGCCAAAAAGGTACTAGTTTAGGGTAAGCATCATCCAACCAGTTCCCGGATTGTATCCGTATGGTCAATGAGGTACTGAGGGCGGTTGTTTGGATCAAGTACCGTGGCCTGAGTCGGATCGATACCGAGATGCCGATAAAGTGTGGCAAACATCTGTTGGAAATGGATAGGCCGATCGAGTGGCCTTTCACCATTTTTCGTAGTGCTGCCGATCACTTGCCCCACCTTGAGGCCGCCGCCGAACATTAGTGCGGATGCTGCTGGTGCATAGTGGTCGCGTCCCGCATCCTTATTGATTCGCGGAGTACGACCGAACTCACCCCAGACGAGTACGAGGACATCTTCAAGCATACCTCGAGTTTCGAGATCGTCGAAAAAAGCACTGAGGCCAATATCGAAGGAAGGCAATAATTCATGGCGCAAAGCGTTGAAGTTGTCTTTGTGGGTGTCCCATCGGCGTTCACCTTCTTCTTCCCAGGTAAGGTTAACACAACGCGCTCCACATTCTATTAACCGACGAGCCATTAGAAACCGAGCATTTTGGAGCCCGAGAGGTTTTTTTGATTTTGGGCTTACTCCGCAATTGATGCCATAACGACTCCGCACAGAATCGGGTACGCGGTTTATGTCGAGGGCATCCGCAAACTCGCGGGATGTCACGAATTGAACGGCGCGCTGGGCATAGATATCCATCGCTAGCATGTTGCCTCGTGTATCTATTTCTCTTCGAATGGTGTCGAAGTGAGGTAATAAGTCTCTGCGATCCTGTGTGATATTGCGTGATATTAGGTTCGCGCGCCCAGCTTCGCTGTCCGGAGTATAACAATCGAAGGCACGGCCAAGAAACCCTGCTGAACGAAAGTATGCCTGCTCGTTGGGGTTATAACTAGAAAGCATGGCGACTGATGTGGGTACATTACCGTTGGTTGGGCCCTGAAGTTTCGCCACAACGGATCCGATGTTAGGCCGACCTCCAACATTTTTCATGTTGCCTGGTGGATAAGCTGTCGCACACATTGCACCATCATGCGAGTCGACGGTGCCAGTCAGTGAACGAATCAGGGTGATGCGATCCATCCGCTCGGCAATACGCGGAAGATGCTCGCAGATTTGAATACCCGGAACGCGAGTCGCAATGGGCTTAAATTCTCCGCGAAACTCTACAGGGGCATCGGGCTTCATATCGAAAGTATCAATATGGGAAGGGCCACCTGCCAACCAGACATTGACAATCGATCTTTTGCGATAAGAAGGATCGAGCGTGGATTGTGCATCAGCACGAAGGAAATCGGCCTGAGTCAATCCGCAGAGCGCTGCGGCTCCCAAATGAAGAAGTTCCCGCCGGTGGAGGCCGTTGCACAAGCGATTCTTGTTATTTAGCGTCATTTCTTGGCTCTTTCTGGTGGGACAGCTCTATCAAGGAAAGATTCGGCGGACAACAGCGATGCTAGTAGTGCCTTTAAGCTGTCATTATTATCAGTATAACCTTTGTCGGCTTCAAATGCCAGAGATTTCATGGCTGGGATTTTACCGTCCCAGTTTCGTTCACCTCGACTGGATTAAATGTCTAGATCGTTGGCATTTCTTTATTATGCAAATAGTTCTTTGATAACTTGGCCATGGACATCCGTAAGGCGGTAATCTCGACCCGAATAACGATAGGTAAGTTTCTCATGATCAAGGCCCATGAGGTGAAGAATGGTGGCATGAAGGTCGTGAACATGAACTCGATTTTCGACTGCGGAAAGCCCAAACTCATCGGTTGCACCGTAACTGAAACCGCCTTTGACGCCACCGCCCGCCATCCATACCGTGTAGCCATAATGATCGTGATCGCGGCCTTTGGCACCTTCAGAAGTTGGAGCCCGCCCGAATTCCCCGCCCCAAAGAACAAGAGTATCTTCGAGCAAACCTCTACATTTAAGATCTTTTAAAAGTGCTGCGATTCCACGGTCGCATGCTTTTGCAAGTTCCGCATGCCCGTTCACAATGTTTTCGTGCCCCGTATCCCATGCAATATCATACCCGCTTATCGAGTGAGAAATCTGGACCACACGAACACCGTTTTCGATCAGCCTACGGGAGATTAAGCACCCCTTGGCAAATTCACTATCACCATAAAGATCGCGTGTTGCCTTGCTTTCTTTGCTGATATCGAAAACTTCGGGAACCGACATCTGCATGCGGAAAGCCATTTCCATGGATGCAATTGCTGCCTCGAGTTGCTGGTCTTGCTGTCTGCGATCAAGATGCATTTTGTTAAGTTGACTCAGCAGGTCGGCTTGCTTGCGTTGTTCTGAAGATAGTGAGGAGGGTTTTCCAAGGTCGCGAAGTATAGCATCTGATTTCATCTCGCGGATGTTCACATACGAGCCAGCATAGGCGCCTGGCAGGAAGGAGTTACCCCAATTGGCGACATTACCACGCGGCTTGGCAACAGGTGACATTGCGACAAAGCCTGGAAGGTTGTTGGTTTCTGCACCAAGGCCATAGACAAGCCAAGAACCCATGCTTGGCCGATTGGGTTGCAAGGCCCCCAGATTGGTCATGAGGATTGCGCCTGCGTGCTCTGGAATGTCGGTGTGCATCGAGTGAACGAAACAAATGTCATCAACGCATTGGGCGGTCTCGGGGAAAATATCGCTGACCCACTTACCACACTGCCCATATTGTTTGAAGCCGAACGGGGAAGGCATTAGCCCCATTTTGGTGTTGCGTAATGATTTTCTATCAACCAGACCTGGGCGTTCGCCTGCATGTTTTGCAAGCATGGGTTTGTAATCAAAGGTGTCGACTTGCGAAGGGCCACCGGGCATAAAAAGCTGAATGATGCGCTTGGCTTTTGGAGCGAAGTGGGGCCCGCGTGATTCGAATGTTGAAGAAGCTGCACCGGCATTTTTCTCCGAAAGCATGCTTGCCAATCCTATGCCACCAAGGCCAGCACCCATCTTTCGTAATGCTTCACGGCGTGAAATATCACGAAACATTGCGTTCTGATATTCTTTCTGGTGCTGTTGGAATTTCATGGCTCGATTTCCTTTTTACTGCATCTGCAGAAATTCATGTGTGCTTAGTAGAACCTGTGCATACTTTGGCCAATTTTCAGGATGATCTTTGACAAACGCAAGCCCTGCTTGAATCTCACGATCTTCGGGTTGCCTGCTAAACAGCTTCTCATAAGCGTTGCGAATGCGCACCTCATTACTGCCCAAGGGTTCAAGCGATTTCGCAAGTGCGATTCCTCGGTTAATCATGAAGGGGTTGTTCATCATGAAAAGATATTGCTGTGGCACAATGGTTGTGGTGCGAGAATCAGCGGTGGCTTGGGCTGCAGGAAAATCGAAGGTTCGAAAAAATGCATCAGATTCAAAACGATCGCCACTACGGCTTATTCTTGCATATATTGATCTGCGATTACTTTCGAGAATTTTTTCAATGGGCGCACCACCTATGGTGCGATCTAACTCCCCTGTGACTGCAAGTAGGCTATCACGCCAGTTTTCAACTTCAAGTTTGCGTGGGTTCATGCGCCATAGCAGACGGTTGTCGCCATCGTTTGCAAATTTGGTTACATCATGCGAACTACTCATCTGCCAAGTTGCAGAGAGCATGATTTCGCGGTGGAGCCATTTAAGCGACCATCCGTTTGCCATGAATCGAGCAGCTAGCCAATCTAGAAGTTCTGGGTGGGTAGGTTTTTCTCCCAAGGTTCCGAAGTTCCCGGGAGTACGCACAAGGGCTTCACCAAAGTGCCATTCCCAGACACGATTAACTATAACCCGGGCGGTAAGCGGGTTGTTAGTTTGCACGACTGCTTCAGCAAGTTCGCGCCTTCCACTGCCCTCGGTAAATTGTTTGGCATTTTCACCTGCAATGATTTGCAGGAACTTGCGAGGGGCCAAATCGCCTTTTTTAGAAAGATCACCTTTAAGGGCAACATGCATGTCTGCATTGCCACTTTCTTTTAAGACATGAATACCGGGGGCTTTGGGTGGTGCTGTTTTCTTGGCGATCTCCACTTCCTGTTTTAATTGATCGATGCGTTTTTGTTCTTCTTGGGTGAACTTTGGTTTTTCTTTTTTATCAGGGTCTTGAAGTGACTTGGTGAATTGTCTTAATGCCTGTTGCGCAAGTTTAACTTTTTCTTCGTTTGCTTTCTGGGCTTCGATTACTTCTTTTGATGCCAGAGATATTTCGCTGATGGCGGTATTCTTAAAAACGCCTGCGATTGCGTAGTAATCTTTAGTGGTGATGGGATCAAACTTATGATCATGGCAGCGAGCGCAAGCAACGGTTAAGCCAAGAAATGCACGGGAAAATGTATCAACTCGATCTGCCAAAGTCTCGGCTTGCGCCTGTAATGTTGCTTCAGGGTCTCCCCCATCCGAGATGTAGGTTGGTCCGACTGCGAAAAAACCTGTTGCAACTGCATCGGGTTCTGGCTTGCGAACATCGCCCGCAATTTGTCGAATTACAAATTCATTGTAGGGCATGTCTTCATTAAGAGATTGCACGACCCAATCGCGATAGCGCCAAGCATTGGGTAAATCCGCAGCATCTAAAAAACCTCCAAGACCATCACTGTATCTAGCGACATCCAGCCAATGGCGTGCCCATCGTTCACCATAATGTTTTGAACGCAACAATTCGTCAACTACTCTGGCAAGGGAATCGGGCTTGGCATCGTTTATAAAAGCTTTTACTTGTTCAGGGGTTGGCGGTATGCCGATGAGATCCAGATATGCCCTGCGAATCAAAATGTGTTTTTCTGCACTAGGGTTGGGCTTCATTTTTGCTGCTTCAAGTCGTGCCATTACAAAGCGATCAATGTTACCATTGGCCCACTTCGTATTTTTTACTTCTGGTGGATCGATCGGTGTAATGGGTTT
This sequence comes from uncultured Planctomycetaceae bacterium, assembly GCA_937888715.1. GTDB lineage: Bacteria > Planctomycetota > Planctomycetia > Gemmatales > Gemmataceae > UBA969. The sequence goes on along the minus strand of CALARU010000249.1, from coordinate 35,359 downwards.
GAATGACCAATGTTCGCGCCGAAACTTTTCCCAATTATAACCGGCCGACTTGCCACCTTTTGCTACTGCAGTCGAGTCTGAACCCGGCCAAGGGGCACCGATCTCCACCCATTTTGTCAACGCTGCAATTTCTGTATCTGTCAGCTTTTGTTTAGGTGGCATCGCAGTATTTGTATCTTTGTAACGAATTGCTTTTACGAGAAGGCTTTGCTCGGGATTACCAGAAACGATTGCAGGGCCGGTGTCGCCACCTTTAAGAATTCCTTCCCGACTGGTAAGACGAAGCCCACCCTTGATAGCTTTTTCGTTTTCACCATGGCAACGAAAGCAGTTTTTTACTAATACTGGCCTTACTTTGTTTTCGAAGAACTCGATTTGAGCTGCAGTAGCCAAGGGCGTCGCCGAACCAGCAGGTGCTAAAGTTTTCTCGGGTTGGGTTGCAATCAAGGCTGAAACGATGAATCCAAAAAACAGAAGGCTGGGTAGAGAATGATTCATTAATTAAAAGACTCGATAATAAATGAAGGCTAGTCGAATTTTCCTGTAGATCAGACTTATTCAATTAGGCAGTAATCTTATATTAAACCCTCCCCTAGATAACACAACTCGAATTTTGCTTAAATAGCATTAGTTGCAGGGTTTTTATCATTCTAACCTTAACCCGGATGGGCGACTTTTCTTTAATGGCAAAAAGCACAGCATTAGTTTTTGGAATTCTTTTCTTTTGCTTGAACTTTATGTTCTTTGCCTAATGCTGGGCCATTATCTGCAGGCATGGATTTGTTCCACTCGAGTAACGCCTTTGCAAGATTATTTACCCGGTCGGGATGCTTGGTTGCAAGATTTAAAGTTTCAGCGCGATCTAAAGAGAGATTATAAAGCTGGGGCAGGCTGCCATCGTATTCGCATAACAATTTCCAATCACCTTCACGAATGCAAAGGTCGGGCAATCTTTCTTGAGAAGGTGGCATGGTTTTTCGGTCTGGGGGCCGACGCCACATTATTGGATTGCTTCGAGAACCAACGCTTTTACCTAACAAGACCGGTGCAAGGTTTTCGCCATCAAACTTGATGTTTGCGGGAGCGGGAATTTTTGCAAGCGTGATTAGCGAAGGAACAAGATCAAAGGCTGCAAAAACAGAAGTTTCGTTGTGCATTCCAACCTTTTCTTTATCCATCAATCCGGGCGCCCAGACGATTAATGGTGAGCGCGTGCCGCCCTCGTAAAGAGTTCCCTTGGTGCCTCGAAATGGACCTGCACTGCCTGCCCCTGGTTCAGGGCCGTTGTCTGAGCATACGAGGATAATAGTATTGTCGCGCAAGGCGGGCGTGTTGCGGATGTGGTCAAAAAGTTTGCCAAGCTGCCGATCCATTTCTTTCAATACTGCAAGATACATCCCACGCTTATCCTTTGCCCATTTCTCAACAGGTGGCCAGAATGGGCTGTGAACATCATCGGGCCAGAGATTGATGTAAAAAGGTTTTTTCTCTTTGGAAGCTAGGTCGATGAACGGTATTGCTGCAGATACAAATCCACTTGTGATTTCAGAGCGCTGCATCCAGATTACAGGTTTTCCAAGACGCTCGGCATCAGCCCAAATGCGTCCTGGTTTGTTTTCGCCTGGCTTCATCGTAAGTGGGAGAATCTTTTTTCCCATGCCTTCAAAGTTGGTAAGTGAATCATCAAATCCGTAGTTGGAAATGGGCGGGGCATTATCTACATCTCGCTGGCCGCCTAGATGCCATTTACCAAAATGCCCGGTGGCATAACCATTCTGCTTTAGGATGCGGGCAAGGGTCGGGGCTTTGGGATCAAGCCAGTTGGCAACGCCTCGTCTTTCATTATCAGCACGATTATTTAGAAAAGAGTTTATCTTCCATCGGTATGGATATTGGCCAGTAACCAAAGCGCAACGCGAAGGCGAACAAATGGGCGAGTTCACATAAAACTGCGAGAAACGAATCCCTTCTTTTGCAAGCCGATCTGCATTTGGAGTTTGTACATCTTTATTTCCAAAACACGAAAAGTCGCCCCAACCCATGTCATCAATGAATACCATGATGATATTCGGGCTTGCCATAATTGCAGGCACTTTACAAAAAATCACCATCAGAAATAACACAATTACATTTGAAATCTTCATGATTAATAGGAACTCAAGCACTATCGTAGATTATTTAACCACTCCTACAATAGTTCATTTGTTGATTGTAACCGGTATCTAAAATTATCATAATGTTTAACTTCCTGTGGGGACACATCGGAAAATTGCTACGCCATTGGATACGATGTTTTCAGTGAAGTTGGCCGTCGTACCGCTTGCAACAAAATTTCGTACCGTGGAATAGGCGCTAGCAGTGTAATTGGCTGTGGGAACTTTTCGATAATCATTATACCTGAATAGAGAGTAGGACTTTCCCACAACTAGACCATTGACGCTTACAGAAGCGGTCAATGTTGATGGGGAAGCACCGGCGATGACATTGGGTTCGGTCCAGTTGCCCAGAGTTATACTGACGGGCAGAACCCTCGAAGAGGTATCTTGGATACCAAGCACAGCCATAACAAATTTTAGTCGGAATGCAAAAGGGATATTTTGCACCGTTGATAAGCATGGACCGGATATCGTTGAGGGTTGATGCAGTTCGAATGCTTACTTGGCTGCTGAAACAGTCATTGAAGTAAAGCTGATCGGTTGAATTATAAGTTGTGAAGTTTAAAGCGGTGACACCCGTTGCAAGCATAATGTGGTCGTAATCTGGGTCGCTTAATCCTTTGACAAAAGCTGTTATAAGCACGGGGTGCAATAATTTGAGATGTTGTTTCACCCAGCCGAAATAGGTTTGAAATTGAGGAGATGCATATCCATTGTAATTGAACTCGGTTGAGTTCAGTTTTAAAGCAGTTAAAACTTTTTGGGCATTCACTGCGACAAGCAATTGGCTTTGTTGGTTGGTGTTAATAATGGCCCTGCAAACATACTGGGAAACATAAGTGCCAAAATAAAGTGCAGCCTGCTGGATCGAACATTCGCCGCAATAGCCGTTTTTTTCATCCCATTGCCTTCGTGGGGCGATTGGCATCCGTATGGTGGTGGGTACAGTTTGGGCGCTGGCGATCCCTGCAGAAATTAAACCTAATGCTGTTGCACTTAAAAAATTTCGACGAGTTTGCAATTCTAACTTAAACATTGATGATCCCTTTGAATATTGGGATAACAAATGCACATAATGAAGTTTTTGTAACTCAGGTCACAAAAGTGCGGGAAGCTAATAATTCGAAGAAGAATTTTACAGTTTCTGCTTGGATGGGAATGACAGTTTCTTAACTTCCTTGGTTAGGCTATATTAGCTTTGGTACAGATCCGGGCAAATTGATTTAAAAAGGTACCACAATGTTTAAGATTACTTTAAAGAATTCCTTCATCCCATCTCTCTTATTGATGAGTATGGTTTCTGGCACAGCCATGGCACAGGAACAAAAGCAAAAAGCTAACAAGGCTTACCCGCCAACGATTGAAAGTTCCAAAGTTGAAACCTATCGTAAGGTTGGTGATACAGAACTTAAAATTTGGATATTTGAACCAAAGGAAAAAGCAACAAAGCCTAGGCCTGCAATTGTGTTTTTCTTTGGCGGCGGCTGGACCTCAGGCACTCCATCTCAATTTGTTCCACAGTGTCAGCATCTTGCAGAGCGAGGCATGGTTGCAATTGTTGCAGATTATCGAGTTTCATCGCGCAACATGGCAAAGCCAATTGATTGCGTTGCGGATGCCAAGGCTTGTGTTCGATATATTCGTACCAATGCAGTGCGGTTGGGGATTGATCCTGATCGGGTTGCTGCGGGTGGCGGCTCTGCAGGGGGTCATCTTGCTGCTGCCACTGCCACCCTTCCTGGCTTAGAAGCTGCTGGCGAAGATCTTAAAGTTTCAAGTACACCCAATGCGCTGGTGTTATTTAACCCTGCATTGGTGTTGGCTCCTATTCCTGGATTAATGCTAGAGGGCTTTTTGGCAAAATCGACCAAGGAAAGATTTGGTTGCGACCCTGAGGCATTTTCCCCAGCCCATCATGTTAAGAAGGGTGTTCCCCCAACCATTATCTTTCATGGCAAAGCAGATACCACTGTGCCTTACAGTTCTGCTGCGGAATTTTCAGAACGCATGAACAAAGCTGGTAATCGCTGTCAACTCATTGGGTTCGAAGGCGAAGGTCATGGGTTTTTTAACAACAAGAAAATGAAAGAAACACTTGATCAAGCTGATGACTTCCTCGTTTCACTTGGCTATTTGCCTGCGAGGAAATAATAATAAGTTGATATTCGTATGGCTCTAGGGTTTTCAAATAAAGTACTTGGAAACAGGATACCCATCAACCCTGAAAATCTGCATGGAGCAGCTTTAAATGGTTGAAGCAAAATCGCTGTATGCCGCATCGGATATGCTGCGATAGCCCGGATCGATCCCGTTTTAAAAAGAACCATCCGGGCGAGCCGTTTTGCGGTAGAAATCCTTCAAGCCGCGAGGCACTTCTTCTGAAGTTATGGCTGTCGAGGCGGGAGGATTCTCGAGGGCAGCCTTTTTTTTGAGTGGCGACAGCAGTTCGGGATTCTTGTGCAAATGTGACACTTCCTCGCCTGTGAGTGCCTTGTCGAACAATGCGAACTCGTCGAGCAAGCCGATATAATTAATTGCGACGTATATGCCGGCCTTTTCTATGTCCCAGCCCATTGCAATGGCTCGGTCTTTCACTTCACCAATGAGTTTGCCATCGATATAAATTGCGGTCAAGGCGTCGGGTTTGCCGGTATCGAGGTTCTTGAAGGTGAGCACGACATGGTGCCAATCGTTGGCTTTCCATCCTATGCCTGAAACTCGAACCATAGGAGCTTTGGGGTCGTCCTCGCCTATACCCTTTTGTCCATCGGGGATCATCGAGAATGCGCCATGCCGCAGGTCACGCGGTTTGGCATCGTTGAAGTCGAACCACAACCCGCCGTTGTTTGCGCCCTTCTGCGTAATCTGGACCGGGTCGCAAAACTTCGTTTTTAGCAGCTTTTCGGAGTCGGTTTTGCACCACATCGAGACTGATCCGCTCCAGCCATCTTTCTTGAAAGCGATGTTCCCCTTCGCCGGGTAGAAGATGCGGCCGTTTTTATCCAGTACATCCACCACCTCGAGAGCGCCGCCAGCTATGCCCTTCGACTTTGCGATGGTGAAGACTTTTTCCTTGATATCTTTCTCGAAGATGAACTGACCCTTTTCTGTTGGGTGGTTGAATCGAGTATGGGGCGCACGCTCTCCCGCACCATAGTCGGCTTTAAGGCTTTCGTCGAAGCTCGCATAAAAAGTGACAGCTTTGCGAATATTGTTTTCGTCGACACGGCCAGAAACGACCGCCTTGTTACGCAGTTCACTGAAGATGGAGTCGCGGGTGCGGGTGGTCTTGAGTTTATTCTCTACCCGGGAGGCGACATCCCCGGTCGGAGCTTGTGGCTCTGCCCTAACAAGCGTTGTGGCGGCAACAAAGAGAATCGTAAAAAAGATGCGGGCCATCGTTGTATTCCTTTTCGCTATTTAGTGGGGTTACAAAGGTTCCGGCAGAAGATGCCATCGACACTGCGGAGATACAGGTGGCCCGCTACGATTGTGTGGCTGATTGGCATTCTTGTAATCAGTCGCATCATGGTGGGTAGCGTTCTAGGGTTTACCCTCGGTTTCGTGGATCCTACCATGCTGGCTTTTCGGCTCGTTGAAGAACCGTCCATTGGCGCAATAGCCATGGCTCTCCTGATGGTTTAGCTTCAGTTTCATGCTTTTATCATCGAGGGGTGAAGCTAAATAAGTAATGGAGTCCTCCCCGAGTGAATGGCAGTTTTCGTTAGGTTTAAATCAGTGCTTCTTTGATCAGGGGGGCATCTTCAAGAATGAGTTTGACCGGTCGTTTGGTTGGAGTATGGACTATGGTATCAGCATCAATGCCTAATAGATGGTACAGGGTTCGACCAAAACTCTCGACCTTGTAGAACTTGTCCACAACACGCTCACCCAACTTGTCGGTGGCACCAACGATGGCACCGCGCTTAAACCCACCGCCAGCCGCCAGTACGAATTGTGCGTAATCCCAGTGGTCTCTTCCAGCACCGACCGCCTTTACATTGTCAATTTTTGGCTTCCGGCCCATTTCTCCGAGTGCAAGGACGATCGTCGAATCAAGCAAGCCCCTCTCTTCCAAATCGTCGAGCAGGGCGGCCATGCACGAATCGAACATAGGTATCTGTTGTTTGCCTGCGGTAAAGTTATCGCCGTGCCAATCCCAATAGCCCAAGTTAAAATGGACGACGGGAACACCGGCTTCCACCAGTTTTCGTGCGATCAAGAAGTGCAAGGGATCACCAATAGGGTACCGAGCCTTACTTGGTTTATTTTTGGTATACCGTTCAACTGAGCTGGCGGGCTCTTTTGAAATGTCCAAAGCTTGCCGTAGTTTTGGTGAACGAAGCAGATTGAATGCAGTCTGTTGATATTGATCGAGGCCAGCGATCACTTCATCTTGCGAATCGTTTCGGCGAAGTTTGCCATCAAGCTTTTTCAACAGATTTGTTTGGCTCTCGAAAGCTTGAAGTTCAAGCTGGGGAGTGAGCATCTGTGTGATGGCATCTTTGTCTTTGAGGGGTTGCATGATGAGCGGGGAGTGGGCCCACCCGAGAAAGTTGCGTGAGAGCGCATTGTGGGTGTGTACATCAATTTCGTCCAACACTGCGAAGCTTGGTAAATCTTTGGAACCCGGCTTCAGCTTATTTATTACGCTGCCATACATCGGGTATTCATCACTGCCGGATGTGAGTCTGGGATTGCCCGTCAGCCAATAGAGTGGAGCTTGGGCATGATCGCCTGGCTTGTTTAAGGTGCTGACGGAACGAATCACAGTAAATTTGTCTGCTCGCTTGGCTAGTTCGGGCAGTAGTTCCCCAACTTGTAAACCTACAACTTTTGTCTGGATCGGTTTGAAGAGGCCCCGATACTCTTCAGGTGCATCGGGCTTCATATCAAACATATCGAGATGGGGAGGCCCACCCCCCAACCAGCAGACAATCATTTGTTTTGCCTTGGCTTGCTTGTTGTTTCCTAGGGTTTGTGCACGCAGCACATCTAGTGCCCCTATGCCACACAATCCTAAACCACCTATACGAAGGAAATCTCTTCGAATCATAATAGTGCCCCATTATTGAGAGTCTTTACTAGTTTTATCTTACCCTACATTTGAGAAGGAATCCAAAATTTTATTGGTAGTATTCAATGTTGTAATAAGAATTCCCGGGTATTCAGCAGGCTCCAGAACACGCCTTGATAACCTTTTTCGGAAGAAGATGCCGCTTTGATATACTCTAGGCAATGCGTTCGCTCATTTTCATTGGGTGTTCGGCTTAGTGTTGCAAGGAATAATTCCTCTATCTTCTGGGAATCGTCGAGCGATTCCTTGAGCAGTTTTGCCAATCGGCCTTTCGGGTCTTTAATCTTTTCCCAAATGCGGGGATGATTTGCAATCGTGAGCACTTGAAAGATAGAGCTAGACTCGTCGCGTTCGCAATCGCATTGTACCCCTCCGTTTCGTTGAGGCTTACCATAAGTCTCTAGCACATGAGTCACAAAAGTATTACGAGGAAAAAAAGGCATCTGCACTATCTTCATTGAGTCTGGCCAATTTGAAAACTTCATGTCCATATTCTCGTTAGTACTGGTCGCAGTGTTGATTGCGTCTAGTAATATCTCTGCTTGCATTCTGCGGAGGGTGAATGATGCGTAGTGCGTGCGGTCTGTTTCTGAACCAGGTTTGGGTGTGCTTGATTGCTGATAGGTTCTACTGGAAATAATCGTCCGATGCAACCATCGTAGATCGTAGTTATTCTTAATGAAGCCAGCACAAAGTTCTTCCAATAATTCGGGATGGGTGGCGGGATTGAATGCAGAAAGATTGTCGGGAGGATCGATAATACCCCGTCCAAAGTAATGAGCCCAGACGCGATTGACAATAGCTTTGGCAAAGTAAGGATTTGTTGGCTCGCGCATCCAAGCGATGACAGATACTCGAGGGTCGCTTTCTGCAGGCACTGAGACAGCCTCCGTTTTTCCCAAGAGGCGAGATTTTTTTGATTCTGCAGTGCCTAGTGGGCTCGTGACTTTTGCAAAAGTGCCTTCGGGCAAGAGTCGACTCTCCGCATGCATCATACGAACCGATATGCCGTTCAATAGTTTGGATTTCTTTTCTAGAGTAGCCGTTTCTTGACGGTACTTTTCTACAGTTTCTAACCCATCCTTTGTCCGCTTCAGCTCTTCCTTCTTCTTTGACAACTCAGGATCACCAGGATTGCTCTTTTCTAACTTAGCTACTTCTGAGGTTAATTTTTCTGATTCGAGTTTGTATTTCTTTCCAAGCTCGTCTTGCTTCTTTCCTTCTCCTTCTTTCCGTTTCTTTACTTCGCTTTCGAGGGTCTTGGATTCAGTGTTTAGTTTTTTGAAGTGGACTGCAATATCGGGAAACTTTTTCTCGTTATCACCTTCAAAGCCTACATTTCGGACACGCATGAAGAGGTTTGCAAAGTCAAGCAGGTCTTCTTGCTGCCAATTGTCATGTGGATGTCGATGACATTGGGCGCATTCGAGCCTTAGTCCGAGAAATGCATGCGCCACCTGCAAGGTGCCTTTCACTCCGCTCGAATTGCGCCTTTGCCAATAAAGATCCAGTGTTTTTCGCTTGGAGTATACTTCGAGGTCAGGTCGGCCTGGTGCATAGCCTTCAAATAGGGCGGTTACTTCGCGGATGTATTCCTCGATTGATCGGCCTTCACGACTGTTGGCAAGTAAAATCCGCTCAGCGAATTGATCGTAGGGGATGTTTTCGACCAGCCTGCTATGAATCCATGCTTGCATCCGAGGCGCATCTTGTTCTTTCGACAGGGCATCCGCATAGACCCCGAACTCTGCAGCCTTGAGCAAGTCGCAAAACTTTAGGGTCCACAGGTCGGCATGTGAAGGGTGAACGAGTAACTGTTCGATTTTCTTTGTGCGTTTGTCAGGCTGTTTATCCTGTAAAAAGGTACGGACTTCCTCCGGGCTGGGAAGATCGCCCAGCATATCAATGTGTATTCGACGAAAGAAGGTGGCATCATCGCATAAATCCGCAGGCGGAAGATTTAACAGCTTTAGTTTTTCCACCACATGCCTATCGATGAAGTGGGCGGTTTGCAGATTAGGAAAAGGGATTCCATGGATTTTGGGAACAAGTACCCGCGCTGCGATCGGCTGAGCGCGGTAGCGCACGATCAGTCCCGCATCACCTACGCCCACGCCTTCCACCCATCCTTTTCGATCTATTGTTGCGACTCCTGGATCAAGCGATTCGAATGAGCATAAATCGGTTACATCTTCGCTCTTGCCACTCGCGAATTTTGCTTGCACCTTTAGTCGATACTTTTCTCCAGGCTTGGTTAATTGCTCAGATGGGGTGACTTGTAACGAACTTAGTTGGGCCATATTGATATCATCTTTTTGTGCACCTGATGCCAGCCAGCGTAAGAACATTTGGTAGTCTGCACCGCCTAAGTGCATCCGCACATCGCCTCCATGGGGAATTTGGCCCGTAGCTTTAAGCAACAACAAGCTGGAAACTGGATCTTGGGGGTTCACTCGTCGACCCCCTGTTTCATATAACAATCTTGCGTGGTCGCCTTGCGGGTCGGCAGAAAACATCGATAGTCGAAACCCATTCTGTCCTTTCACCGCTCCATGACAATTTCCTCCATTACAGCTTAACTTACTAAACAGCGCCATTATATGCTTGTGATATGAGACTTCCTCGTCTGCAGCTTTTGCGTGGTTGGGAAACAGACTAAAAAGAAGTACGAGCCAAGTGGTTAAAAAGTGTCGATGGATGTTAGAAATGCTAATGAAGTCCAGCATTTTAATCAGTGTCGCGGATGTGCCAAGGTTCAATGAGATCATGGTTCAACCTTGTGTTCTTTTCATGATTTATTTTTAGAAGATATTCTGGCAGTCTAAGTTTAGATTGTAATACATAAAGATGTGTATAGTAAATAACATTAATTATTTAAGCAGGTGTTTTGGGTTTTCAAATAAAGTGCTTGGAAACAGGATACCCATCAACTCTGAAAATCTGAACAGAGCAGGTTTGAATGGTTGAAGCAAAATCTCTTTCAACTGTTTCCAAATTAACCTTAACGGTTTGTGGTTCTGAAAGATCAAATGGAAGGTCTCTGCAGCTCGGTTCGAATCTGCAGTATTGTTCATAATATTGCCCTTGTATGCCTCTTTCGGTTGCAATCTGGTAAGAGATGGTTGCATCCGCTGGGGCAGAAAGTTCTAAAAGTGCGATATACCTTCCAGTATCTAGGTTGGTTTTTATCGAATAAACACTTTCTGTAACTTTCTCAAAATCAGACAATTTAAACTTTGTTTTCTCTACCAATGAAAGTGGATTAGCAAACCCGGTGCTCCCGATCTTGGATTCATGAATGCAGACCACATTCCGAATTGTAGAACCCTTTAAAAAATCAGCAGAGGTGTGGACTTCCTGATATTGATTCGAGCAAAATGTCCGGTAACCGTGACTCTTGATTATAACCAATGCATCATCATCACGATCATTCGTAGCGTGCTCGAAGATTAGATGGGGTTTGTGCAGATCCAAATTGTTGGCAAAACCACGTAATGCATGTTTTTCAGCACCCTCGATGTCCATTTTTACAACATCTGGAATCATTTTGTTACGTGCTAGAAAATCATCCAAGCTTATAGATTTTACATGAAACAAATCTTCAATTTTTTCAGTTGATTTAATATCGATTCGAGAAGCTGCGCCGTTGTTGAAAAATTGTAGCCATTCATCGGATTTATGCCATACCGCACCATGTATTAGGAATACATTGGTAAGAAAGTTGGAAATGCAATTGTTGGTTAATCGTTCGAGAATCAAGGGGTTTGCTTCAAAGGTGACTATCTGTCCTTTTGGTCCAACCAGTCTGGACATCACCAATGTCAGATCTCCTTGGAAGGCGCCAACATCTAGGCAGGTATCGCCTGGTTTTATTAGGTCTCGAAGGATTAACTGCACGCCGGGTTCAGATGCAATCGGCTGGTACCAAGCGGGGACATTTCTTTTAAAAAAAAAGCTGTTAGCGACTATTCTCTCTTGTAGAAAATCAAACCTTTTTTCTAGGTTTTTCTCTAGCTCTCTGATTAGGTCTGTATGTGCTGAATTTTTCATTACTTTAAATCCGCAGCTATCCAGCAAACGATGTATCAGTTGTTTTAATGGCTTCATCAATCAACACGCTCAGCTTTATATGAGTTTAATCTAATCTTAGTCGAAATATATTAAACGCTAATTTAGAGTGCTTAGCCACAAATTATTGGGGGAGTTTTTTTAGCTTAGGCAAGGGAATCTATTTCCGGATGTACTGCATTGATCAACCTCCGCCATTTCGACCTTTCATCTTGGTGTGATGTATAAGGTGGCACTCCTACTGCTCAAAAAGATTATACACATATATTAAAATAAAAGTGATATTTAAAGTATGTATTTGTTTGCTCAGGATAAGGCGCTCTACTAATATCCTTCCCCCTTTTTATCTTCCTTGACCCTATCAGCAGGGTTACAATACATTTCTAATAAACTATTAATGGGCTGTAGTTTCAAAAGCGCCCGCCCGCATTAGGAAGCATTCTCATGAGCGAAGAATTACAAGCCAGCAATGTAACCCGCAGGGATTTCATCAACGCTGGTGCTGCATGTGCGACCTCATTGGCAATTTCTGAAGCTGTGTTGGCAAACCCCGCAGATGCATCTTCCGAGAAGAAAACTGCGCCTATTACCAAGCCATACCTAACGCCCGGCAAAGATTTTGGCGATGTTTCTCGCGGAGATCCAAAGCCTCATAAGCTTTTAGGCGCTGCACAAGCAGAAGCCAGGCTTACTCCCGATACTTGGCGACTTGAAATAACCGCAGACCCCTTTGTTGAAGAGCCCCATACCAAGGTGCCTGCAACTCTTACAAAATCTCTCACCCTTGCAGATGGCACCGCACTTGATTTCAAACAACTCTTGGAATTGGGCAAGAAGCATGAGGTGCATTTTCTCAAGGCAATGCAGTGCTTGAACATTGATACGCCCTTGGGGCAGGGTTTATGGACGGGTGTGCCCTTGCGCGAGGTGCTGAAACTTTGCGGGAAGATGAATAATGTTCGCAGGATTTACTATTGGGGTTTTCATAACAACGATGCTAAACAGGTTTTTAAATCTTCGGTGACCTACACCAATGCGATGGAAACGCCACCCAATGAATTGCCTGTGTTCATTGCATACAAGTTAAATGGCGAGGCGATATCGCCCGAGAGGGGTGGGCCGGTGCGCATGATCGTGCCCTGGTCTCATGGTTATAAATCGATCAAATGGCTGCAGCATATTTTTGTTACGAATGATGCCCGCAATAATGACACTTACTCAACAGGTAATAATGATCCGGAGTCGTTTTTGAAAAGTGCAGCGTACATGGATAAGTCGCCTGATGGTAAAAAGTTTAAGGTGGGTGAGGCGGTAGAAATCAGTGGCACCGTGATCAGCGGGCCATCAGGGGTGAAACGGGTGGAATACTGGGTGCGCAAGGTGGGAGATAAGCCATCGACTTTGGGAGATGATGCGCCGGAGTTATTGCAAGGCCCGTGGATTCCTTGCGAAATGCAGGAGCAACCCGATTGGAATAATGTCTTCCCTGAGGGTGTTAAGGCGAATAAGGTTTTGGGCTTTGATAAGAACACGGGCAAAGCGCTTTCGTGGCCTTTGCGCTATAGTATGTGTTCCTATGCTGCAACCATCAAGGGATTGAAAATTGGGCAGTATGAAGTGCGCGCAAGATCGGTAGATCTTAATGATTTTGCACAACCCGAACCCCGGCCCACTCAGAAGAGTGGCAGAAATGGCATCCAAGTTAGGCGTTTTGAAATCGTATGAGTAACTCGATGAACTTTGGCACATCCTTACTTTTGTTGATCGTACTTTTCTTATTTGCTGGCCCAGTCAGGGCAGTAGATTTTGAAAAAGATATTGCACCCCTTCTGATAGAGCATTGCTTGGAATGTCATCAACCCAACAAAAAGAGTGGTGGGCTGGATTTGACATCTATTGCAATGATGAAAGCCGGCGGAGATCAGGGAACTGCTTTGATATTTGGCAAACCCAAAGAAAGCTTGATGATCCAGCGCATTGAATTGGGAGAGATGCCCCCTAAGGAAGGCAAGGGATTAAAGGCGGTTGCGAGTGCGGATCTTTTGAAGCTAAAGGAGTGGATAAGCGAAGGGGCGAAGTGGCCTGCAAACAGAGCTTTGGGCATTCATGAGAAAAAAGTGGACCTTAAAGTTGCGAGAGATTTTTGGTCCTTTCAGAAAGTAAAGCGACCCGCTGTTCCAATCGTAATGCATCCTTCCCGAGTTTCGAATCCGATTGATTCCTTCATCATCAATAAACTTGAAGCAAACAAACTTAGCCTATCCCAACCTGCATCGAAGGGGAACCTGTTACGCCGTGTGTCTCTTGGTGTACGAGGGTTGCCCCCTACGCTTGAAGAGCAGGATCGGTTTTTAAAAGATCAAAACCATGATTCTTATGCATCGTTGGTGGAACGATTTTTAGGCGACCCTGCACATGGCGAAAAATGGGCCAGGCATTGGCTCGATCTTGTGCGCTATGCAGATTCCAATGGCTACGAGCGCGATGCTGCAAAACCAAGTGTATGGAAATACCGTGATTATGTGATTGCAGCTTTCAACAACGACAAACCATACGATCGCTTTGTACTGGAACAGTTGGCGGGGGACGAGCTTTCTGAGCCATCCTTTGAAACCATGGTTGCAACGGGATTTCATGCATTGGGAACCTGGCAGGATGAGGTCGACCCGTTGGAAGCTGCCCAATACCGGGCGGACGAAGTGGATGATTTAATCCGAACAACCTCGCAAACTTTTCTTGGGCTAACACTCGGGTGTGCGAGATGCCATAACCATAAGTTTGATCCGCTTACGATGGTGGACTATTACAGTTTGGGGGCGATATTTTCGCCTTTGAAGAGACCGAGCCAAGGTCGCACGGATGTGGACGTTCCCTTTGGGAATCTTGGAAAGTTGTATCGCTTGGTTGAAAGCTCTGCAAAGCCTAATCCAACACACTTGCTGCTTTCTGGTAGGGCTAGCAATCTGGGGCCGGAGATGAAACCTCAGGTGCCTGCAGTATTGGCGCCCCAACAACCAGCATTTCCTGAAAAGGGAAAGCAAACCTCCGAGCGAAGGCTAGCCTTGGCCCAATGGCTGATCCAGCAAGATAATCCGTTGGTTGCGAGGGTGATTGTCAATCGGGTTTGGCAGCAGCATTTTGGTGTTGGGTTGGTTGCAACTTCGAGTGATTTTGGTCAGATGGGTGCAAGGCCCACTCATCCAGAGTTGCTTGATTGGCTTGCACATTGGTTTGTTAACGATGCAAAATGGTCGCTCAAGGAATTACATCGGTTGATATTGCTCAGTGAAACCTACAGGCAGGATTCTTCCTATAAGGAAGCAGCGGCCCTTGTAGATCCTGAGAATAAGTTGCTCTGGCGATTTCCGTACAAGCGGCTTGATATTGAATCTATTCGTGATTCGATGCTTTCGGTTTCGGGGAACTTGAACAAAGCAATGCAAGGGCCCGGGGTTTTTCTGCCCGTGCCAGATGTTGTGATCGAGGCGCATACCGATAAGCAGGCAGCATGGAAGGCTGAATCTGGCTCTGCAATAAATAGAAGGACGATCTATGCATTTGTAAAGCGTACCCTGACATTACCGCTACTAGAGACTTTTGATTTTTGCGATACGACCCAAAGTTCGGAAAAACGATCCAGCACCAATGTAGCTCCTCAGGCCCTCACTCTTTTTAACAGTGAATTCGTCAATCATCAAGCAGAGCAACTTGCTTTTAGGCTTGAGGGTGAATTCAAGAATGATTCTAGATTGCAAATAGAAATGGTGTTTAGGTTATGCCTTGCAAGGCCGCCCGCTGAATCAGAGAAAGTGGCGATGCTTTTGTTCCTTCAAAAAGAAGCAAAGGTTTTGCAACCCGATGCAGCCAAGGTTCCTTCATCTGCAGAGCACCGCGCCCTAGTGCAGGCTTGTAGGGTCATGTTGAATCTCAACGAGTTTCTTTACCCCAATTAAAATTTGTAGATAGGGTTGCGATGCGTGATTTGTATAAAATAGATGAAGTTCAAAAAGCGATGCTTCAAAGCAGGCGCAACTTTTTTTTGAAGTCAGGCGCTGGGTTTGCAGCATTACCTCTTGCAAGCATCCTAGGTCGGGATGGATTTTTTAAATCGAAAGCCGTTGCTATCGAAAGCTCTACTGGATTACAAACCCCTGCCCCACACTTTTCTAAAAAAGCAAAGCATTGTGTGTTCTTGTTCATGAATGGCGCACCCAGCCAAGTTGACACTTTCGACCACAAACCGGCCTTGGACAAACACCATGGTAAGCCCTATGCGGGAAAAACCAAGGTTGGCTCTAATGGTAGAGCCATCGGGTATCTAATGCGCAGCCCGTTTGAATTCAATCGGCATGGAAAAAGCGGTCTTGAGATTAGCAACTTGTTTCCCAATACTGCCCTTCATGCGGATGATTTGTGTGTATTGAAAGCGCTTTATACCGATACTGCAGCGCATTCCTCCGGGTGTTTGCAGATGAACACGGGAAGCCCGCTTACAGGTAAGCCCAGCCTTGGTTCTTGGTTGAGTTACGGCTTGGGTTCGCTCAATGAAAGCCTGCCCAATTATGTAGTGATGACCGATCCGCGTGGTGGGCCCATTGGTGGGGCGCCAAATTGGGGCAATGGCTATATGCCTGCAAAATACCAAGGCACTTTGTTTCGCAGTGGCGGTGCGCCCTTACTCGATCTTTCTAACCCTACGGGGGTAAACCAGCGGGCCCAGCGTTACGCCCTAGATTTCCTCAACGAATTAAACCAACAGCATTTGCGAAGCCGTTCGAACGAAAGCGATCTTCATGCAAGGATTAGCAATTATGAACTAGCCTACCGTATGCAAACCAGTGCGACAGAAGTTGTAAATATAGATAACGAGAGTTCAGATATCAAAAATATGTATGGTATCAATAATCCCATCACTGCCGATTTTGGCAGGAAGTGTCTGATCACTAGACGGCTGATTGAAAAAGGTGTCAGGTTCATACAGCTTTATTCGGGAGGCGGGCATATTGAATCAACTTGGGATGGGCACAACGATTGCATTACGAATCATAAGACCCATGCAGCGGAAACTGATCAGCCGATTGCAGCATTGATGACGGATTTAAAACAGCGGGGTTTGTGGGATGAAACATTGTTGGTATGGGGTGGGGAATTCGGGCGCACGCCCACAAGCGAGGGAGTTAACAAACCAGGCAGGGATCATAATTGGCTTGGGTTTACGATGTGGCTTGCTGGGGGCGGCGTAAAGGGCGGGCAGGCGATTGGCGAAACTGATGAGTTGGGGTTTGAAGGTGTAAGCGATCGATATCATGTTTCTGATTTACATGCCACCATTCTTCATTTGATGGGCTTTGATTACAGGCATTTAACTTACTTTTACAGTGGCTTGGATCAAAAGCTAACGGGTACCATAGACCGTCAAATCATCACAAAAGCGATTGCTTGATCAAAACCCGCATCTTTCTGCAAAAGAAGTGAAGATTGCAGGGGGTTTTAGCGGTAATGATTCGCCCTGATTGGCCTTTTAATGCTGAAATCATGCGGTATACTAGATCCTGTAGAAACATGCCTTAGTTAGACGATTTTATAAAAGAAGTAATCATGTTGATTAGCAACCGCATTATTCGAGTTTTAAAACTTGCATTGATTTTGATGGTGAGCGCTTTGATTGTGCCCTCGGTTTTTGCTGCGGATAAAAACAACGCAGGCGAAAAGTTCTTCGAAGAAAAAGTCAGACCCCACCTTGCAGAGCATTGTTTTTCTTGCCATGGGCCAGATAAACAAAAGGGTGGTTTGAAACTTGATAGCAAGGCTGCAATGATCAAGGGTGGCGATATAGGCACTGCGATTATTCCGGGCGACCCTGCTGCAAGCTTGATGATCAAGGCGCTGGGGTATGAAGGCGATTTAAAAATGCCCCCCAAGGGCAAGTTGAACTCAAAACAAATTGCAGATCTTTCGGCATGGATCAAGATGGGCGCACCTTGGCCCACCACCGTAGCGGTGGAAGTGAAAGATACAAAAGCGGGCTCAACAGTTTCGGGGAAGGATCATTGGGCGTTTCAGCCCTTGCGAAATCCTGCACCACCCGAGGTGAAGAATAAGAGTTGGGTTAGAAACCCGATTGATCAATTTGTTTTGAATAAACTTGAGGCAAAGAGTTTAAAACCTGCAAGGCCCGCAGACAAACGAACTCTGGTTCGCAGGGCTTATTTTGATCTGTTGGGAATGCCCCCAGAACCCAAGGAAGTCGAAGCTTTTCTTAAAGATGAATCTTCCGATGCCTTTGCAAAACTGGTGGACAAGCTTCTTGCATCCTCGCATTATGGCGAGCGCTGGGGTAGGCATTGGCTTGATGTTGCAAGGTATGCAGATAGCAACGGCATGGATGAAAACCTTGCTTACGCCAGTGCTTGGCGTTATCGCGACTGGGTGATCAAGTCTTTTAATTCTGACATGCCCTTTGATCAATTCATTCGCATGCAAATCGCAGGTGATCTTCTAGAGCCCAACAACCATGATGGCATGATTGCAACGGGCTTCCTGATGGTTGGCCCCAAGATGCTTGCTGAAGATGACCCTGTGAAAATGCACATGGATATCGTCGATGAGCAGTTGGATACCATTAGCCAGGCCTTCATGGGTTTGACGATGGGATGCGCTAGGTGCCATGATCATAAGTTTGATCCGATTCCAACTAAAGAATATTACTCACTTGCAGGAATCATGAAGTCGACCAGAACGATGGAGACTTATTCAGTTGTAGCGAAATGGCAAGAAAGGCCGATGGCGGGCCCGATGGAAGTGGCGCAGGAAAAAGAGCACGAAGAACAGGTTAAAAAAGCTAAGCAGGAAATAAAGAAGACGGAAGACAAAGCTTTTGCAGAGGTTGTCGCCAAGGCTAGGCTTGAAGCGGATTCATACCTTAAGGCGGCACAGGAAAAGAACAAGTCTGGGGAGGGGTTGGGCAAGACCCGGATGAAGGCTGGTAAGCAAGTAGAAGGTACCTTGTTGATTGAGGCAGAATCTTTTGCTCGGGGTAATGTGCTTAAAGATGTTGAAGGATATGGCAAGGGAATTGGCGTATTGGTTAATGCTGGGCAGTTGCCTAACTTTGTTGAATATGATTTGAACATACCTGCGGATGGCAATTACAGTTTTGAAATCCGGTATGCTGCAGCAGATAAGAGGCCTGTTCGTATATCACTTGATGGCAAAGCCAAGGGCGAATTTGCTGCGAGTGTGACCGGGGGCTGGAATCCCGAAGCTCAAAAGTGGGAGGCTGGCTTTCTTACCCCACTTAAAAAAGGCAAGCTCATCGTTCGCATCGATCGAGAGGGGCCGTTTCCGCATATCGATAAGTTTGCGCTGCTTCCCTTACCCAAGGGCCAGTCTTTAGATGCTCAGGTTGTTTCAACTGCAGGGTTGGTACCTGGGTTTATTGATCAATGGATTGCATATCTGGGCAAGGGTGGAAAAATCCCTGAGGGCGAGGCATTTAAACAACTGCTTCAATCCAAGGATGGACCTTTTGCAAGGCCCAAGAACATTGATCTTGTTCTTCCAGCAAATGTAATCGCGACTTTGAAGCCCCTTCGCGATAATCTTGCCAAGCTTGAAAAAGACAAGCCTAAGCTTCCAACAGCGATGGCGGTTTCAGAAGACAAGCCCCAAGATGTTAAAATCCACATCCGAGGCAGTCATCTCACCCTAGGCGCTGATGCCCCTCGTGGGTTTCCCTCTTTAATCACTCTGGCAAATGTCCCGAAGATTGATGAAAAAGAAAGTGGCAGATTGCAATTCGCTAACTGGATCACCCAGCCTGATAACCCCCTGACCCCACGGGTTGCGGTCAATCGTTTGTGGACTTGGCATTTCGGCGATGGCTTAGTGCGTACGCCAGATAACTTTGGAAGGCTTGGCGATCAACCCGCTCATCAAGAACTTTTGGATTGGCTGGCTCAATCTTTTTTACAACAGGGTTGGTCTGCAAAGGCGATGCACAAGCTCATCATGAATTCTGCAACCTATCAGATGAGCACCGAAGCCAATGCTCAGGCCGAATTGATCGATTCTGAAAACAGATTGTTTTGGCACAGGCAAAGGCAAAGGCTCGATGCTGAATCTTTCCGTGATTCGTTATTTGTCATTAGTGATTCTTTAGACCGCACCACCGGAGGTTCGCTTTTAGGCTTGGAAAACCGGAAATATGTCACTAATACTGGGAGCCGAAGTTTCGAAGGGTACAACACCAAAAAGCGTTCGGTTTATCTTCCTGTGATTCGAAGTTCGGGTTATGAACCATTCCAGGCGTTTGATTTTCCCGATCCGAGTGTCACCATGGGGCGAAGAGCGGTCACCAACATTCCCGCTCAATCCCTACTTTTGATGAATGGCAAACTGGTGCAAGATCAGACCCGCAAGATGGCAGAGCATTTGATGAAGCAATCCGGGGATGAAGCGAAGAAAATAAACTTGGCTTATGAGATACTCTTTTCAAGAAATGCACAGCCTTTCGAAGTGCAACGGGCAATCGAATTCCTCAACCTTTATCAAGCTGCAGCACAGTCAGAAAAAGTTTCCAAGGATGAATCGTTGATCTTGGCTTGGCAGGGGTTGTGCAGATCGTTACTTTCCACCAATGAATTTGTATTTGTTGAATAAGCATAGGATTTCAAATGACGCATTCCTTTCGTAAATCATTGCCCACCAGACGCGAAATGCTCACGCAATCCGCCAACGGGTTTGGCATGCTCGCACTTTCCGCAATGCTAGCTGACGAAGCCAAAGCGGATGTTAAACTCAATGCGCCAATCCAAGATCCACTCGCACCCAAAGCGCCTCAGTTTCCTGCCAAGGCTAAAAGAGTTATCTTTCTTTTCATGCATGGTGGCCCAAGCCAGGTTGATACTTTTGATTACAAACCTTTGTTGGAACGCGATGATGGCAAGCCCCTACCCTTCAATAAACCTAGGGTAGTTTCTGGGCAGACGGGCAATCTTTTGAAATCGCCTTGGAGCTTTAAACAGCATGGCCAGTCGGGTGCCTGGGCCAGCGAATTATTCCCCGAGATCGCATCCCATGCAGATGATATTTGCTTTATCAAATCGATGTATGGTTCTAACTCCCGCCATGGTGGAGCCTTGTTGGAACTTCATACAGGCAGTGATACTTTTGTTCGACCTAGCATGGGTAGCTGGGTCACTTATGGCTTAGGTACCGAGAATCGAAACCTTCCCGGATTTATAACCGTATGCCCAACACTTTCCCATGGCGCAGAGAACAATTTCTCTTCGGCATTCCTTCCTGCTATCTATCAAGGCACCCCCGTGGGCAATGCTGGTACACCCAGTGACAAGGCGAAAATTCCGTTCATCACTGGCGATACACCTACCCAATTACAGCGCATGGAAATTGATTTCTTTAACAGGATGAATCGTGAGCGTTTGCAAGTCACAGGCCCCGATAACGGACTTGAAGGCAGAATTGATTCGTTCGAACTAGCTTTCAGAATGCAAGCAACCGCACCTCAATTGCAGGATCTTTCAAACGAAACACCACTCACGCAAAAGCTTTATGGGTTGGATGATCCCGCTACTGCGAACTATGGCAGGCAATGTTTGATGGCTAGGCGCTTTGCTGAAGCGGGCGTTCGATTTATTCAGATCTCGCACAGCTACAAATGGGATCAGCATGGCAATCTTCGGAAAGATCATGCCAAGAATGCTAGGGAAGTGGATCGACCCATTGCAGGCCTTCTTTACGATTTGAAACAGCGTGGCCTTTTGGAAGACACCCTTGTTTGGTGGGGCGGTGAATTCGGTCGTACTCCCACGGCTCAAGGAGGGGATGGCAGAGATCATAACCCGCATGGCTTTACCATGTGGCTTGCGGGTGGGGGCATAAAACCCGGCATCAGTTACGGTGCCACCGATGATTATGGTTATTATTCCGTCGAGAACAAAGTTCATTTCCACGACTTGCATGCCACCATCTTGCACCAGTTGGGTTTGGACCACGAGAAACTCACTTATAAGCATGCGGGTAGAAACTTCCGCCTGACCGATGTGCATGGCAGAGTGGTTCGAGAAATCTTGGCCTAATCTTAAATGCCCTGTTGGTTTCACTCCTTGTAAATAAGGCACGAACTATGATTAGAATTACCGCAGGGATTGTTTGTCTTGGAATTTCGTTATCTCTTTTAACACAGGGGGTAGCGCAGGAAGGTAAAACTTCTTGGAAAGCCGGGGTCGCCAAGGCTGTTATCACACCTGAAAAAAGCGTATGGCTTGCGGGGTATGGATCGAAGCGCGCGCCTGATGGAAAGCTTCATGATATCTGGATGAAATCTCTGGCACTCGAAGCCCCCGATGGTAAACGGGCGATACTTGTCACCAGTGATTTTCAGGGTGTTCCCAAGGAAATGAGCGATGCGGTGTTTGTTCTGCTTAAGAAAAAACACAACCTTGAACGCCATCAGGTGATGATCACTTTTTCGCACAACCATTGCGGCCCGCGCTTGGGTCTTGATCTTGTGGATTACTACCCCATTGAAGCGGAACAAGTGAAGTTGGTTGATGAATACACAGATCAAATGGTGTTAAAGATGGTTTCGATGATTGGTGAATCCATCGCCAACCTTGCACCTGCAACCTTAAACATGGGCGAAGGCCGGGCGACTTTTGCAGTCAATAGGCGCAACAATAAAGAAGCCGAGGTCCCCAATATCATAGCCAAGGGTGAAGCACTTAAGGGCCCCGTTGATCATACCGTGCCTGTCTTGACAGTATCAGGGAACGATAAAAAGATCATCGCAATACTTTTTGGATACGCATGCCATCCGACCACGCTAAGCTTCACCAAATGGTGTGGCGACTACCCAGGCTTTGCGCAGATCCTAATCGAAAAGAATCATCCGGGCGCACTTGCGATGTTTGTCAATACTTGTGGCGGTGATCAAAATCCTCTTCCCCGCAGGAAGGTGGAACTTTGCGAAAAGTATGGGAAAATGCTAGCTGATGGTGTGGAAGAGGCTCTTATGAAACCTCTTAAAACTGTTCAGCCTGGCTTGAAAACCTCTTTTGAACTCATGCCCCTTCCGTATGAAAAAACAATCACCCGTTCCGAGCTTGAAGTTGCACTCAAGGATACCAATGGAGTGCGAAAGCGTTGGGCTGAGCGGATGATTAAAAAAATGGATGCGGGGGAAAAGTTTGAATCTTCGTACCCCTATCCTATTCATGCGTGGAAGTTGGGAAACGAAATGCTGATGATTGGCATGGGTGCGGAGACCGTGGTTGATTACGCCCTTCGTTTTAAAGCAGAGTTCGGGAAAGGCACCTGGGTTTGTGGCTATGTGGATGACATGATCGCTTATATTCCATCACGAAGAGTATGGGCAGAAGGTGGTTATGAAGGTGGCCCTAATCTATTTGAATATGGCCGTCCTGCATTACGCTGGGCTGCCGATAACGAAGAATTGATCGCAGGGAAAATCAAGAAATTAGTAGACGCTGTGAACAAGTAGCACGCTTTTTATCCTAATCATAGAAGGGTTTTGTTTTGAACCATCTAACCCGTCGAAACTTTGCAAAGACTGTCATCAGTTCGCTTGCTGCGATTGGTTGTTCGCAATCTCAGGCGATTGCAACGCAGAAAC
This sequence comes from uncultured Planctomycetaceae bacterium, assembly GCA_937888715.1. GTDB lineage: Bacteria > Planctomycetota > Planctomycetia > Gemmatales > Gemmataceae > UBA969. The sequence continues at coordinate 12,402 of CALARU010000249.1, read as the reverse complement.
AATCCCCCATCATCGATACTCATGTTCACTGTTTTGCAGGTAATAAAAACAAAGACTTTCCCTATCATAGCGATGGCCCCTACCAACCTGATGCGATTACTTCGCCACAGATTTTGTTGGATCAGATGAAGAAGGCGGGCGTTGATTTCGCAGTTGTTGTTCATCCCGAACCTTATCAGGATGATCATCGGTATCTGGAATACTGTTTGTCTGTGGGAGAAAAACAATTAAAGGGAACATGCCTGTTTTTCGCAAATAAAGACAACTCACCCCGACTTATGGGTGAATTGGTCAAACGAAATCCAAGGAAGATTGTTGCTCTCCGCTTTCATGCTTACAACAAAGAAAAACTTCCACCGTTTGAAAAACCTGAACTAAGAAAGTTATGGAAGGCCGCTGCTGAACTTGGTTTGAACATCCAATTGCATTTCGAACCACGCTATGCTTTTGGTTTCGAACCCTTGATCAAAGAGTTTTCAAAAACCAAGGTGATCATCGATCATATGGGCAGGCCCTTCGATGGCACCCAAGAAGAAAACAAGCGTGTGCTTGGATGGTCCAAGTTCGAAAATACCATAATGAAAGTTTCTTCTTTACCTGATCCTAAAATGTTTCCTGAGCGGGATGCAGGCAAAGTCATCAAGGATTTGGTGAATCGATTTACGCCCATGCGTTTGATCTATGGTGGAGGCTTTGATGAAAAATCCGATGCGCAATCGTATCGTGCCTATCGGGAAAATATCAGATCGTATCTTGCAGTGCTTTCTCCCTTGGAACAATCGATGATCATGGGAGGCAATGCCCAACGATTATTTCAATTTGAGGGCTAATCAATTTATTTTCGTGAATATTACGAAAGATTAGATATTGTAGAATTATCTTAGGCTCTTTCATTATTTAAGGGGTTTCATTCGATGAGAATTACACGCAGAGGTTTCGTTGAACAATCCATAATCGCAGCTTCCGCAGCCTTGGCTTCAGGGGTTCCGCAAACTTCCGAAGCAGCAGACACCAAATCAGAACGCAAAGTTGGGGCCAACGAAAAGCTGCGCGTTGCAGTCATAGGTGTCAACGGTCAGGGCGGTAGCCATCTTGGTGAATGGCTTAAAAACCCGGATGTCGACCTTGTTGGTGTTTGTGATGTTGATCCCGCTGCCTACCAAAAAAACATGAACAAGTTCAAATCGCTGAAACATCAGCCCAAGTTCTTTCAGGATGTTCGCAAGCTTTGCGAAGATAAAAACATCGATGCTGTTTCCATTGCAACCCCTAATCACTGGCATGCAGTGATGGCTATTTGGGCCATGCAGTCGGGTAAGGATGTCTATGTCGAAAAACCTTGCAGCCATAATGTGCTTGAAGGTCGGGTGATGACCCAGTGGGCTCGCAAGTTAAACCGCATGTGCCAGATGGGCGTGCAAAGCCGCAGTATGACTGGCATGAGGCAGACTATTGAATTTATTCAAAGTGGTAAAATCGGAAAAGTCACTGAAGCCCGAGCCATCTGTTATCGTAAACGCGATAGCATTGGCTTGGTAGACACCCCTGCCCCAATTCCTGAAGGCCTCGACTTTGATCTTTGGTGTGGCCCTGCGCCCAAGGTTGTTCCCATTAGAAAAAGATTGCACTACGATTGGCATTGGGTATTCGAAACAGGCAATGGCGATCTCGGAAATCAAAATCCCCATGAACTTGACAAGGCAAGATGGGCCTTGGGCAAGAATGAACTTCCTAAGCGTGTAATCAGTCTGGGTGGCAGGCTTGGTTACAAGGATAATGGCGATGTTGCCAACAGCCAGATTAGTATTTTTCAATGGGACGATGGCGCCCAATTAATCTCTGATGTTCGGGGCTTGCCCATCAAGACTCCTGTAACTTTTGGTTTAAAGGGTGGCCCATTCAATGGCGCTTGCAATATTTGGTTTGGCACTGATGGCTATGCCGTTGGCCCTAACTACACTTCAGGCGTTGCGTTTGATTACAAGGGTAATCAGCTTGGCAAATGGAGTGGTGGTGAATATCAGGCCCACTTCGCAAATTTCGTCAAGGCGATCAAGAGCCGTAACTATAAGGATTTGCACCTCGACATCGAGCAGGGGCATCTTTCTAGCGCTTTGGCGCATCTTGGAAATGTTTCTTATCGATTGGGCAAGGTTGTTCCTTTGGGAACCAAGCCTAGCAAGTTTGCTGAAAACAAGCATGTTGCAGAAACCTTGGCTAGCTTCGAAGCTGGTCTTAAAGAGCACAATGTGGACTTCGACGCTACCAAGTTTTACATGGGTGAGGAACTGACGATTGATCCTAAGACAGAACTTTCCACCAATGAGGCAGCGAACAAGTTGTTCACACGGGAATACCGCAAGGGATTCGAACTGCCCAGAGTGTAAACCTTGAAGTGATTATCTTTTCGAAAAGGGGCGTCAGATAATCTCTGGCGCTCCTTTTTCGTTTCTATGGATATTTCGAGTTAGATTTTCCTGGTTAAAGAATAGATGGGTGATAACCTGGAGTTGGTGAATTAAAATTGGCAGGCAGGTGATACATGGCAAAACTTCATCCTGGTCTTTATGCGGCGTTATTGACCAAAAGCTTGCAAAAGTTATTGGAGCCTCGCGATTTTGAGAATGTGATTGATCTTGAAAAAAAAGAAGCCCCCGCTTTTTTAAGCAATAAACTCCGACAACTCATTCAAAGATCGTTGGAAAGTATTGAAGGGGATGATGCTATCCAACAGCAGGTTCTTTTATTTAATAAAGTGCTTACAGAAGTTGAAAAGTGGGATCCACAGGTCGATGATGACAAATTACTGGACGACAAATGTAAATTACTAGAGGCGATCCTCCGAACAGGTCAAAACGAAAAACCCGCTGTACCTGTTACATCTTTGGTGCAAAGTTCGCTTTTTACTGGTTCCCGTAATGGTCCACAGCTTTTTAATGAGCTTATTGCCGAAATGGAATCAGCAGATCGCCTAGATATCCTAGTGTCCTTTATTCTTAATTCGGGTTTTAGGTTGCTGCGCAAAGGCTTTGATATTCTGCAAGATCGTAAGGTTCCCGTAAGAATTATCACCACCACTTATCTCGGGGCAACCCAGCTTGAAGCAATTGAAAACCTTGCAAAATATTCAAATGTGCAATTGAAAATATCGTTCGATAAGAAACATACTAGGCTTCATGCAAAGGCTTACTACTTCCATCGAAATAGCGGTTTTTCAACGGCTTATGTTGGCTCATCGAATATGTCGGACCCTGCCATGCGTGAGGGGTTGGAATGGAACCTCAAAGTAACCAGCCAAGACCTTCCCGATATTATCAAGAAATTTGAAGCGGAGTTTGAAGGCTATTGGAATAGCCAAATTTTTAGCCATTACAGGCAAGGAGTTGATAAGAAAAAACTTCAAGAAGCCTTGGATATTAGCGGCATACGAGTAAATTCATTTTCCCAATCCAAATTCATGGATGTTAATGCGTACCCTTTTCAAAATCGAATCCTTGAAAACCTTGAAGCGGAAAGAATGCTCCGCGGCTCATTCAAGAATCTAGTTATTGCTGCAACAGGAACAGGAAAAACAGTAATAGCAGCGCTCGATTACCGGAGGTTTGTAGGAAGCAATCAAGGCAGAAGGCCAAAATTATTGTTCCTTGCTCATCGGGATGAAATTCTTACGCAAAGCCTTGATACTTTCAGGATTGTTTTAAAGGATGCGAACTTTGCCAGCCAGTTGGGTGGGGGCAGGCCTGACCCTGCTAACATGGATCATCTTTTTTGTACTGTGCAAACTTTTCATGCAAGAGAACTTTGGAATACGCTCCCAAGCGATTATTACGAATACATCGTGGTGGATGAAGTTCATCATAGTGCGGCATCTAGCTACCAAGGAATATTCGGGTTTTTTAAACCGAAGATTTTGTTAGGTCTCACTGCAACCCCAGAGCGCATGGATGGCGAAAACATCCTCAAGTATTTTAATGACCGAGTTGCTGCTGAATTGCGCCTTCCCGAGGCTTTAGAGGAAAAACTTCTTTGCCCTTTCCAATACTTCTGCGTTGCTGATCCTGTGAATATTAGTGATGAGAAATTTTGGGAGAAAGGCAAATACTCCCAATCGGAATTGGAAAAAGCTTATGTCAATAATCCTTCCTCAGCAAAGCAAAGAACTGATGCAATCTTCAGGGCGCTTGATCTTTATTGCCTAGGGGACATTCAGTCTTACAAAGGGCTTGCTTTTTGCGTATCTGTGAAACATGCAGAATTCATGGCTCAAGAATTTAACAATAAGGGCCTGCCTTCGCTTGCGCTTCATTCGCAAAGCCTTGATGAAGATCGTAAGAATGCTGTTCAAGCATTGAGGCAGGGAACGATCAATTTTATATTTACAGTTGATCTTTTTAATGAGGGCGTTGATATACCCGAAGTCAACCTCGTGCTATTTTTAAGGCCGACCGATAGTTTAACGGTATATTTGCAACAATTGGGTCGTGGCCTAAGGCACTCTGCTTCAACACACAAGGAATGCTTGCTGGTTTTGGATTTTGTTGCGCAAATGCATAGGCGTTACAGGATTGATCGCAAGTTCGCAGCACTGCTTCCAAGCAGGCGATTTAATATAGAAAAAGAAGTCTTGGCGGGTTTTCCGCATCTTCCACCTGGCTGTATTATCCAGATGGAAAAACAAGCCATGGCTTTGGTTCTGCAAAACATCAAGGCTGCATATTCAAACCTTAAAAATTATATTCCTGAAACGCTGAAAGCATTTGAACACGAAACAGGTTTACAGCTTACGTTTGCAAATTATTTCAAGCACCATGACTTGATGCCTGAAAAAGTCTTGGCGATGAAGCCTTGGTGTGAATGGAAAGCGGCAGCAAATATTATTCCCAAAGTAACGGATGCCGATGCTGAGGCTTTAAAAATTACGCTGGGAAGGATTTGCCAATCTTCCGGAATCAAGCACCTGCAAAGGCTTAAAGATTTGGTTCTTTCCAATACACCAGTTCCTTCGGGCGCTGCCTCTTGTATGCTGCATTCCTTGGTATGGGGTCAAAGTGGTTCTAAAATGGGAATGCAAACATTGGAGGATTCTTTTCTACGATTGAAAGCTAATCCTAATTTCTGCAATGATATTTCCGAAATCGCTTCCTTTAGTCAGGAAAGATCACTTATTAAAAAAGATAGTGATTACGAAGGATTGCCTTTGGAATTGCATGCTCATTACGGCAATGACGAAATCCAAGCAGCTTTTGGCATTGATACGTTCAGCAAAAACACACAAAAGGGTGTTGGGGTACTGCACTTTCCTTTAAAAAAATCTTATGCATTGCTTATCACCACTAACAAAATAGAAAATGAATTTTCAGCATCTACCATGTACAAGGATTACCCCATCAATGAGAGGTTGTTCCATTGGGAATCCCAATCGAATACCCTACAAAAGCATTCTGACGGGCAAAACATGATTCATCACAAGGAGCTGGGGTATCAAATTTTTCTCTTTGTTAGAATCAACAGAAAAACAGAAACGCTCACAGTGCCATTCCAGTTTTTAGGCAGAGCCAATCAAGTTAAATTCGAAGGAGAGCGCCCAATCTCTTTCGTTTGGGAACTCGAAAATGATATGCCTGCTGAATTGCTTGAAGAAAAGCGGGTGGGCGGGTAGTCAAACCTTTGCGGTGATTGCATCTGGATGAAAATGCCTTTGTTAGGTACAATCAGATCAGGGAAAATAAGTTGAGTTCATCCAAATAAATCAGGTAAAGGCGTTTTCATGCAAAAGCAATTGGATCAGAGTTGGAAGGCTTGGGTTAAGGAAAATCTCGGGTTGGGTATCCACAAGCTTGAAGTTGCAAAAACTCTGATGCAACACCGGTTTGATATCGAAGCCATTAAAGCTGAGTTAGAACTGCCTGATTTATTCAGATCGTGCCCGGTAAAAATCGACCCTGCGAAAATAGAATCTCTTCAAAGCGTTAATAGGTTGCATCCAACCTTCAATATTTTCGAGATCAAGAATTTTGTAGACCCCCAACAATGCAAGATTGCATGCGATATGATTCGCTTTTCTGCCAACCCCTCCACCGTTGGTTCTGATAAGGAAACCGCTTACGATACCAGCAGAACCAGCATGACTGCTTACTTTCAAAACCCCGGCTATGATTTCTCACCCATCCTTGAAATTGAAGATAAAGTTCAACTGTTGGCAGGAATCGAACTACTTTATTCCGAACCAATTCAAGGTCAGTGGTATAAGCCTGGTCAGGAATTCAAACAGCACTTTGACGCCTTCACTTCGGATAAAGAAACGGTTCAGTATTATGGCAACCGCCCATGGACCGCAATGATTTATCTCAATGATGTTGAAGAGGGCGGCGCAACGGGTTTTCCTGCAATTGCACAGGCCATGACACCAACAGCAGGCAAATTAATCCTGTGGGAAAATACTAACAATGGGGTCATGATCCCGGAATCCTCCCATGCGGGCGAGCCAGTGGTCAAAGGCGAAAAGTTCATTTTGACCAAGTGGTTTAGGGAAAAAGAATGGCCCTACTCCCTGCCTAGGAAATAATCCCCATCTTATATTGCTACAATCTTGTGAATTCCTTTTGGAATATGGTATAGTCTTAACATCCTGCCAGAGGTTGATGCTATCACATAAAAGGTTGAATCATGTTAGATTTAGTGAACACACTAGGTGGTAATAAAAAAGTCAACAGGCGTACCATGCTTAGCGTGGGTTCTATTTGTTTGGGTGGTTTATCACTGCCTCAACTTTTTCAACTTCAAGCTCAGGCCGGTCAAACGGAAAAGAAAAATCGTGCTGTGATAGTGTTATGGGTTCATGGAGGGCCAAGCCACCTAGAAACCTATGACATGAAACCCGATGCCCCTGCGGAAATTCGCGGAAACTTTTCGCCCATTCATACTAATGTTCCGGGTATTGATGTATGCGAACTTTTGCCCAAGCATGCAAAAATAGCAGACAAGTATACTTTGTTGAGAAGCCTTGCGCATGATGAAGCGGACCATGGATTTGGCACCCGCAGGCTTTGCACCGGTTACAAAAATGACATGCCCGGTTCTGCCAATGGCTATTCCTACTTTCCCGCAATGGAAACCTCGATTTATCGTTCCCTTGGGATGCTAAAAGATGGCATGCCAGTTTCAGTAAATGTTGGCCCATTCAAGGCCTCTACGCCTTGGCGTGGCCCAGGTTTCTTTGGTGCTAAGTATGATGTACCCCAATATTATGTTCATCCTTCCAACGGATTGACGCAGGGTGCAGATGGGATGCAATTGAAAATCGATCCATTGCGATTCGGGGACCGCAGGCATTTGTTAAGTGGGTTTGATCAATTCCGTGCAAACCTTGATAATTCAGGTGCATTGGATGCGGTTAACCAATACCAAAGGCAGGCATTTGATGTGTTAACCAGCAGCAGGGTTGCAACTGCGTTTGATATTTCCAAAGAAGAAATCAAGCTTCGGGATCGATATAATGCCTGTGGTTTTGGCCAAGATTTATTATTGGCTCGCAGATTGGTAGAGTCGGGTGTTAATTTCGTTAATGTGTATATCGGTGGTCAACCTTATGGTTCTGATGCCAAGGGTTACAACTGGGATGATCATGCCGTTAATTGGGATATGAACAAAGCAATGAAAGCCCGCCTTCCTTGGTACGATCATATTGTAACAACGCTTATTGAAGACCTTCATGAACGCGGCCTAGACGAAAAAGTGATGCTTGTTGTTACAGGTGAATTCGGTAGAACTCCAAGGCTGGAGCATAATGCAAATGGCAACATCGGTCGTGATCACTGGCCTAGTGCAATGTCGGTGTTGATTTCGGGGGGTGGGAAAAAGCGTGGCGATATTGTAGGTGCCACCAATTCGAAAGGCGAAAACCCGAAAACCAAGCGATACGATCCGCATGATTTTCTTGCCACTATTTATGATTATCTGGGGATAGATCCGCAGACAAATTATCTGGACAATTCCGGGCGCCCACACCCATTGGCCCGCGGACAAGTCATTGAAGAAATTATTTAATTCAACTTTGACTATGCGAACATAGCTATAAATAACCTGATTATTTGGCATTTTAAGGGGCTTTGGATGTCTATTGTTGGTGGTTGCAGAAGATTATTTTTAGAGCCTGATTCGAAAGTACTTTTAATAGTACTCGCATGGTTCCTTTTGTTTTTCATTAATAACAATGCTTGGGCAGACTCTGCCGAGATACCTCCAAAAATAAAAAGTTTTATAGAAAGTCATTGCCTTGATTGTCATTCGGGCGACAAACCGCGCGCGACATTATCCCTCGAAGTTTCCAAAATTGACTTTTCCAACCCTGCTAAGCTCGAGAAACTTTCCCGGGTTCACGACCGCATTCAAAATAATGAGATGCCACCTCCAAAAGAAGTTCAACCTTCAGTTGCAGACCGGAAGGAATTTCTTTCTTGGATTGATGGCAGGTTGAAGAAGGCTTATATCGAAAGGCAGGGCTTGGAAGGGCGCGTTTTAGTGCGCAGATTAAACCGATCGGAATATGAAAACACCCTTCACGACCTCCTCGGAATTCAAATACCTTTGAAAGACTTGCTGCCCGAAGACAACCTAGTTGCTGGGTTTGACAAAATCAGCAGTGGGTTGGAAATTTCTGCGACTCATCTAGTCCGTTACCAACTTGCTGCAGACCGCGCGCTTGAAGCCTTGTTCCCAAACGATATTGTCCTTATGAATCCGTTGGTAAAACGCTGGAGTGGGAAAGAATATTTGGAAAGCAGGCCCAAGCCTAATCGACAGGGAACCGAGCCATTTGTTCGTTTTGAAGGCGATACAATTGTTTTGTGTGCAACCTTGTACAAGCATGGCAGCGTGACCACGATACAGACACCGCTTCCCGGAAGATATAAAATCCGTGCATCAGTAAGCGCACTAAATACGGATGGGAAACCCATTCCGGTGCTAATGGGAAAAATAAGTTCCGATAGGTTTGCTCATGAAAAACTGGAACATGTAATTTCAATTCAAGATGCACCTGCAAACAAAAAGCGTGTAATCGAAGTTGAAGTTGGGTTACCCCGGGGCGAACAAATATATCTTGAAGGCATGGGATTGCCTTTTTTTTCTGAATTAAAGAAACAATTAAAAGACCAACCTGTAGCCCCGGATTTTAATGGGCCTGGACTTGCAGTGGATTGGATTGAACTTGAAGGGCCATTAGATGCAGGCAGGGGTTACCAGCAGTTTTTTGGTGGTTTGCCTAGGGTACCCAATCTTTTTTATGCAGACACACTTGCAGGAAAAACCATCAAAACTGACTGGAGCAAATGGAATGCGGGGGAATTTTCCAAGCCCCATAACCGTCTTAGAATGATCAGCAAAGACCCAAAGGCTGATGCCACCCGTTTGATTCGTGAATTCATTCCCCGGGCCTTTCGATCCACTGTTTCTGAAGAGTTATTTGGCACTTATATTGGTTCGGCTCATGAAATGCTTGACAAGGGGGAACCTCTCGAGGTTGTATTACCAAAGATTTACAAATCGGTTCTTTGTTCTCCTTACTTTTTGATGCTTATTGAAAAACCCGGGGCGCTCGATGATCATGCGCTGGCATCCAGATTGTCTTATTTTATCTGGGATTCAATGCCTGATGATGAATTATTGGAAATTGCGAAACGGGGAGAATTAAAGAAGCCTAATATTTTAAGGGAACAAACCGAAAGGCTTTTGAAACACCCAAAATCAAATCGATTTACAGAAAGCTTCACAGGTCAATGGCTTGATCTTCGCAAAATCCATGAGATGAAACCCGACAACATGTACGGGGAATTTGATGACAAGCTAGCCTGGTCTATGCCCGAAGAAACAAAAAAATTCTTTCAGAAAGTCTTGGATGAAAACCTTCCAGCAGCTTCCTTTTTTGATTCATCTTGGACCATGCTGAATGAAAGGCTTGCAAAACATTATGGAATCGATGGCGTGGTTGGTATGGATTTACGGAAAGTCGAACTTCCTGTTGGGTCACACCGGGGAGGAATTATCACTCATGCCAGTGTTTTAAAGCTTTCCACGAATGCCACCTATACTTCTCCGGTCAAGCGGGGAGTGTGGGTGATTGAACGAATTCTTGGGCTTCCTCCAGCCCCTCCCCCTCCCGATGTTGCCGCTATTGAACCTGATATCAGAGGCGCTGTCACCATTCGCCAACAACTTGAGAAACACAAGACAGTAGAAGTCTGTGCTTCTTGCCATGTTAAGATCGATCCCCCGGGCTTTGCCCTAGAAAATTTTGATGTAATCGGTGGTTGGAGGGATTTTTACAGGACCAAGCAAGGTGGCGATGGCAATAAATATGTGGAGTTGAAAAATTATCCAGGCCGAAAAGTCTGGATGGCAAAGCCCGTCGAAGCTTCTGGCGATACCCATAAAGGCGAACATTTTTCAAATATTGATGATTACAAAAAGATTGTTCTTCTGGATAACGATCAGATAGCAAGGAATCTTGCAGGTAAACTTTTGGTTTATTCTACAGGCGCTACATTGCAGTATTCGGATCGTGAAGTAATAGAGCAAATACTTGGTTTGACCAAGAAAGAGAATCACGCTTTTCGCTCTTTAGTGCATGAAGTTGTACAAAGCAGGGTTTTTAAAACCAAATAAAAAGGGATTACAAATGGCAAAGCTAACGCGTCGTTCATTTATCAAGGCAGGTGCTGTTTCATTAAGTCTGCCATTACTTGACGCTATGGTGCCTGAAAAAACAAATGCAGGTACAAAATCTGAGTCTGGCATTCCCACTAGGATGGTATTGATCCACCGCCCCTTAGGGACCTACCACCCTTTTCTTGTACCTGAAAAAGTAGGGATGGATTACGAACCTACAAGGTATCTTAAACCGCTACAGGCTCACAAAAAACATCTTACAGTGATTTCAGGAATATCGCACAAGGGTTACCCTAATTCCCACCATACGGAATCTGCGATGTTTACTGGTGTTTCCCCTGAAGGGTTGGCTCGTGCGGATGATATTCACAACACTATTTCAATTGATCAATTGGTTGCTGAAAAGTTCGGTCACCAGACTAGGGTTCCTGGGCTCACCCTTAACACTGCTAATTGCGCTTCACTTTCTTGGAATAGTAAAGGTGTTCCCGTACCTTGGGAAAGAAGCAAAGCTAATTTGTTCCGAAGGTTGTTTATCGATGGAACGCCAGATGAAATAGCTAGAGAAATCAAAAGATTGGAATATGGCAGAAGTATTCTTGATGGCATGAGAAGCCAATTAAAAACCTTGAGTGCAAATTTAGGTTCTGCTGATAAGAGAAGGCTTGAGCTTTTGGCATCTTCAATTCGTGAAGCGGAAAAAATGTTGCTTCAGGATGAAGCTTGGGTATCTAAGCCAAAACCTAAAGTAGAAGCAACTACAAAGCAGTTTGAGCAATCGGAGCATTGGGTTGCTAGCCAGCAGCAATGGTATAGCTTGATACATCTGGCATTGCAGACCGATTCAACCCGAGTGGTTGTATTGGGATTGGGCGAGCAGGGGCAGCAAAATATCCCTGATCTTAACATTGGTCATCATGATGCATCACACCACGGAAAAGACCCTGCAAAAATTGAGCAATTTGCTCGCTATGAGGAAAAAGAATACCAGAACTTTGCAGGATTTCTGGATAAGCTTGTAGCTACAAATGAAGCTGGAAAAACTTTGTTAGATAGCACACAGGTATTAATTGGAAGCAGTTTGGGAGATGCATCTGCCCATTCTGCAGATAATCTGCCCGTTTTTCTTGCGGGAGGTGGATTCAAACATAAGGGCCATCTGGCGTTTGACCAAAAGAACAATTACCAACTGTCTAACCTTTATGTAAGAATGCTGCAAAAAATGGGGATCGAGACCGAGAAATTTGGCGCAAGCACGGGCGCCCTTAATGATTTGGGTTAATCTTAATTACAATCACTTTCCGCCTCGTTCGTAATTATAGGTGAGGGTGGATTTTGCTAAAGAAATACCCTTGATAGCTGAAAGCAATTCTGCGCGGGTAACTTTCTCTTTGTTGAATTTGGGTTCTGCGGATAAAGCGTAAATCGTAATGTTGTATTGTTTAGCGCCTGGGCCTTTGGATTTCATGGGATCATAGCCTGTACGATTTTTGTCGTTAAATCCATCCTTGCCGATGCTCATCGAATTCTTGGGCAAGCTATTAACCGAAGCAGGAATATTGTAAATAACCCAGTACGATTTTTCATCGCCTGGCCCTGGGATGTGCCAAAGGGTGAGCGCATAAAACTTCGTTCCTTCTGGTGCGCCCTTCCACTCTAAAGGAGGGGAAACACCATCACCATCGCCTGTGAATTCTTTGGGGAATGCCTCGTCACCTTTGAAGGCAGGGCTCGAAA